>NZ_JBFREY010000026.1:0-80479 GCF_052114545.1 Pseudomonas sp. KB_12 | reverse complement strand
CCACCACTCGGCACCTCGCCTAGGCTCGGTGTGCCCTCACTCCGGCATTGCTCCGTGGGCCCGCCGCGAAGGGCCATCCATGGCCCAGCGCGGCTATCCCGGCATCCATGCCGGGATGCCCACTGCGCAATGCCTGCGTTCGGCCAGCGTGGTTAACGGGGCGCCGAGATCAACGTCCACCGCGAGGCGGCCTAACAGCCGACCTGGTTCTTGGTTGGACCGCGTTCCACCTGTGGGAGCGAGCTTGCTCGCGATGGCGGTGGTTCAGTCACATGGATATTGGGCTTGCTGGCCTCATCGCGAGCAAGCTTTGCTCCCACAGATCTGACAGGTGTACGACCAGGAGAACCAGGTCGGCTGTTAGGCCGCCTCGCGGCGGCCCACGGAGCAACGCCTTCGTTCAGGCATGCCGAGCCTAGGCGAGGCACCGAGCGGTGGGGCAAAGCGCTTTTGGTTACTTTTGGCTGGTCCGGCTCCCGGCTCCTCCAAAAGTGACCCGCTGTAAGAGCGGAACCGCCAGTGGCCGTTACCGCAGCAACGGATATATACACTAAGTGAACAGCCACAGAGGGAAGCGTCACATCGCGCAAACCACACGATTACGCCCACTGGCCTTGGCCTGGTAAAGCGCCTTGTCCGCGGCGAACAAAAGTTGTTGGAGCTCGCCATACGGCCCGTTTACCCAAGTGGCGATGCCGATACTGACCGTCATCGGCGCTTCCCCCTCGGTCACAGGTAGCAGCTGTTCAACCGCTTCGCGAATGTTCTGGGCCATGGTGAACGCACCGGCGGTGGTGGTTTCCGGCAGCACCACCGAGAACTCTTCACCCCCGTAGCGCGCCGCCAGGTCGGCGGGGCGACGAACATGTTTGCTGATCAGCTGAGCCAAGGTTCGCAAGGCCTCGTCACCCCGTTGATGGCCATGGCGGTCGTTGAATGCCTTGAAGTGATCGGCATCGATCATCAGCACAGACAACGGTTGGCCCGAACGTTGGGCGCGCAGCCATTCCTGTTGCAACGTCTCGTCCAGTGTTCGTCGGTTGGCCAGTCCTGTAAGAGAGTCGACGGATGCCAGTTGGGCCAATTCCCGTTCAGCTCTGTAGCGGCGTCGCAATTCGCGGCGCAGCAGCCAGGTGAGCCAGAGCAAACCGATGCACAGCGCGCCGGTAGCACAACTGACCAACAAGGCCGTGCGCTGCCATGACGCGAACACCTCTTGAGAGGAGAGCGCCACCACGACGATCAATGGCAGGCTGCCTACCTGGGAAAAGGTGTACAGGCGCTGGGTCTGATCGACACTGGAAATGCTGGTAAAACTGCCGTTACCTTCGCGCAGGATGCGGACGAAGTTCGGTCGGTTGCTGAAATCCTTGCCAATCATGTTGTCGGCCAGAGGCGGTTCCTGGGCCAACACAATCCCGTCGCGGCTGACCAGGTTGACCGTGCCACCATGACCAATGTTCAGGCTCTTGAACAATTGGTTGAAGTAGCTCAGGCGCATCGCGGCCTCGGCCACGCCCATGAACTCACCCCGTTCATCGCTCAATCGATAGCTGAAACTGATGCGCCATTCCTGCCCATGACTTCTGGAGCGGAACGGGCGGCTGATCATCATGCCCGGGTTTGGATCCTGGATATGGGACTGGAAGTACTCCCGATCGGCATAGTTGCCTATACGCGGCGTGATCGAGGCGGAGTCAGCGATCACATTGCCGTGTTTGTCCAGCAGCAGGATGTCGCCTTTATAAGGGGCGGCGGTGGCGCGGTCGAATAGCGCCAGATGGCGGATCGTCGGCGAAACGTCTTTCAGGTCTTCGCGTTTGGCGGCCGCGACCAAACCTTGCAGCGACAGATCGTAGAGCTCCGCGTTACGCAGCACATCGGCGTCAATCAGTTGCACGATATTGGTCGCCGCACGTGTTGCGGCCTGTTGTGCGGCGGCATGTTCGCGAATCAGCAGGGACGTCACGATGCTCAGGATCGCAATGACAACCAGCGAACTGGCCAGTACGAGTACCCGTTCTGAACGTATCGAGGACGGGGTGTTGCCGGGTGTCGCACTGCGCGCGCTCATGGGTCCGATGTCTGCATTGTGATGTGGCTGGGATCCGTCCCAAAGGATTGCAAACCGGCAATGAACCAGATGCTGGCCTTTTGCTGATTGTGCTTGGATCGGTGAAGGCGGGCAATCAGTGTTTGCGCAATAACCGGGTAGGAGCGGCCGAAGGCTGCGATCTGTCGATTTTGGTCGAGTTGGCTTTCGCCCAGCATTCAATGCTGGAAAAGATCGAACCTTGTGGCGGCCTCAGGCTGGTAAGCGGATCCCGAACGTGTTGGTGCCCTGGTCACTGCGCACGAATACGTCCCCGCCATGCATCAGCGCGATTGCCTTGACGATGGCCAGCCCCAGCCCATGGTTGGCGCCACTGTTGCTACGCGAGGCATCGACGCGATAGAAACGTTCGAACAGGCGTGGCAGGTGCTCGCCGGCAATCGGTTCGCCGGGGTTGGTGACCGCGAGGGTGATCTGGTCGCCAAGGTCTTCGATGTGCACGTCGATCACTTGCCCGGGCCCGGTGTGCTGTACGGCGTTGCTCAGCAGGTTGATCAGCGCCCGCCGCAGGTGGGCGATCTCGATGTTGGCCTGGGCGTCGCCGCTGACCCGGACCTGGACCTGGGCGTCTTCGAGAATGAAGTCCAGGTAGTCGAGGGTGGTTGCCACTTCGCCGGCCAGGGAGGTGCTGGTCAGTTTGGTGGCCTTGCTGCCTTGGTCGGCGCTGGCCAGGAACAGCATGTCGTTGATGATCGAACGCAGCCGCTCCAACTCCTCGAGATTCGATTGCAGCACTTCGAAGTAGTGTTCGGCCGAGCGCCCACGGGTCAGCGCAACCTGGGTCTGGCCGATCAGGTTGGTCAGGGGCGAGCGCAATTCATGAGCGACGTCGGCGTTGAACGATTCCAGCCGCGAGTAAGCCTGTTCGACCCGGTCGAGGGTGGCGTTGAAGGAACTGACAAACTGGCTCAGCTCCGGCGGCAAGGGCGACAGCTGCAAGCGCCCGGACAGGCGGGGCGGGGCCAGGCGCCGGGCTTCGTCGGACAGCTTGATCAGCGGCTTGAGGCCGATGCGCGCGACCCAGTAGCCCAGCAATGAAGCCAGAAGCACACCGACAATCGCCAGGCTCACCAGCGCCACCAGCAGGCGATGCTGGGTCTGGTAGAAGGTCTGGGTGTCGATGCCGATCATGAAGCGCAGCGGCGGACGCTGGTCCTTGGCCGGGAATTGGCTCACCAATACTTTCATCGGGTAGTGCCGACGGGGCAAGGTCAGGTCGCGCTTACCCAGGGCGCCCTGGGCAAAGGCACGGATCTGCGCATCGGGAGCGCCGTATTCAAAGCGCGGATCGTCGCTGACGATCCAGAAATGGATGCGTTTGTCTTCTTCACCGAGCAGTCGCAGCTTGTTGTTGATCTTCACCCAGTGTTCAGGCGTGCCGTAGCGGCCAACGGTGGACTCCAGGACACTGTAGCGGGCATCGAGCTCGGCTTCGGGCAACAGGCCCAGGCCCTTGGCGACCTGCTGGTATAAAGCGCCACCGATCAACAGGAACACCAGCGCCGCCACCAGCGTGAACATGCCGCTCAGGCGCAGGGCGATGCTGTCAGGAACGCTCATCGCCGCGACTCTCCAGCACATAGCCCATGCCGCGAATGGTGTGCAGCAACTTCTGTTCGAACGGCCCATCGAGCTTGGCTCGCAAGCGTTTGATCGCCACTTCCACCACGTTGGCGTCACTGTCGAAGTTGATGTCCCAGACCATTTCGGCAATGGCGGTTTTCGAGAGGATTTCACCCTGGCGGCGGGCCAGGACGCTGAGCAGGGAGAACTCCTTGGCCGTCAGGTCCAGGCGCTGGCCGGCCCGTGTGGCCTTGCGGCTGATCAGGTCGATCCACAGGTCGGCGATGCTCACCTGCACCGGCTCATGGCCGCCGCTGCGGCGGGTCAGGGCTTGCAGGCGGGCCACCAGTTCGAGGAAGGAGAAAGGCTTGCCCAGGTAGTCATCGGCGCCGTCGCGCAAGCCCTTGATGCGGTCCTCGACCCGTTCCCGGGCGGTGAGCATGATCACCGGTGTCTGCTTGCGGGCGCGCAGGGCCCGCAATACGCCGAAGCCATCCAGGCCCGGCAGCATCACGTCGAGCACGATCACCGCATAGTCGGTTTCCAGGGCCAGGTGCAGCCCCTCGATGCCGTCCGGCGTCACGTCCACGGTATAGCCCTGTTCGGTCAGGCCGCGGTGCAGGTAGTCCGCGGTTTTTTCTTCGTCTTCGATAATCAGAACGCGCATGGCCCTGCCTCAGTGGTCTGTGCTCGCCAGCGCCGCCGTCGGCGCCGACCCTGGCTGATGGGTGGGCCGATGGAACAGTCGCTCCAGCCACAAGTATATGACCGGTGTGGTGAACAGCGTCAGCGCCTGGCTCACCAGCAGGCCGCCCACCACCGCGATGCCCAGGGGCTGGCGCAGCTCCGCGCCGGGGCCATAGCCGAGCATCAGCGGCAAGGCACCGAGCAGGGCCGCCAGAGTGGTCATCATGATCGGCCGGAAGCGTGTCAGGCACGCCTGGAAAATCGCCTCCTGGGGCGCCAGCCCTTTATTGCGCTGGGCGTCGAGGGCGAAGTCGATCATCAGGATGCCGTTCTTCTTGACGATCCCGATCAGCAGCACCAGCCCGATCAGGGCCATGATCGAAAAATCCTCGCCCAGCAGCCAGAGCATGATCAGCGCGCCGAGGCCGGCCGAGGGCAGGGTCGAGATGATCGTCAACGGGTGCACGAAACTCTCGTAGAGCACGCCGAGGATGATGTACACGGCCACCAGCGCGGCGAGGATCAGCCATGGCTGGCTTTTTAGCGAGCTTTGGAAAGCCTGGGCCGCGCCCTGGAAATTGCCGGTGATGGCGGCCGGCATGCCGATTTCGTTCTTCGCCTGGTCGAGCAGGCGCACCGCGTCTCCCAGGGCCACGCCGGGCGCCAGGTTGAATGACAGGTTGGCGGCCGGGAACATGCCGTCGTGGGCAATCGACAACGGACCGTTGCTCGGCGCATCGAAGCGGGCCAGGGCCGAGAGCGGCACCATTTCCCCACTCAGGGGCGAACGCAGGTAGAAGTACGCCAGGCTTTCGGCCTTGCCGCGTTGCTGGGTGTCGAGCTCCAGGATCACGTTGTACTGGTTGGTCTCGGTCTGGAACTCATTGATCTGCCGTTGGCCGAAGGCGTCGTACAGGGCCTGGTCGACATCGGTGGCGGTGAGGCCGAAGCGCGCCGCCGCGCTGCGATCGATGTTGATGTGGGTGATGCTGCCGCCCAGTTGCAGGTCGTTGGAGATGTCACGGAACGCCGGGTTGCCACGCAGCTTGTCGGTGAGCTTTTGCGTCCAGGCGTTGAGGCTCGGCCCGTCGTTGCTCTTGAGCACGTATTGATATTGGGCGCGACTGGGACCAGAGCTGAGGTTGATGTCCTGCCCGGCCCTGAGGTACAGCACCACGCCGGGGATTTTCAGCAATTGCGGGCGGATCCGGTCGATGAAGCCGCTGGCCGACACGTCACGCTCGTTCCGGGGCTTGAGGGCGATCCAGAAACGGCCGTTGGCGATGGTCTGGTTGTTGCCCGAGACACCGACGGAGTGGGAGAAGGTCTGCACCGCCGGGTCGGCGGCGACGATGTCGGCCAGGGCCTTGTGTTTGGCGACCATGTCCGGGAACGACACATCGGCGGCGGCTTCGCTGGTGCCCAGTACCAGGCCGGTGTCCTGTACCGGGAAGAACCCCTTGGGAATGAACACGTAGCCCACCACCGCCAGTGCCAGGGTCAGGCCGAACACGCCGATCATCAGTTTTTGATGGGCCAGGGCCCGACGCAGGCCGTGCTCGTACCAGCCCAGCAGACGCTCGCCGAATCCCATCTTGCTGTGGGCATGATGTAGCGGGGCACGCATGAACAGCGCGGCCAGGGTCGGCGCCAGGGTGAGCGACACCACCACCGAAATCAGGATGGTCGAGGTGGCGGTCAGGGCAAATTCCTTGAACAGGCGCCCGACCACACCACCCATGAACAGCAACGGAATGAACGCCGCCACCAGCGAGAAGCTGATGGAGACCACGGTGAAGCCGATTTCGCCAGCGCCCTTGATCGCCGCCTCGCGCATGCTTTCGCCGGCCTCCAGGTGGCGGTGGATGTTCTCCACCACCACAATCGCATCGTCCACCACGAACCCCACCGAGATGACGATCGCCACCAGGGTCAGGTTGTTCAGGCTGAAGCCCATCACGTACATCAGGGCGAAACTGGCGGTCAGTGACACCCCCAGCACCGCCGAGACAATCAGGGTCGCCGAGAGCTGGCGCAGGAACAGCGCCATCACCGCGACCACCAGCAGCACCGCGATCAGCAAGGTGATCTCCACTTCATGCAACGAGGCGCGGATGGTCTGGGTGCGGTCGATCAGGACCTTGACCTGCATGGCGGCGGGCAGCATGGCTTGCAGGGTGGGCAGGGCCGCCTGGATGCGGTCGACGGTCTCGACGATGTTCGCCCCCGGTTGCCGGAAGATCACCAGGTTGACCCCTGGTTCGCTGTCGGACCAGGCCTGGACGTAAGCGTTTTCCGAGCCGTTGACGACCTTGGCGATGTCCTTGAGGTGAACCGGTGCGCCGTCCTTGTAGGACACGATCAGCTCGCCGTACTCCTCAGGCTGGAACAACTGGTCGTTGGTGGACAGGGTGGAAATGCTCGAATCGCCGTACAGGGCGCCCTTGGCCAGGTTGAGGCTGGCCTGCTGGAGCGCCAGGCGGATGTCTGCCAGGGTCAGGCCGATGGCGGCGAGCCGATCAGCCGAGGCCTGGACCCGGATCGCCGGACGCTGTTGGCCGGAGATATAGATTTGTCCTACGCCGTCGATCTGGCTGATCTGGCGCGAGAGCAGGGTTTCGACGTAGTCGCTCAGCTCGGTGCCGGGCATCAGGGAGGAACTGATGCTGAGGATCAACACCGGGCTGTCGGCGGGATTGACCTTGCGCCAGGTCGGCAGGTTCGGCATGTCGTTGGGCAGTTTGCCGGCGGCGGTGTTGATCGCCGCCTGCACTTCCTGGGCGGCGGTGTCGATGCTTTTATCGAGGCTGAATTGCAGGATCAGGTTGGTCGAGCCCAGGGCGCTGCTGGAAGTCATCTGGGTGATGCCGGGAATAGCACTGAATTGCACTTCCAGCGGCGTCGCCACTGACGAGGCCATGGTTTCGGGACTGGCCCCAGGCAACTGCGCGTTAACCTGGATGGTCGGGAATTCGGCCTCCGGCAACGGCGCGACGGGCAGCCGAGGAAATGCGATCACGCCCAGCAGTACCAGGGCAAACGTCAGCAGCACCGTGGCGATGGGGTGGTCGATGCACCACGCTGAAACCGAGCCGCGGCCCTTCACGGTTGCGGCTCCGAGGTCTTGGCCAGGGCGGGCGGATCACTGAGCACCTGGATGTGGCTGCCTGGCTTGAGCCGCGACTGACCGTCGCTCACCAGTTGATCGCCAGCGTTCACCCCTTTGATGATGTGCATGTCGCTGTCCTGGTAAACCATGACCACCGGCACGCTCTCGACCTTGTCGCCCTTGATCCGGTACACGAAGTGTTGCTCCAGCCCGCGCTGGACCACGGTGGGAGGTACCACCAGGGCGTCCTTGTCGAGGGCGGTCTGGATCTTCAGCGTCACCAGTTGCCCGGGCCACAGCCGTTGCGCGGCGTTGTTGAATTCAGCCTTGGCCCGCAGGGTCCCGGTGTTGGCGTTGATCTGGTTGTCGATGAGGCTCAGGCGCCCCTCGCCGAGCAGTTCCCCGGTAGCGCCATCGGCACCGATATAGGCCTTGACCAAGGCTTGCTCGGGCGCCGCGATCAAGCGTTGCAAGGTGGGCAGCATTTGCTGGGGCAGGGAGAACTCCACGGCGATCGGGTCGATCTGGGTCACCGTGAACAGGCCATTGGTGTCGCTGGTGCGCAGGAAGTTGCCTTCATCCACATTGCGAATACCGACGCGACCGCTCACCGGGGAGCGGATCTGGGTGTAGGACAGTTGCACCTGCGCCGAGTCGATGGCCGCCTGGTTACCCTGGGCGGTGGCCTTGAGCTGGTTGACCAGCGCCTGTTGCTGGTCGTAGGTCTGCTTCGAGACGCCGTCATCGACGCTCAGCAATTTGTAGCGCTTGAGATTGACCTGGGCCACCGCCAGTTGCGCCTGGCTCTCGCCGAGCTGGGCCCGGGCCTGGTCGAGGCTGGCGCGGATCGAACGATCGTCGATGGTCGCCAGCAGGTCACCTTTCTTGACCAGTTGCCCTTCCTTGACCAGCAGCCGGGTGAGGATGCCGTCGATCTGCGGCCGGATGACCACGCTGTGCAGCGACAGGACCGTACCGATGCCGCTGGCAAAGCGCGGCACATCCTTTTGCACCACGCTGACGACCCGCACCGGAACGGCGGCGGGAGCGCTGGGCTTGGCGGTCACGGGCTTGAGCACAAACCAGAGGACGAGGGCCGCCAGGGCGACCAACAGCGCGACGAGCAGGACGGTTTTCTTCTGGGTGTGCATGGATATGAAAGGCCGGTTCGGGACACAGGAGTCTGAGCTTTCTTATATAGCGTTACGAGCCGGTCAGGAAGGTGACGGCTAACTGACAGGCTTGTCAGTTTTGTCCTGGCTTGCTGTCGGATGAATGGTTGTGCCAGATGAAACTGCCCTGCGCGCGGTGATATCGGGCAGGTATACTGCCGCCTTTCGCGGCTCGCCCTTCGGGCCCGACTTGCATGCATGACCCGGAGCCTTACATGACTTCCCCGACACCTTCGCCTGCGGATGAACTCCCCAGCGGCGAACAGGCCGATTTGTCCGACAGCGATGTTTCGAACGCCGAGGACGCCAAAGCGGCGATCCCTGCCTTCAAATTCCCGTTCAAACCCGGTGAACTGGCTGCGGCCAAGGGCGCCGGCCAGCAGCCGTGGTACAAGAACGGCGCGAAGAATGGCCATACCAAGACCCCGGGCGCCGCGCCTCCCGGCACGCGTCGTTCGATGGGCAAGCGCTGACATCCTCCTTCACGCACGGGTTCGACTTCAGTTCGCGACCCGTGCGCCTGCCAGGCTTCCACTCAATTCGTAAGCCGCCAGCTCAGACTGGTGCGCCGCGAGGATTTCCGGCAATGAGCCTCGCAGGTACTCGACCCAGGTCTTGATCTTCGCATCCAGGTATTGGCGCGACGGATAGATGGCGTAGAGGTTCAGTTCCTGGGAGCGGTAGTTGGGCATGACCCGCACCAGCGTGCCGTTGCGCAAGCCTTCGATGGCTGCGTACACCGGCAATACCCCCACGCCCATGCCGCTGGTGATCGCGGTTTTCATCGCATCGGCGGAGTTCACCAGGAACGGTGAGCTGTTGATGGTGACCATCTCCTGGCCTTCCGGGCCGTCGAACACCCATTTTTCCAGCGGAATGACCGGGCTGACCAGGCGCAGGCAGGCGTGGTTGAGCAGGTCGCCGGGTTTTTGTGGGCAGCCGCTGGCTTTCACGTAGGCGGGCGATGCGCAGACGATGCTGTAGGTGATCCCCAGGCGCTGGGAGACGAAGCCCGAATCCGGCAGCTCGCTGGCGAGCACGATGGAGACGTCGTAGCCCTCGTCGAGGATGTCCGGCACGCGGTTGGCCAGGGTCAGGTCGAAGGTCACATCCGGATGGGTCTTGCGATAACGGGCGATGGCGTCGATCACGAAATGCTGGCCGATGCCGGTCATCGTGTGGACCTTCAACTGCCCGGCCGGTCGCGCATGGGCGTCGCTGGCCTCGGCTTCCGCTTCTTCGACATAAGCCAGGATCTGCTCGCAACGCAACAAGTAGCGTTTACCCGCCTCGGTCAGGGCGATGCGGCGAGTGGTACGGTTGAGCAGGCGGGTTTGCAGGTGGGCTTCCAGGTTGGAAACCGCGCGCGAGATGTTGGCCGTCGTGGTGTCCAGTTGCGCGGCGGCGGCGGTGAAACTGCCAGCTTCGGCAACACAGCTGAACGCGCGCATGTTTTGCAAGGTGTCCATGGAGGGCTCTCTTGGGAGGTGGCAAATTGTGACACGAAGTTACAGAGCAGCGGGACCCGACTAATGGATTATCGCGTTAACGGTAACAAAGATTCACAGAAAGGTCGGCTTATCGCCGGGGAGGGCGATGCCTAGAATTGCCACCAATCCTGGGTCACTGATTCCTGTGGGGCGAGCCTTTGTGGGAGCCGAGCTTGCTCGGCTCCCACAAAGGCTCGCTCCCACAAGTTTTGCGTTAACAGGCAGCCATCCTCGTCGTCATGCTCGATCTCAGGAATTTTGCGCAAGTGCCGCGTTGCATCAGCAGAGAGCTGAAGACTCTCAGTGTTTGGGTTCTGACATTAACCATCAGCGGTTGCATCGGAACAGGCGGGATTGGGCCGCAAAGCCAGGTACTGCCGGCCAATCAACTGGCGACCGATGCCGCCATCCGCGAGGCGGCTCGCGACGCCCACTGGCCCACCCGCCAGTGGTGGCAAGCCTATGGCGATCGGCAGCTGGATCGCTGGGTCGACCTGGCCATGCAGGACAGCCCGAGCCTGGCCATGGCCGCCGCGCGGGTGCGCCAGGCCAAGGCCATGGCCGGTGTTGCCGAGGCCGCCGAGTCGCTGCAGATCAATGGCGAGGCGACCCTCAAGCGTCATGACTGGCCCACCGATCAGTTCTATGGCCCGGGCGAGCTGGCCGACACCACGACCTGGGACAACAATGCCGCCCTGGGCTTGAGCTACGCCCTGGACCTGTGGGGCCGCGAGCGCAATGCCAGCGAACGGGCGGTTGACCTGGCCTATGTCAGTGTCGCTGAGGCGCGCCAGGCGCAACTGGAACTGCAAAGCAACATCGTGCGTGCCTACATCCAGTTTTCGCTGCACTACGCCCAGCGCGATATCGTCGCCGCAACCCTCCACCAACAAGAGCAGATTCTCGACCTTGCGCAGAAGCGCCTGGACGGCGGCATCGGCACCCATTTCGAAGTCAGCCAGGCCCAGGCACCACTGCCCGAGACCCATCGCCAACTCGACGCGCTGGACGAAGCCATCGCCTTGAGCCGTAATCAGTTGGCGGCCCTGGCCGGCAAAGGGCCGGGAGAGGGCGCGCAATTGCAACGTCCGACCCTGGCCCTCGGCGCGCCCTTGAAGCTGCCGTCGGCCTTGCCCGCCGAACTGCTCGGCCAGCGTCCGGATGTGGTGGCCGGGCGTTGGCAAGTAGCGGCCCAGGCCCGGGGTATCGATGTGGCCCGGGCCGGCTTTTATCCCAATGTCGACCTGGTGGGTAGCCTCGGCTACATGGCCACCGGCGGTGGGGCGCTGGAGTTCTTGACGGGCAAGAAGCTCACCTACAACGTCGGGCCGGCGATCACGTTGCCGATCTTCGACGGCGGACGCTTGCGTTCACAGCTGGGCGAGGCGGCGGCCGGTTATGACATCGCCGTGGCGCACTACAACCAGACTCTGGTGAACGCCCTCAAGGGCATTTCCGATCAACTGATCCGCCGCCAATCCATGGACAAGCAGCAGGCTTTCGCCGCCGAATCGGTGGCCGCTGCCCAGCGCACCTACGACATCGCAATGGTGGCGTTCCAGCGCGGGCTCACCGACTACCTCAACGTGCTCAATGCCCAAAGCCTGTTGTTCAAGCAGCAACAGGTGCAACAGCACGTGCAGGCGGCGCGCTTGAGTGCCCATGCCGACCTGGTGACGGCGCTGGGTGGCGGGCTTGAGACTGTAGGAGCTGCCGAAGGCTGCGATCTTTCGCTTGAGACTCAAGTGTCTGGGGAAAGATCGCAGCCTCGTTGCACTCGACAGCTCCTACATAGCACCCGCACAGCGTCTACAAGGCACAACCTAAGTGGGAGCAAGCTCCCTCGCCACAATGTTGAGTAGGCCTTTTGTGATGTCTTTACTTGCCCCCGCACGCTGGCTGTACCGTCTCGAATGGCGCCGGGGTTTCTTCGACTGGGCCCGCAGCGACGGGGTGACCTGGGTCTATATCTTCAAGGTCCTGTTTGCCGCGTTCCTGACCTTGTGGCTGGCGATGCGCCTGGAGTTGCCGCAACCGCGCACGGCCATGATCACCGTGTTCATCGTCATGCAGCCCCAGAGCGGGCAGGTGTTCGCCAAGAGTTTCTATCGCTTGCTTGGCACCCTGGCCGGCTCGGCGGTGATGGTGGCGCTGATCGCCTTGTTTGCCCAGAACACCGAGCCGTTCCTCGCTTGCCTGGCGGTCTGGGTTGGCCTCTGTTCGGCAGGGGCGGCGCGTTATCGCAACTTCCGGGCCTATGGTTTTGTGCTGGCCGGCTACACCGCGGCGATGATCGGCCTGCCGGCCCTGGCCCATCCGGAAGGCGCGTTCATGGCGGCGGTCTGGCGGGTGCTGGAGATTTCCCTGGGGATCCTCTGCGCCACCCTGGTCAGCGCCGCGATCCTGCCGCAAACCGCCAGTGCCGCCATGCGCAATGCCTTGTACCTGCGCTTTGGGGTATTTGCCCTGTTTGTCACCGATGGCCTGCGTGGGCGCAGCAAGCGGGAGGCATTCGAAGCGCGTAACGTGGGCTTCATTGCCGAGGCGGTGGGCCTGGAAAGCCTGCGCAGTGTGACCGTGTTCGAAGACCCGCACATGCGTCGGCGCAACGGCCGGCTCAGTCGCTTGAACAGCGAGTTCATGGGCATCACCACCCGCTTCAACGCCTTGCACCAGTTGCTGGAACGCTTGCGCAGCAGTGCGGCGGATCACGTGGTCAATGCCATCAAGCCAGGTTTGCAAACGTTGGCCGAACTGCTCGACGGTTTCAGTGGCCGCGCCCTGACCGATGCCGATGCGGCCCGTCTGGCGGCGGCGCTGGCCGAGTACAAGGCCGAGCTGCCGGCCCAGGTACGAAGGCTGCGGGCGTTGTTCCAGGAAACGGCGCCCAGTGATGGGCAGCAGCTGGATTTCCATACCGCCTACGAGCTGCTTTATCGCTTCGTCGACGACTTGCACGGCTATGCCCTGACCCACGCCTCGCTGGCCGATCATCGCCACGAACGTGAGCGCTGGGACGAACCGTTCGTGCCGCAGACCAACTGGCTGGCCGCCACGGCATCGGGTGTTCGCGCCGCCTTCATCCTGTTGGTGCTGGGGAGTTACTGGGTCGCCACGGCCTGGCCGAGCGGCGCGACCATGACGATGATCGCCGCTGCCACCGTGGGCTTGTCGGCCGCGACGCCGAACCCCAAGCGCATGGCTTTCCAGATGGCCTGCGGCACGTTGTTCGGGGCGTTGATCGGTTTTGTCGAGATGTTCTTCATCTTCCCGCTGATCGACGGCTTCCCTTTGCTCTGCGTGATGCTGGCGCCGGTGATCATGCTCGGTTCGTTCCTCAGCTCGCGGCCGAAATACGCCGGGGTCGGGCTGGGGCTGCTGATCTTTTTCAGCACCGGTTCGGTGCCGGACAACCTGACGGTCTACAACCCGTACGCCTTCATCAACGATTACATCGCGATGATCCTCGGCATGCTGGTATGTGCCGCGGCCGGGGCAATCATTCTGCCGCCCAACAGTCGCTGGTTGTGGCGCCGGCTCGAACAGGATTTGCGCGAGCAAGTGGTGTTTGCCATCAGTGGCAAGCTCAAGGGCCTGGCATCGAGCTTCGAAAGTGGTACCCGCGACTTGCTGCACCAGGCCTACGGGCTGGCAGCGGGGCAGCCCCGGGTGCAACGGGACTTGCTGCGCTGGATGTTCGTGGTGCTGGAGGTCGGCCACGCGATTATCGAGCTGCGCAAGGAGCAGGCGATTTTGCCGGTGCATCCGGCGTATGCCGAAAGCCAGCCGTGGCGCCAGGCGATTCGTGTGATGGGGCGGGCGCTGGTGCGGCTGTTCCGCCAACCGAGCCAGAGCAATCTGGAGCGTGCCCTGGTGGCGGTGGACCACGCCATCGGCCGCGTGCAGGCCTCCGACGAACCCTTCGCCCCGCATTTCGACACCTCGGCCCTGCGCCGGGTGAAAAGCTACCTGCATTTCATCCGCACCTCGTTGCTGGACCCGCAATCGCCATTGGCCGGCTATGTCATACCGCATGCCACACCGCTTCCCCAGGAACCTGAACATGCCCCGTGAGATCGCTTTCCATGGTGTGTACATGCCCACCATGACCTTGATGTTTTTCATCGCCGCCGGCCTGGCCTGGGCCTTGGACCGCTTCCTGTCGGGGCTGGACCTGTACCGCTTCTTCTGGCACCCGGCGTTGCTGCGCCTGAGTCTGTTTATCTGTCTGTTCGGCGCGCTGGCGCTGACGGTCTACCGTTGAGATCGATGCGATGAGAAAGTTTTTCAGCCTGCTGGCGACGCTGTTGGTTCTGGCCCTGGCGCTGTGGATCGGCCGTACGTTATGGGTCCATTACATGAACGAGCCCTGGACCCGCGATGGGCGGGTGCGGGCCGACATCATCAATGTGGCCGCCGATGTCAGTGGCGAGGTGGTCGAAGTGCCGGTGCGCGACAACCAATCGGTGAAAAAGGGCGACCTGTTGATGCGCATCGATCCTGAGCATTACCGCATCGCCGTGAAGCAGGCGCGCTCCCAGGTGGCGTCGCGCAAGGCCACTTGGGAGATGCGCAAGGTCAACGCCCATCGGCGTGCCGACCTGGACAGCCTGGTGATCTCCCGGGAAAACCGCGACGACGCCAGCAACATCGCCGACTCGGCCCTGGCCGATTACCAGCAGGCCCAGGCGCAACTGGAAGCCGCCGAGCTGAACCTGTCGCGCACCGAAGTCCGCGCGGCGGTGGACGGCTACGTCACCAACCTCAACGTGCACCGTGGCGACTACGCCCGCATCGGCGAGGCGAAGATGGCCGTGGTGGACATGAATTCGTTCTGGGTCTATGGCTTCTTCGAAGAGACCAAATTACCCAAGGTGCGGGTCGGCGATCCAGCGCAGTTGCAGTTGATGAGCGGAGAGATGCTCAAGGGGCATGTGGAAAGCATCTCCCGCGGCATCTACGACCGGGACAACCCCGAAAGCCGCGAACTGATCGCCGACGTGAACCCGACCTTCAACTGGGTTCGCCTGGCCCAGCGGGTGCCGGTGCGCATTCATCTCGACGAAGTGCCCGACGGGGTGCTGCTGGCGGCGGGGATGACCTGCACGGTGGTGGTAGAACCCCATGACAAGCGCTGAGATCACTGGCTACTGATGGGGGGATGGAGATTTGATGCACACCACAGCAATTGAAGTTCAGCCCTGTGGCGAGGGAGCTTGCTCCCGCTGGGTGGCGAAGCCGCCCCAAAAAACAGACACCGTAAGCCGAGTCAGCCTGCGACTGCTGCGCAGTCGAGCGGGAGCAAGCTCCCTCGCCACAACAGCAAAAAACAAAATCGCGATGATTACAGCGATTTCCCCAACCCAAACCGCTTCATCAACCCTTTTTCCAGCAACCCCTTGGGCAACCAGCCGGCCATCAAGGGCAATGCCCGGCTGCCATTGCCCAGGCGCAGCAGGCGGGGGGGCTTGGGTTGTTGTGCGGCCTTGAGCAGGCCGGCGGCGAACTCGTGGGCCGGGGTCGGGTTGTCCTGGGAGGCTTTGGCCCGGGCCCGGATACCGTCGCGCAGGGGCCACCAGGGCGATTGTTCGCTGATCAGCTGTTCGGCTTCATGGCCGGCATTCTTGGCGAAGCTGGAAGCAATGGCGCCCGGTTGGACTTCCATCACGCGGATGCCGAACGGCGCCAGTTCCATGCGCAAGGCATCGCTCAAGGCATGCACCGCGGCCTTCGAGGCGCAGTAGGCCCCGGCAAACGGCGTGACCAGCACCCCGGAAACGCTGCCGATATTCACCACCAGCCCCTTGGCCCGGCGCAACACCGGGAACAGCGCGCGGGTGACCCCGACGATGGCGAACACGTTGGTTTCGAACTGACGCTGCATGGCCGGTACGCCGCCGTCCAGCAACGGTCCCATGGCGCCGTAGCCGGCATTGTTGACCAGCACATCCAGGCCGCCGTGCTGCTGGTTGATCCGTTCGCCCAGTTGTTCCAGGGCGTGGCCGTCGTTGACGTCCAGTTGCACGGCGGTGAATCCGGCGGCGCTGAGTGTCGCTACGTCTTCAACCTTGCGCGCCGTGGCCCAGACCTGATAACCCGCAGTCTTGAAGGCGTCGGCGAGGGCGCGGCCAATGCCGCTGGAACATCCGGTAATCAGCGCAACAGGCATGGCGCATTCCTTGTGCAAAAAGTGGGGGAGGGTAATCAGTTGGAAAAGCTGCCGTGCAATCGCTCGGCGCGAAACTCCAGGGTCTGCGGGCGATACCCCGGACGCAGGGGCGGCAGCGGCAGGCAGTCTTGCCAGTCGGCGCCGGCCTGCAATTGGCCGGGGCCCCGGTAGCGCGGTGCGTCGTAGGGGGTGTCGGCCAGGTTGATGGTGTCGCCAGGTGCATAGGCCGCGACCCGCCAGCGCAGTTCGATCAGCGGCACGTCATTGGTGTTTTTCAGGTTCAGCGACAGCGGTCGGTCGGCGGGGCATTGTCCGGGGGCATAGGTAATGCGCATTTCCAGGCGCTCCAATTGCCGGGTCTCGCGGTTTTCCTGCCAGAGCACCCACGCGGCGACCAGGCCCAGCCCGATGAACGCCGCCAGGGAGACCGGCAAGGCCTTGGCCGGGTAGCGCAACAGCAGGATAAGCCAGGTGATGATCAGCAAGACGCCGATAAGCATGGTGGAAGCCTCCGTTACCGTAGGTACATCCTACCGAAGGGGGCGGGCAATGTTGAAGCAATGATGCCTGCCCATCACCGACTGCAAAAAAAAGCCCCCACCCAACCCACTGCGGATAGGGGACGCAGTGGGCTGGATGGGGGCTTCTTGTACGGCTGATCGTTGCTAGTTGTTACTGCGCGATGGTCTTCACCGAGACGCCGCGTTCGATCGGAGTGGAGCGACCGTAGATGTCTTCGAAACGCTCGATGTCGTCTTCACCCAGGTAGCTGCCGGACTGCACTTCGATGATTTCCAGCGGGATCTTGCCCGGGTTGCGCAGGCGGTGGACCGACGCGATCGGGATGTAGGTCGACTGGTTTTCGCAGAGCAGGAACACGTTCTCGTCGCAGGTCACTTCGGCGGTGCCGCTGACCACGATCCAGTGTTCGGCGCGGTGGTGGTGCATCTGCAGCGACAGGCACGCGCCCGGCTTGACCGAGATGTGCTTGACCTGGAAACGACCGCCCATGTCCACCGAGTCATAGGAACCCCACGGACGATAGACCTCGCAGTGGTTCTGAGTCTCGGTGCGGCCCTGTGCGTTGAGGGTGTTGACCATCTGCTTGACGCCTTGGACCTTGTCCTTGTGGGCGATCATCATGGCGTCCTTGGTTTCGACCACCACGATGTTGTCCAGGCCGATCACCGACACCAGCTTGCCGTTGCCGTGGATCATGCAGTTGCGGCTGTCCTGGACGACCACGTCGCCTTTGGTGACGTTGCCGTTGGCATCCTTGGGGTTGACTTCCCACAGCGACGACCAGCAGCCGACATCGCTCCAACCTGCCGACAGTGGCACCACGCAGGCGCGCTGGGTTTTTTCCATCACGGCGTAGTCGATGGAGTTGTCCGGGCAGCAGGCGAAGGTGGCTTCGTCGAGCGTGATGGTGTCCGGGGTCTGCTCACTGCGCTCAAGGGTCAGCAGGCAGGTGTCGTAGATGTCCGGATCGTGCTTTTTCAGCTCTTCGAGGAAACGGCTGGCGCGGAACAGGAACATGCCGCTGTTCCAGAAGTAACCGCCGGCCTCGACGAACTCGGTGGCGCGCTTGACGTCGGGTTTTTCGACGAAGTGCGAAACGCGGCTCACACCTTCAGGCAGCAGCGCGTCGTTGGTCGATTTGATGTAGCCGTAGCCGGTTTCCGGTTTAGTCGCCGGTACGCCGAACAGCACCATTTCGCCACGCTCGGCGGCCACGGTGGCCAGGGCCAGGGCGCGTTGCAGGGCTTTCTGGTCTTCCAGCACGTGGTCGGCCGGCAGCACCAGCATCAGCTCGTCGCGGCCTTCGTTGACCAGCATCATCGCGGTCAGCGCCACGGCCGGTGCGGTGTTGCGCCCGAACGGCTCCATCAGGATGCGCTGGACTTCGAGCTTACGGTTGCTCAACTGCTCGTTGACGATGAAACGGTGGTCTTTGTTGCAGACCACGATCGGTGTGTCCATGCCTTCGAACACCAGGCGCTCGAGGGTCTGTTGGAACAGGGTGTGTTCACCGGTCAGGGCCAGGAACTGTTTAGGGAATTGCTTGCGCGAAAGCGGCCAAAGACGTGAGCCACTACCACCTGACAAGATCACCGGAATCATGTTTGTTACTCCTTGAAGCGAAATGGTTGTTAGAGCTACTGCGTTCTGTCGTTTCACTCTCTTGTTCTTGTTCCGTACCCGAATGGCTGATCTTTGTTGTAGGAGCTGACGAGTGAAGCGAGGCTGCGATCTTTCCCCTAACACTTGAATCCCAAGCGAAAGATCAAGATCAAAAGATCGCAGCCTGCGGCAGCTGCTACACAAATAGGCGTTCAGCCCTCAGGTGAATTCATCAGCGGGTCGACGCTGGGCGTTTCACCCACACTGGCGACAGGCTGCTGCCTGAACCGGTGACGTACAGCACGGCCGCTTCGCCGCGCTCCAGGGCCACGGGCTTGAGGTCGCCGACTTTCTTGTCGCCTTCGAACAGCGCCAGGGTCACTTTCACCGGGTTGATTTCACGCTCGCCACGGCCCTTGGCGGCCACGTTCGGCACCACTTCGGTCTTGCCGTCGGCGGTCTTGAGGGTCAGTGCCTTGTCGCTGAGGTTCTGTACGCGGACCAGGGACTTCTGCTTGTTCTTGAACGGCGGCTCTTCGATCAGTTGCGGCTGGCCGCTGGCGTTGTTGACCAGGGTGTAATAGTGATCGGAAGCCAGTTTCACCGGCACGGTCTGGCTGCCGACCTTGGCGCTGTAGTCGCCACCGGGCATGAAGCTGAAGTCGCTGCTGGCCAAGGGGGCTACGTCGCTGATGTTGGTGCTGCCGACGGTGGCGCTGACTTCGGCGTTAGCGGCGTTATAGACCCGCACGAAGCTCGAGCCTTTTGGCGCGACCGGGCCGTACAGGGCCGAATCACCGGCAAAGGCCGACAGTGAGAGGGCGCTCATGCTGGCGACGAGGGCAACGGCCTTGAAGGAGCGAGCAGCGAGACGGCGAGGAGTAGTGTTGAAAGTCATGGTGGACCTCTCTTTCAGTTTTGCGCCCGGTCGGGCGTCTCGGATGGGGTGTTGGCGGCGACGTTCTGTTGGCGCGCGCCGGCTTGCTTGAGCTCTGCGACCCACTGTGGGTCGGCGTCGCCGATTTCGTTGTTCACGGGCAGATAACGTTCAGGGAACTCCCAGATCAGCACCTGTGGCGGGCTGTTCTTGAAGGCATCGCTCTTGAGGTAGCTGAGCATCGGCAGAATCGGGCCATGGCCGTCTTCGGCGTAGTTGACGACGTCGCTGTGCAGGGCTTGCTTGAGTGCACCGACGAAGTTCCAGTTGGGGTTGGCGCTGTAGCTGGTGCCGATCAGGGCCACGGGCACCTGGGCGTCGGCGAACAGCGCGTCGTCGCCGGCCGGCTTGTCGTCGGCTTCGCGGGTGTTGCGCTTGACCAGTGGCTCCTGGGCTGGCATCAGGTTTTCGAACAGCGGGTCCAGGGGCAGGAACTGGCGCAGGTCACCCTTGTGGGTGATTTTTTCCGCAGGCTCAGTGACGAAGCGTTGTGGCTCACCGTTGAGCGGTGTGCCTTCGGCAATGGCCTTGGCCAGGTTCTCGGCAGCGACCTGGGCTCCTTCCGGAGTCCAGTGGGTGTCGGTGCGCAGGAACACTTGCTGGCCGCCTTGCTTGGCCTGTTGCAGCGGGCCGAGCAGGTCTGGCGCGAGGATCTTGTCGGCCGCTACGCGAGCATGGAAATCCTGGTAGAGGTTGGCGTGAATGCTCGATGGCTTCACGTCACCCAGGTGCTCGGGGTACAGCCGCGCCTTGGCCGGCACGATCGCCATGACCAGGGTCACGCCTTGTTCCTTGAGCTTCTGGCGCACGCCTTCGACCAGCGCGTAGTTGCCTTGCAGGTTCAGCTCTTCGTTGACGATCGGGTTGAACTCTTCGTCGCTGTACAGCCACTGGTCGCGGCCCAGGACCACGCCTTTGCGGCCTTCGTTGAACAGCTTGTAGTCCAGCGCAGCCCAGATGTTGGTGCCCAGGCGCTTGATCGGGAACTGGTCGTCGTAGTGCGTTTCCACGGCCTTGGCCCAGCGCCCGTTGAGCACGGTGGCGTCGGGGTTGGTGCTGAAGCCGAAGAAACTGCGCATCGACCACAGGCCCAGTGCTGTCAGGATCAGCATGAACAGTGCGATGTAAAAGATGCGTAATGAGCGGGTCATGTTCAGATCCCTCAGAACTGGAAGTAAAGGAACGGCGAGAAGCTTTGCGCCGAGAGTTTGAGAATCGAGGCGATGAACAGCAGCAGCACCAGGGCGCGCATCACGTAGCGTGACCAGTCCACGGTCCAGTAGGCCGGTTGCACCTGGGCTTCGACACCCACGGTGTAGCCCGGTTCATGGATCGTCGATGGATTGTCACCCGGTACGGCCTTGATCATCCCCGGCTGTGCGGTGGCCGGGCCGTTGGCCTCGGTATTGACCTCAGGCTTGGTCTTGACCGGTGGGCGGTTGGTGTAGAAGTCCCGCAGGCCGAAGAAGGCGAGGGTGATGTAGGCCACCACCAGCGTGGCGATCTGCAGGCCAGTGAGGTTGGCGCGGGTCAGTTCCGACAGCGACCAGTCGCTGAAGCTGAACATGGCGCCGTACATGCGACCGGCCACGTGCAGGTTCTCGGAGCGGAAAATCACCCAGCCCATCACCACCAGCAGGAAGGTCAGCGCCCAGCGGATCGGGTTGATGCTGCGTGGCGTGGTGTTGATGCCCACGGCTTTTTCGATGGCCAGCCAGATACCGTGCCAGGCACCCCAGATGATGTAGGTGATGTTCGCGCCGTGCCACAGACCACCGAGCAGCATGGTCAGGAACAGGTTGCGATAGGTCATCAGCGTGCCTTTGCGGTTACCGCCCAGGGTGATGTAGAGGTAGTCGCGCAGCCAGGTGGACAGGCTGATGTGCCAGCGACGCCAGAACTCGGTGATCGACTGGCTGATGTAGGGCTGCTTGAAGTTTTCCATGAAACGGAAACCCATCATCAGGCCCAGGCCGATGGCCATGTCGCTGTAGCCGGAGAAGTCGAAGTACAGCTGCGCGGTGTAGGCCAGGGCGCCGAGCCAGGCATCGCCCGTGGTCGGGTTCTGCAAGGCGAAGCAATGGTCGGCCACCACCGCCAGGGTGTCGGCGATGAACACTTTCTTGATGAAACCCTGCATGAAGCGGGTGCAGCCTTCGGAGAACTTGTCCAGCGTGTGGGTACGGTTGTTGAACTGGTCGGCCAGGTCGCGGAAACGCAACACGGGGCCGGCGATCAGGTGCGGGAAAATGGCCACGAACGCTGCGAAGTCGATCAGGTTGCGGGTTGCCGGGGTATCACCGCGATAGACGTCGATGATGTAGCTGATGGACTCGAAGATGTAGAACGAGATCCCGATCGGCAACAGCACGTGGGTCAGGATGAACGGCTCGAGACCGAAGCTGGTCATGATCGCGTTGAGGCTGTCCACGCCGAAGTTGGCGTACTTGAAGTAACCCAGGATGCACAAGTCCACCGCCACGCCGAGCAACAGCCAGCGCTGGGCCGGTTTGGTGCGCACGCCGGCGGCGCCGACTTTCAGGCCGATCCAGTAGTTCCACAGGGTGACGCCGGCGAACAGCAACAGGAAGTCCACCCGCCACCAGGCATAGAACACATAGCTGGCGACCAGCAGCAGCAGGTTGCGATAGCGTTGCCCGCTCAAGTAGTACAAGCCGAGAAAGATCGGCAAGAACAGAAACAGGAACACATTGGATGAAAATACCATCCCGATCTCTCCATGTTGAATCAACAGTCAAGGGCCAGAGCCCCCCCAAACCCCCCCATGAAAGCCGGGGGGCTAATGCATTCGAAACAGACCACATTCCCTGTGGGAGCGAGCTTGCTCGCGATGACGGAGTGTCAGTCGACATCCATGGTGAATGTCAGACCGCAATCGCGAGCGAGCTCGCTCCCACAGGTTCCCTGCCAGGCAGGGAACACGGTGTCAGCTTCCTTTTTCACCTTTTTCCCGCGAAGGGTCGTACACCCGGGTCAAGTCACCGCCGAGGCGGAAGGTCTTGAACGGTTGCATCTCGTGCTTGCGCTCCAGCACATCCTCGCTGCAGGTGTAGAGGCTGCAGAACGGTTCGAGCCAGGCGAATTTCGAATCGATCTTCAGGTCTTTCATGTCCTGCTTGTCGCCGTTCTTCTCTTCGAAGATGTCCGGATCTTCTACCCCGGCCAGCACCCGGTCACCCAGTCGCTTGAGGGCGCCGTTGTTTTCCTGGCGCAGGTCCACACCATTGACCTGGGCGAAACTGGCGATCATCGCCAGGGGCGGCAGGGCATAGTTGTGGTAGGACAGGGCGCGTTGCTTGCGCTTGAGTTCGTTGGGCAGGAAACCGTCGGCATCGATCTGGTTGACGCCGACCTTGTATTCCTTGACGGCCCAGTCGAACAGGTCGCGACGGTTGGTTGCCACGGAGGTGGCCATCACCGACCAGGCGGCCCAGTAGGAGTGGTTGTTGGTCTTGTCCAGCGGCAGGTTGTCCCAGTCGCTGACCACCTGGTCGGCCATCCGGCTGAACCAGCCTTCGATCAGTTGCGCCTGCTCCGGGTGATTGGCCAGTGGGCGGGACTCGGAGAACTTCAGGCGCACATAGGCCGACGCCATGCTGCCCAGCGCCCATTTGCGCATGGACTTGCCGGTGTGGTTGAAGTCCTTGGACATCAGCGCATCGGCCTGGGCCCACGCGGTCAGCCAGTTGAGGGTGCATTCCAATTGTTCGGGACGGCCGTCACGCATGAATTGCATCACTTGCTTGCTGACGCCACGCTCGATCTTGGTGATGTCGGCGGTGCTGTCACGGAAGGCTTTTTCCGACTGCACGTTCAGGGTCGCACGGGCCTTGTCGGAGCCCTCGTACTTGCTGCGAAATTGCAGGGAGCCGGTGTAGGGCGTCGGCGTGGCGTCGCAGCCTTGGGCCGCTTCGCCGGCCTTGACCTTTTCGATCGGTGCGAAGTAACCCTGTGGCGGGCGCAGCGGGGCCGCGGCCTGCGTGGCCCCGGCGAACATCGCCAGGGTCAGCAGGGAGGGCGCCAGCAGCGTTTTCAACGTTCGGGTGCGCGTGGTACTGGTCATGAGACGAGACCTCATTGTCCGATTTGAGCCGTTTGTTCGGCTTGCGGAGATGCGTTGCGTTTACAGATTTTCGCTTCGATCTGCTGCGGCTCTTTACCGGCTTCAGGGCCCTGGACTTCGACAGCCAGAAGGTTTTGCGAAGCCCAGTCCTCGTCGGTGCGCAGCTGGAAGGCGAAACGTCCGTCGGTTTCGGAGGTATCCGGTTTTTCGATCTTGATATCCTCGTGGCGCCCATTCATGTACCAGAGGGTGGCTTGCAAGGTTTTCACCGAGGTATCGGCGAAGCGGATGTCGACCTGGTGGCTGCCGTTACGCAGATCCATGTTCTTGCTATTGACCATCAATTCGTTTTTGCCTGGCTTGAGCGCGGTCTTGCTGCTCATCAATGCCGGCTTGCCTTCGCAACCGTTGTTGTCCAGCAGCGCCATCATCTGGCGATAGATGGTTTCCTGGTCCAGGCGATACAGCGGCGAGAATTCCCAGATGAGGATTTTCGGCGGGTTCTTCTGGAACTCTTCGCTGCCCAGGTACTGGATCATCGCGCCCTCGAAACCGCCGCCGGGGAAGGCTACGTTGAGGATGTCGGCGCCGATGGACTCTTCCAGGAAGCCGGCGAAGTTGTAGTTCTTGCCGCTGTGACTGGTGCCCACGAGGGTGATCTGCGGGTTGCCGGAATCGCTGAACAGGTCGCCGTCACCTGCCTCGCCCTTAGGCTCGGTGGTGAACTGGTCCATGTACTGGATCGCATAGCTGGTGCCGCACAACTGCCCGGCCATGTTGTGCAGGGTGCCGGTCTTGCCCATGCGGCCGGACTTCTTGGTCTCGAACTCACGCTTGGGAATGTCGGCGAAGGCCGGGAGCTGCTTGACCTTCTCGGCGACGATCTTGGCGGTGCGCTGGGCGCCGTATGGCGTCCAGTGCTGGTCGCCACGGAAATAGAAATCGTGGGCCGGCAGGGTTTCGGGCAGGTTTTCGTTGGTCAGCGGCGACAGGTCCGGCACCACGTAACCCATCTGGGCGAAACGGCCGAGCATGGATTTGTAGTTGGTCAGGGCTTTCTCATAGTCGAAAGCGGCCTTCTCCTGTGGGTTGAGCTTGTTGCGGTTCACCAGGCCCCGGGTCGGCTGGTAGACGAGCACCAGCTCGACGCCTTTTGCCTTGAACGCATCGTGCAACTGCTGCAGGCGCTTGTAGCCGGCCGGGGTGGTGTTGAATTCGGTCCGCAGGTCTTCCTGGGTCCGGAACAACCAGTCGCCCTGGGCCTGCACCAGCGTGGTGAAGTTCTGCTGGTAGCGCGTGGTGTAGTTCTTCGCGTCGTGGGCTTCGGGGCACAGGTTGCAGCATGGCTCGGCGGTGAAGCTCGGGGCCTTGATTTCATCGGCGCGAGCGCCGCTTGCGGCGGCGAGAATGCCGGCAGTCAGGGCGGACAGGCCCAGGAGTTTGATCATCTTTGGGTTCATAAAGGTCATCCTCAGTCCCGCATTTCGGTCTGGCGTTCGACGGGGTCGATCAGCACGGCTTTCTGCTGGCGCACCAGCAGGTCGAGAATTTCATCCTGGCGCTCGCCAAGGATTCCCGTGAAGCTGATGCCGCTGGATTTGGTCGGCGCGAGCATGGACACGCGGTACAGCTCGACGCTCAACGGCGAGTCGATGGACAGCGGGCCGCTGCCGTTGGCAGCCAGTTCGCCGCCGACCACGATCAGCGAGACTTCGGCGTCGAACGGGTCGAGCTTGATGTCACGGTCGGTGTCGGACAGGTCCTTGATGTGACCGTAGATACCGGTCAGGCCGTTGGCCATGGACACGTTTTCGTAGAGGCGAATGTTCACGCTGTTACGAATACGGATGCCGTGGCGGCGGTTGCTGATCACCTTGTTGCCCCACAACAGGTTGTCAGCACTCTCATAGAGCGTGATGCCGTCGGTGTGGTTCTTGTAGATCTCGTTGTAGGCGATCAGGTTGTTCACGCTGTTACGGTCGATCACCAGGCCCGAGAGTTTGTTGTCATAGCTGCGGTTGTTGAAAATGAAGCTGTCGTTGACCTCACGGGAAATAATGATCCCGTGCTTCTTCTTGGTCCCGTAGACGGTGTTGTCGGCGATGATCAGCCGATGGGAACGGTCGTGGGGGTCGATGCCGTAGACAATGTTGTCTTTGTAGGTGTTGCCCTTGACCACGAAGTCGCGGGTTTCGTAGCAGTAGAAGCCGTACCACATGTCCGAGAACTCGGAACCGATGATCCAACCGGTCGGTTCCGGGCGCTTGAGGACCTTGGCCATGTTCGGCGTGTACTGGGAAATACTCACCCCGTACGACTTACTGTTGGCGTAGCCGAAGCTGGCCATCTTGGTGTTGACGATGTAGGTCTCGGTGCCACCCCAGGCCAGCAGGAATGGACGGAATTCCTTGGGTGAACGGAAGGTCGCAGGGCCGTTGTCCTTTTCACGCCAGCCCGTGACCTTGGTGTCGCGGATGAACATCTGGCCATCGTTGACCAGGAACGCGCCGCCCTCCTGGGACATGCGCAATTCCTGGGTCTGTTTGTCGATTTCAAGGATGCCTTTGCGGCCGACCACGATCGGAATCTTCGCCAGGTAGACACCTGGCGAAGATTCGATGATGTACTTGGGCTGTTTCTTGGCCAGCTCCTTGAGGTTCATGTAGCCATCGTCGACGAAGATGGCCTGTGGGATGCCGTGCTGACGCACGACCCACTCGGCCATCTTGTTGTCGCCGCCGATGAAGTCCTTCAAGGCGTCTTCCTGCATCATCCGGCGCACACTGACCTTGCCGGGCTTGGAGCGGACAATTTTTGCCGCGGCCGCTTCGGCGGTGTAGCCGGAGAGGTCGGGCAAGGTTGGCTTGGCCAGCTCCAGTGGCGCGGTCGGTGCACTGTTGACGGTGTAGGTCTTGGCCCGTTGCAGGCCCTTGGCCACGTTGCCCGGCTTGACCACCGGTTCAACGTTGGCGAACGCCGGCGAGCCGGCCAGCAGCATCGCTGCGACCAACAGGCTGATCGAACCTTTCATCGCCTGGCTGTTCCTGAGGTAGCGGTTCATTTCGGGCACTCCCATGGCCATTCGCATCAGAAGCGCCAGATCACGTCGACAAAGGCGCGATGCATGTACGAATCGACCTCTTTGCCGTAGGCGTCGCCTGGCTTGAACACGCCGCCACGAAAGCGCACCAGCGCCGACGGCTCATCAATTGACTGACTCAGCGCGGCCGGCAGCAGGCCTTGCTTGAAGTACTTGGTGACGACCAGATCGACTTCCTGGCCCAGGTCCTTGTCGCCATCATTCAGCGGCAGGGTCGAGGTGGACAGGATGGCGCCGGTCACGTCGTCGGTGTTGTTTTCCACGGCATTGATACCGTTGCTACCCACTGGCTTGTTGCCGTCCACGCGCCAGAACTTGTGGTACACAAGGCTGGCGTCGTATTCGTCACGCAGCTGCCAGGAACCGAACAGGCTGGCGCTCTGGGTGTTGGCCATTTCGCCACGGAACGCTTCGCCGAAACGGTGCACGCGCGAGCGGGTGCCGGTGAAGTTCGAGCGGTTGCTTTGCAGGCCGTTCTGTTGGTACTCATCGCTGGCGCGGGCATAGGCCGCACCGACTTGCCATTGTGGGTCCAGGCGCAGGCGGATACCCAGGTCAGTGGCCCAGCCGTCCACGTCATCGCTGTGCTTGGCTTGCGCCGGGCGTGTGCCATCGGCGTTGAGCGGGTTGACGGTGTCGCGCTCGCCGCTCATGCCGGTGATGCTGGCCCAGTAGTTGACGGTGTTGGTGTTGCGCCAGTTGTAGGCGTCGCTGTTGGCTTCCAGGCCCAGCCAGGAGATGTCGCCGTTCTGGGTCTTGTCCAGGGTGTCGGTGGGCTCACCCGGGGTCGGGTAGTCGAGGCTGCCGTTGTCATGGGAGTGGTGGGCACGGATACCGGCCCATTGGCCGGGCATCCACTGGTAGCCCACGTCGCCATAGACGTGCAGGCGGTCCTTGTCCTTGGGGGACAATTCCTTGAGGTCGGTGCGGTATTCGCTGAACCGTTCGGCAACGCCGAGGTTGGCCCGCAGCAAGGTGGTGTCGAAGGTCCAGTTCAGGGCTTCGATGTTGGTGTCGCGCCATTGGCCGTCGTCGTTGCGCAGGCGCTGGCGACCGAACTTCAACTGCTCGCCCGGGTAGGGGGTCAGGCCACGGTAGCCAATCCAGAACTCGCGCATGGCCAGGTAGCTTTTCTTGGCTTCGCGGTCACCGCTGTCGGTTTGCTGGGTGCTGCCATCGGACTGTTGCAGGGTGTCGGTCTCGATGATGTCGCTGGACGTCACGGCCTGGGCCATGGCGTAGGCGCTCCAGGCGCCGCTTTCACTTTCACCGTAGACCCATGGACGCAGGTCCAGGCCGACACCGTTGACGTCGCCACCGCTCTGGGTGCCGAGGTCACGGTCATCTTCGGACTGCCCGGTGATCTTCACTTCCAGGCCGAAATTCTTGCTATCGGTCAGTGCCGCCAGGGTCGGACAGGACCACAGCAGGGCAAACGACAGGCCAATACCAGCCTGCACAAAAGGATTGAGCTTCAAAAGCTTCATAGAGGTTCCTCGCCGTCATCTTCTTTTAGGGCTTGCAGTTCAAGCGTATCGGGGCTCATGGCGCCGCGAATGGCCTGCTCTTGTTGTAGCAGGCGTTTGGCTTGTGCAAGTTGCTGCGGCGGTAATTGTGCTTCGAGAGTTTGGGCAAGCTCGGTGGCTTGTGGGGTGTTCTGCGCCTTGGCCAGCTGGCTGAACACATAGGCGTTGACCGGGTCGGGCTTGGTGCCCTTGCCCTGGGAGAACAGCTGGGCAATGGCGAAATCGGCGCTGTTCTGGCCGTTGCGAGCGGCCTTGAGCAGGTGGTCCAGGGCTTTTTGCGAGTACACCTGGCCCAGGTAACCGCGGCGATAGATCTGGCCGAGGTAGTAGTCGGCGGCCACTTCGCGGCCAACGGCTTTCTGGAAATGCGCCTCGGCGACCTTGGCATCGGCCGGGACCCACTTGCCTTCGTAGTAAAGCTTGCCCAGCAACAGCTCGGCGCGCGGCTGGTCGGCGGCGCGGCCGTTTTCCAGGTACTGCATCATCTTGTCGACGTCACCCAGTTCCGGGAAGTCGTAGAGCAGTTGCGCCAGGCTGACCCAGGCAGCGGGGTAGCCAGGAGCGATGCCTTCGAGCAACGACTGGGCGGTCTTTTCATCGGTCTTGCCCAGGCTGGCATCGGCCAGGACACGTGCGACGCTGTCCACGCGCTGGGCGGATACGACGCCACGGGCGTGACCGTCCTGCATTTGCTTGAGCAGCGCGGCCTGCTGTTCCGGCTGGCCGCGTTTCTGATAGACCGTGGCCAGTTCGACGTAGCAGATGTCCGTGGTCGCCAGCGCGGCCTTGCAGACCTTCTCGACTTCGTCCAGGTGCTGGTCGTAGGTGCCCTGGGTGCGATAGAGCAGAATCTGCGCCAGGCCCGCTTCCGGGTAACCGGCGCTGCGCCATTGGCTGATCTGCTGCTGGGCGTTGACGTTCGGGAAGCTGTGGGGATATTGCAGGTACAGCATCGCCAGCGGGATCAGGGTGTTGCCTTCTCCGTTGGCGAAGGCTTTCTTCAACAGGCCTTCGGCTTCGTGTTTTTCCGCTTCAGTGGAACCGGGCTTGGCCACCAGCAGGCGACCCAGGCGCGCCTGGGCCCGTGGCGAGATGTCGGCCGCGGCGCGGTAAGTCGCCTCGGCTTTTCTCATCTGCTCGGGGTCGCGGCTGTCCACCTGGATGTCAGCCAGGCCCACCTGGGCCTCGCTGTAGCCCAGGTCGGCCAGTTGCTGGTAGTTCTGCTGCGCCAGCGCCGTGTCGCCGCGCTTGAGGGCTTCGTTGGCCAGGCGTTGATCGGGCAGGCCGGCACAACCGGCCAGGCTGACGGCCAGTGCCAGGGCACACAGTGTGCCCATGTGGGAACGAGTTTGCGGCATAGCATCCTGACCGCGTTGATCCTTTCGCGAGCAAGCTCGCTCCCACAGAGTCTGTGGGGTGTTCAGGATTTTTATAATGGTCACGGGCATATCCTCGACTTAAATACCGACGGCCATGGCTTTGTCGATCAGCCAGTTCAGGTTAGGGCCACGGGAGCTGGTGACTTCCACCGGACGGCCGGCCAGCGAGCTGTCCAGGGGTTCGTCAGGTTGGATCAGCACACGGATATCGGAGGACAGGTCGGCACTTTTCAGGCTGGTGCTGCTGACGATCTTGCCGGTACGGGTGGTGTCTTCGCCGGCAACCTGGAAGCTGACAGGCGTACCTGGGCGCACGTCGCCGAACTGGCGATAGGAGAAACGCGCTTCGACGTTGGCCTCGGTGCCCCGTGGGACCAGTTGGAAGATCACGTCACCCTTGCTGGCGTATTGGCCGTTGGCGACCAGTTGCTGGGACACGATGCAGTCGCACGGCGACGTCAGGGTGCCGGTCATTTGCTTGCCGAACAGCTCCTCGACCTTGGCCGGCTGCAACTGGTTGTCGTCCAGGTGACCCTTGAGCACGTCGAGCATGCTGGTGCTGAAGGTCGCCAGCGGGGCGCCCTTGGCAGCCACGCCGTCGGCCTTGACCAGGCTCTGCACGGTGCCGTCGCGCGGCATGGTGATGGCCATGCCCGGTACGTTCACCAGGCCGGCCTGGGCGTGGCTGACGAAGTACATGCCGTACACCGACTTGAAAACGAAACCGAACGCCGCCAGGCCAACGACAAAGACCCCCAGGCTGAAGGTCACGGCGCGCAGGCGGCCAAAGGCACTCATGCCACCGTTTGCGTCTTTCTGCTTGCGAGCCTTGGTGAAGTTATCGCGCTGCAGGGTCGCCAGCACGTCGCCGACACCGACGATGTCGCCGGCCAGGTGCGAGGTGATGATGTGACGCAGTGTCGAGATGTCCCGAGGCTCCAGGTTCTGGAACTGGCAACCGGTGCGGCCGGTCTGGCGGTCGTAGGAACGGATCTGCAATTCCACGTCCATGGCCAGGCCAAGGTTGTCGATGACGAACTGCAGGCGACCTTTGTAGGACTCTCCGGTCTTGAGGGGCATCTGGCCGGCGTTGAAGCTCAGGCCGCCGGCGGACAGGTCCAGGACCTTGACTTCCATCGGCGTACGGTCAGGACCGAAGAAGCGCAGCTTGGCCGGGATTTTGACCCGGGCGTGTTGGCGCTGGGCTTCGGATTCATGCACTACGTTGACATTCACGGCGGTGTTCATAGGGGCGATTTCCTAGTTAATTCATTCAAGTCCGGTCAGACCATCGTCAGCAGCACGGCAACAAAAATGCTGCCGGCGGAGAAGGTCATGGTCCGAGACGACCAAGTGTTGAACCAACGTTGAAAGCTGGCGAGATCACGGGTCAGGTGGGTGGGCTGGCGGGTCCAGGACTGTTGATCGAGGCGGAAGAACACGTAGATCTTCACCAGGGCACCGACGATCTGGTTGTAATAGAGAATCGCCGGGTAGGCAGGGCCGATCCGGTGTCCGGAACACGACAGCAACAGGGTCAGGATCAACCGCGTGATGCCGATCCACAGCAGGTACACCAGGATGAACGCGGTGCCGTACTTGAAGCTGGCGATCAGTGCCACGGTCAGGCCCAGCAGCGACGTCCACATCGACACACGCTGGTCGAACAGCACCACCGAGGTGAACAGGCCCAGACGACGCAGACCCAGGCCCAGTGCCCGGGAGTTCTGCCGCAGGTTGTTGCCGTACCAGCGGAACATCAATTTGCGGCTGGCCTTGATGAAGCTCTTCTCCGGCGGGTGTTCAACGGTGTTGATCGCCGCATCGGGCACGTAGAACGTGTCGTAGCCCAGGCGCATCAGGCTGAACCAGCTCGACTTGTCATCGCCGGTCAGGAACTTGAAGCGACCCAGGCGCCAGTGTTGCAGCGAGTCGCTTTCCACGTCGGCGATGAAGTCCGGGTTGGTGACCACGGTGGCGCGGAACACCGACATGCGGCCGGTCATGGTCAGCACGCGCTTGGACAAGGCCATGGAGCACATGTTGATGTGACGCTGGGCGAAACGCAGCTTGTGCCATTCGCTCATGATGTAGCCGCCGCGCACTTCGCAGAACTCGTTGGTGGTCAGGCCGCCGACGTTGCCGAACAGCTGGAACCACGGCACGGTCTTGCGCACGACGCCTTCGGCGAGCACGGTGTCACCGTCGATCACCGCTACTACGGCGCGGTCGTCCGGCAAGTGGCGGGAGATGGCGCGGAAACCGTAGGCCAGGCCGTCGCGCTTGCCGGTGCCAGGGATACGCACGAAGTCCAGCTTGACCCGCGCTGGCGGGTTCATGCGGGCCCAGAGGCTCTTGACCAGCAGTTCGTCGGACATTTCCACGATGGAGCAGACCACGGTGGTGGGCAGCCCGCATTCGATGGCCTCGCGAATCACCGAGCCATACACCTGGGCGGTGGTCAGCGCATCGATCCGGAAGCTGGTGACCATCAGGTACACATGGGACGGATCCGCCGCCTTGCCCAGCTTGCGTACCTTGCGGCGCAGGTGCGGGTAGACGATGTACAGGAAGATCATGCCGCGCACGAAATGCGTTGCTCCCATGGAGTAACGCCAGATGCCCACGGCGCCGATCAGGAAGATGAAGTCCTTGGATTCGGAGTCGAACGTGGACGTGGGCAGCGCCATGGCGATGCCCATCAATAAACTCAAGTAAAACAGCCAACCGGCGGCCTGAAGCAGGCCGTGCTTTAGCCTGTGCATAATCTGCATCCGTCTCTATCTCGGGCGGGCCTTGTGGGCGGCCCGATGGGTTAAGGCAGGCGAAAGGCCGGCCGGAGCATGCCCCGGCCGGCAAACAGACTTACCAGCAGATGCCTTCGGTCCGGCCACTCGGGTTGGTGGCCTTGGACATGAAGCCGACCAGGTCGATGACCTGCTTGCCTTCCGGTACGTTTTCGGTCAGCGCGCGGAACTTCTCGTCGCGGTTACCCAGGATGATGATGTCGGAGCTGTCGATCACCGAGTCGAAGTCGGAGTTGAGCAAGGACGAGACGTGAGGGATCTTCGACTCGATGTAATCCTTGTTCGCACCGTGGACGCGGGCGTATTCGACGTTGCTGTCGTAGATCTTCAGGTCGAAACCCTTGCCGATCAGCATTTCCGCCAGTTCTACCAGTGGGCTTTCACGCAGGTCGTCGGTGCCGGCCTTGAAGCTCAGGCCCAGCAGGGCGACTTTGCGCTTGTCGTGGCTGGAAACGATGTCGAAGGCGTTCTGTACCTGGGACTCGTTGCTGCGCATCAGCGAGTTGAGCAGTGGCGCTTCCACGTCCAGGGTGCCGGCGCGGTAGGTCAGGGCGCGAACGTCCTTGGGCAGGCAGGAACCGCCGAAGGCAAAGCCTGGGCGCATGTAGTACTGGGACAGGTTCAGAGTCTTGTCCTGGCAGACCACATCCATCACTTCACGACCATCGACGCCGACGGCCTTGGCGATGTTGCCGATCTCGTTGGCGAAGGTCACCTTGGTGGCATGCCACACGTTGCAGGTGTACTTGATCATCTCGGCGACGGCGATGTCCTTGCGGATGATCGGCGCATCGAGCTCTTCGTACAGCGACTGCAGAACGTCACCGGAGGCGGTGTCGAACTCACCGATAACGGTCATCGGCGGCTGGTCGTAGTCTTTGATCGCGGTGCTTTCGCGCAGGAACTCAGGGTTCACTGCGACACCGAAATCGACGCCGGCTTTCTTGCCGGAGCAGTCTTCCAGGATCGGGATGACAACGTTTGCCACAGTGCCCGGCAATACGGTGCTGCGCACTACGATGGTGTGGCGGGTGGTCTTGTCACGCAGGACAAAACCGATCTCGCGGCACACTGCCTCGATGTAGTTCAGTTCCAGGTCGCCGTTCTTTTTGCTCGGAGTACCGACGCAAATCATCGACAAGTCAGTATCGCGAATGGCTTCGGCGAAGTTGGTCGTGCCGCGCAGTCGGCCTGTTTGAATGCCTTGCGCCAACAGCTCACCAAGACCCGGTTCAACGATTGGCGATTTGCCAGCGTTGATCATGTCGATTTTGTCTTTGGCGACATCTACGCCAACTACATCATGGCCCCGTGCAGACAGGCAACCGGCACATACTGCACCGACGTAACCCAAACCAAATATGCTAATGCGCATCGCATTTACCTCTGTTTTCACGCCATTAAATGGCCGGAGTTAATAGTGTTCAGCGGTCATCGAGCACTCGGAAGTGTGGAATGCAGGCGCCACAGTGCCGTGTGCAGGCATACTAAGTTCCGAGTGTCTAAATAAGTGCACTCAAGTTGTGCGCAAAGCGGCCTAGTTGTTATGACCTGCCCTGTTATGCAGCCAGTCCCTGTAAATCAAGAACGCTCGTGCAAAAAGTCTTTCACCCCTGATCCCTGGCAAAAGCCCACAAAATCAGAAGCTTGTGTGCTCGGGTGAGCACGTTATAGGGGCGCAGCCTTGGCCTTGTAGGGGATAGTAATGGTGCGTTATCTCCTGTCCTTTATAAGGTGGATCCAAATAGGCGACCGTTTCGCTAAATTGCCATGACAACTTGGTTACTTGGATCGACGGCCTGTGTAAGTCATCTCTTACACGCTCCGTGAGAATCGTTACGGGTGGTATGAGCCGTGCAATTTCACATAGTTCCGATCCGCTCATCGCGATTTTCGTAATTTTTCGAAATATTATCGGAGATGGCACTGCCCTCAATATGATGGCACTTGCCGTTTCGCCCTTTATTAATGGGGAGTTAGGGGGGTGAGATAGTTTTGTGCCACTACGGATAAAAATTTTTGGTGCCACTACGCAAAAAACTGACGAGTGTCGAGTGAAAGAAAAGTTAGCGGGGGAGTGGGGCGATTTATTGACGTCATGAAACTGTCGAAACAGGCGGGGAACTAAGATGATAGATCGGGGCTTGATCGAAGCCCCCGATCAGGGGCGATATAAGGTTATGCTTTATTCGGGAGCGTGATCGCGCAAGAACACTAGTTTGTCCTGGCTCGACTGTTGTGCGTTGAAACGATAGCCCTGAACATCGAATTGGCTAAGTGCCGCAGGGTCGTTGATCCGTTCTTCAATGATGAAACGACTCATCAGGCCCCGGGCTTTTTTGGCGTAGAAGCTGATGATCTTGTACTGGCCATTTTTCAAGTCGCGGAATTCGGTATCGATGACGCGCGCTTTCAGTGCGCTGCGCTTGACCGCCGAGAAGTATTCATTTGAAGCCAGGTTCAGCAGTACGTCGTCGCCCTGGTCGGCGAGGGCTTCGTTCAGCCATTCGCTGATGCGCGTGCCCCAGAAGGCATACAGGTCCTTGCCCCGGGCATTGGCCAGCTTCGTGCCCATTTCCAGGCGATAGGGTTGCATCAGGTCCAGTGGCCGCAACAGGCCATAGAGGCCAGAGAGCATGCGCAGGTGTTGCTGGGCGTAGTCGAAGTCGGCTTCGCCAAAGCTTTGCGCATCGAGACCCGTGTACACGTCGCCCTTGAAGGCCAGCAGCGCCTGTTTGGCATTGGCCGGGGTGAACGCCGGTGTCCAACTGCCGAATCGCGCGGCATTGAGGCCGCCGATCTTGTCGGAGACATGCATCAGCTCGCTGATCTGTGCCGGGGAGAGTTCGCGCAGTTGCTCGATCAGTTCCTGGGAATGATCCAGGTACTGCGGCTGGGTAAAACGCTCGGTGGCCGGCGGTGTTTCGTAATCGAGGGTCTTGGCGGGGGAAATCACCATCAGCATGAAATCGTCTCCTTGAGGGTGCGGCGATTCTAGGGGGTTGTCCGGGTGGACTCCAGCTATTGGGGTGATAGGTGATCGGTGGTGGTGCTTTTGTGGCGAGGGAGCTGTGGGAGCAAAGTCTGTGGGAGCAAAGCTTGCTCGCGATGAACGATGACGCAATCTTGCAGATGGACCTTGTCGCCTGCATCGCGAGCAAGCTTTGCTCCCACACGTCTGCTCCCTAAGTCCGCTGACCACAAGGGTATTGGGCCAGGATCGGCTATGATGCCGCGCGGGTTTCGTTATGGAGACATCCCTTTTGCGTATCGTTCTTCTGTTATCGGCCTGGCTGTTGAGCCTGGGTGCCATGGCCGCGCCCGCGCCCAATGATGCCGCGACCCTGGACCGCAGCACCTGGCCGGAACAACTCACCAGCCCGACGCTGTTCGACGTGGCCTCGCGGGCCGAGATCCTGATGTTCGCCCGGGTCCTGCTGGACGTCGATGCCATGGACGAGATCGCGCTCAAGCAGTACCTGGGGCTGCGCTCGGTCAACATGGTTGCGATCGACGCGCTTCGCGCCCGGCTGTGGCAGCGGTTGTTGGCCAGCTACAACTTTGCCCAACGCAGTTGCGATCAGGACGCGTCCTTCTGTTACCTGGTCGAGGACATGGCGACCCTGCGCGAAGAGGCGCGCAGGTTTCATCTGGATGACAACTCCTACTACATCAAGTGGGCCGCGCCGAGCCAGATATTTCATACCCAATACCGCGACGAACTGCTGCGTAAAGCCGCGCTTTTTCCGCAAACCAGCAGCGAAATCGCACGTTTTGGCGATTACGAACGCAACGGCGAAGACATGAACGACCGCCTGTTCCTGTTGACCTTCGACAGCGCCGCCAACGTTGTGCCGGACAACACTGCGTGGCTAACCGAATACCTGCGCAAGGCGAACATCAACGGCACCTTCTTCGTGCTGGGCAAGGACATCCAGGCGCGGCTGCAAGAGGGCTCGGTCAACAATCTCCAGGCGTTGTATTCGAGACAATGCGTGGGCGTGCAGGGCTGGGAGTTCCGCTCCCACAGTTATTGGCAGGACTGGCAAGACTCGGTCCGGCGCAGTGTCGAGCTGGTCAAGGGCAAGCTGCCCGAAAATTATGTGCCGCTGTTCCGTCCGCCCCAGGGCCAGCGTCGTGGCGATGCGCAAGCGTTCTTTGAGCAGCAGGGCTTGCAAGTGGCGCTGTGGGACATCGATCCCCAGGACAGCAACAATCGACTCAAGCCTGAGCAAAGCGCCCAGCGTGTGCTCACCCTGATGCTGCTGTGGCGCCACGGGGTGATCAATTTCAATGCCAAGCAGGATGGGGTGAAAACGGCGATGCCCTGGTTGATGACGCAGACGGCGCAAAGCGGGATCGGTTGGGCGGACTGCCAGGAAGCGTTTCGCTGAAACCTGAAAAGGCCCGGAAACATTGGGGATGGCGGAAAAACCGGTACACATTCATGACAACCGGACTTCCGACTTTAACGGCGCAACGGCGGTACGCCAAGCGTTATTCGTCACTCTGAAAAATAAATTTCAAAAAAGCGTCAAAGTGCTTTTTCCTGTCATGGTTTTTGGAGTATCAAGAAGTCAGACCGCCGAAACCTGCAACACAGGTGGCGTCTTCCAAGACCCAGATTGTGTGCAGTTCACCTGAATCCTCGCGGGTGAATTCGGTGGCTACCTCGAGGCGCAGCACTGTCATGGTATTGCGTCGAATGGCCCCCACATAGGTGACCGAGTATGGATGACCACGGACGTAGCCCTTCCTCCAACCAGCCAATCCTCTATGTACTCGATACCAACGTATTGATCCACGATCCAAACGCCCTGCTGAACTTCGAAGAACACCACGTTGCCATCCCGATGACCGTGCTTGAGGAGCTGGACAAACTCAAGAGCGGACACCACAGCGTTGCGGCCGAATGCCGGCAGGCGATCCGCCTGATCGACAAGACCCTGGGTGACGCCTCTCCGGAGGACGTTGAGCTCGGCGTGCCGATCCAGCGCGGCAAAAGTGGTCCCAAGGGCCTGCTTTCGATCCTGATGAGCAAGCGCACCGAACCCAACCTGGTGCTGCCTGAACACCTGAACGACAACATCATCATCAACCAGTTGATCGATCTGCACGCGCGCACCAAGGACCAGGCCGTGGTGCTGGTGACCAAAGACATCAACATGCGCCTCAAGGCCCGCGCCTGCGGGATCGCGGCGGAGGACTACAGCACCGACCAGTTGGTCGACGACGTCTCGCTGTTGCCCAATGGCTACCACAACATGACCGGCTCCTTCTGGGACCGTGTGAGCAAGGTCGAGACCCGCCAGGACCACGGCCGCACCTGGCACCAGGTGCAATTGATCGACAACCTGCCGGCGGTGCACATCAACGAGTTCATCATCGACGAACAAGGCTTCGTCGGCTGGATCAAGGAAATCCAGGTCGACAAGCTGCTGATCCTCGACCTGCACCAGGAGCCTTTGCTGCATCAGGAAGCCTGGGGCCTCAAGCCCCGTGACATCTACCAGAGCCTGGCGCTGTTCGCCTTGCTCGACCCGGATATCCACCTGGTCAACCTGTCCGGCGCCGCCGGTTCCGGCAAGACCATCCTGGCCCTGGCCGCTGCCATCGAGCAGACCATGGTCAGCAAACGCTACCGGCGCATCATCGCCACCCGCAGCGTGCAGGGCCTGGACCAGGAAATCGGTTTCCTGCCCGGTACCGAAGCGGAAAAAATGGAGCCGTGGCTGGGGGCGATCACCGACAACCTCGAAGCCTTGCACATGGATGACGAAAGCACCCATGGCAGCGTCGACTACATCCTCAGCAAAGTGCCGTTGCAGTTCAAATCCCTCAACTACATTCGCGGGCGCAGCTTCCAGCAGAGCCTGATACTGATCGACGAATGCCAGAACCTGACCCCGCACCAGATGAAAACCATCATCACCCGTGCCGGTGCCGGTTCCAAAGTGGTGTGCCTGGGTAACCTGGCGCAGATCGACACCCCTTATCTGTCCGCGACCAGCTCCGGGCTGACCTACCTGACCGAACGCTTCAAGGACTTCCCCAACGGGGTCCACATCACCCTGCAGGGCGTACCGCGCTCGATCCTGGCCGAATACGCCGAATCCCACCTGTAACCCCAGCCAAACCGGGCGACCCTATGGTCGCCCGGTTTTTCATGCCTGACACATAACCCCTGTGGGAGCGAGCTTGCTCGCGATGGCGGCGAGTCAGGCACCTATTTTTATCTGACACACCCTCATCGCGAGCAAGCTCGCTCCCACAAGGGATCTCCGGTGTTCTGCAAATTGCAGGTGCGACAATCAGCCCTGCCGGAATTTGACCCACGGGTTTACAATCGACACTCCCGATCAGGAGTAACCCTGTGCTGACTCATCTCGATTCCCAAGGTCGCGCCAACATGGTCGACGTGACCGACAAGGCCGTGACGTTCCGTGAAGCCACGGCCGAGGCCTTTGTGCGCATGCTGCCCGACACGCTGCAGATGATCGTCAGCGGCGGTCACCCCAAGGGCGATGTGTTCGCCGTCGCACGCATTGCCGGCATCCAGGCGGCCAAGAAAACCAGTGACCTGATTCCGCTCTGCCACCCGCTGCTGCTCACTAGCGTCAAGGTCGAGCTCAATGCCGAAGGCGAGGACCGGGTACGCATCGTCGCCCGTTGCAAACTCTCGGGGCAGACCGGCGTGGAAATGGAGGCCCTCACCGCCGCCAGCGTCGCCGCGCTGACTATCTACGACATGTGCAAGGCCGTCGACCGTGGCATGACCATCGAAGGCGTGCGGGTGTTGGAAAAACTCGGCGGCAAGAGCGGCCATTTCCAGGCGGATGCGTCATGAAAATCAACGTGAAGTTCTTTGCCCGTTACCGTGAAGCGCTTGGTGTGGATTCGGTAAAGGTGGAAGGTGATTTCGCCACGGTCGACGATGTGCGCGTGCTGCTTGCCCAGCGTGATGGGGCCGAAGTGCTGAAGGAACAAAACCTGATGTGCGCGCGCAATGAAGACCTTTGCCAGCTCGACGAACCGCTGGCGGACGGCGACGAAGTGGCGTTTTTCCCCACCGTGACCGGAGGCTGAACCATGGCGATTCGTGTGCAGGTCGAACCGTTTGACGCAGGGGGCGAAGTCAACGCGATGCACGCGGCCAATGTCGGCGTGGGGGCGGTGGTGAGTTTTGTCGGCTACGTGCGTGACTTCAATGACGGCCTCGATGTGTCCGGGATGTTCCTGGAGCATTATCCAGGCATGACCGAAAAAGCCTTGGGCAAGATCGCCAGCGAGGCCGAGCAGCGCTGGCCATTGCTCAAGCTGGAGGTGCTGCACCGCATCGGCGCCCTGGAACCGGGCGAGCCGATCGTCTTCGTCGGGGCCGCCAGTGCCCATCGCCAGGCGGCGTTCGACGCCTGCGCCTTTGTCATGGACTACCTCAAGACCCGAGCGCCGTTCTGGAAGAAGGAAAACACCGTCGACGGCCCGCGCTGGGTTGAAGGGCGGGACAGTGATCATGCGGCGGCGGATCGCTGGAAGCAGTAAGCAACCTGTTGTTTTTTCGCAAGCCATAAGTCGCCATCGTCGGATCGCCGCCCGGAGCAAGCTCGCTCCCACAGTGGATCTTCGTTGTACCCAGGGCCCCTGTGGGAGCGAGCTTGCTCGCGATGAGGCCATCAACCTCCCATCACATTCCCCTGCCTACCGATTGACGATGTATACATTAAAGTCCAGTATGGATTTATAAGTACACACAAAGTCACCGCTCCACCTTTCTCTGCCAAACCAACAACAACCCGCGAGAGATCGATCATGAAGAAACTCCCCCTTATCACCGGCCTGGCCTTGAGCTTGTTGGCCTCCAGCAGCCTGTTCGCCGCTGAGAAAACCTTGCGCATCGGCATCGAGGCGGCGTACCCGCCGTTTGCTTCCAAGACCTCGGAAGGGAAGATCGAGGGGTTCGACTACGACATCGGTAACGCCCTGTGCGCGCAGATGCAGGTCAAGTGCGAGTGGATCGAAGGCGAGTTCGACGGGCTGATTCCGGCGCTCAAGGTGAAGAAGATCGACTTGGCGCTGTCGTCCATGACCATCACCGAAGAGCGCAAGAAATCGGTGGATTTCACCCACAAGTACTACTTCACCTCATCGCGCCTGGTCATGAAGGAAGGGGCGGTGGTCGATGACCAGTACGCCAGCCTCAAGGGCAAGACCGTCGGTGTGCAGCGGGCCACCACCACTGACCGCTACGCCACTGAAGTCCTCGAACCCAAGGGTGTGATCGTCAAGCGCTATAGCAACAACGAAGAAATCTACATGGACCTGGCGTCCGGTCGCCTCGACGCGATTTTCGCCGACACCATCCCGCTGGAAGACTTCCTGTCGATGCCCCGTGGCAAGGGCTACGCCTTTGTCGGGCCCGAGCTCAAGGACCCCAAATACGTCGGTGAAGGCGCCGGTATCGCGGTGCGCAAGGGCAATACCCAACTGGTGGCGGATTTGAACAAGGCCATCGATGGGATTCGGGCCAATGGGGAGTATCAGAAGATCCAGGGCAAGTATTTCAAGTCGGATATCTACGGCGACTGATACATCGCCTTCGCGAGCAAGCTCGCTCCCACACTGGATCTTTGTACCCAGGTCCCCTGTGGGAGCGAGCTTGCTCGCGATGGCGTCAGGCCAGGTAACACAAACCTCAGCCCTTCAACTCCTTCAAATGCTTGTACACCGTCGCCCGCCCCATATTCAGCACATTGGCCACATAGTTGGACGCGCTCTTGCCCTTGAACGCGCCTTCGGCATGCAGCGCCAGCACCAGCTCGCGTTTGTGGTCGCGGGTCAGCAGGTTCAGGCTCAACTGACGCTCGCGCATCCAGGCATGCAGGAAGGTGTTGATTCGTTCCTGCCAGTCATCGCGAAACAGTGAGTCCGGCTGGGGGATCAACTTGCTCGGCGACAGGAACAGATCCAGCGCGGCCTTGGCATTCTCGAACAGCGAAATATTCAGGTTGATGCACAGCACCGCCAGCGGATGCCCGTCGGCGTCGCGCAGTACGCTGCTGAGGCTGCGAATCTTCTGTCCGTCCCAGTTCAATTTTTCGTAGGGCCCGATGTTACGTTCGCTGATGTCCTCGCTGAGCATGTCCTCCAGGGACGAGTCATCGCCAATCTCGCGCTTGGACAGGTTATTGGCGATGTAATCGACTTTCTGGGTGCGCAGGTCGTGCAGCACCACTTCGGCGTGGGGGTAGAACAGCGTGGCGATAGCGTCGGCGATGGTGCGGAAGTTTTCCAGCGCCGGATCGGGTGGCGAGGCAGTCATGACAGGGCTCCAGGCAGCGTCAGCGCCCCGTGAAACAGGGGCGCGGGGGAGTGTGCCGCAATCGCGGCGATGCGTCACCTCAAGGTGGCTCAGCCCAGGCGCTCGGGTGACAGCATGGCGCTGTTCAGACCAAAGCGGGCCAGGGCCTTGGGCAGCGGTTCGCCACGCACCAGTGCCGCGCTAGCCTGGCCCATGGCCGGCGAGGTCTGGATGCCGTAGCCGCCCTGGGCCGCGACCCAGTAGAGTCCGGGCACCTGTGGATCGAAGCCGGACAGCAAATCACCGTCGGGTACGAAACTGCGCAAGCCGGCCCAGGTGCGGGTCGGGCGGCGGATGGTCAGGGTGGTGGCTTCTTCGATCTGGTAGATGCCCATGGCGATGTCCAGCTCTTCCGGCTGCACGTCGTGGGGTTCCACCGGGTCGGCGTTGGCCGGCGAGCCGAGGAACATGCCAGCGTCGGGCTTCATATAGAAGGATTCGTCCAGGCTCACCAGCATCGGCCAGTCATGGATATCCACGCCCTCGGGCCCGGCAAAAATGAACGCTGCACGCCGCTTGGGCTGCAACCCCAGCTTCCGGGCGCCGGCCATTTCGGCAATGTGATCGGCCCATGCGCCGGCTGCATTGATCAGGACCGGTGCCGTGAATGTCTGGTTGGCGGTTTTCACCTGCCACAGCCCCTGATCATCGCGGCTCAATTGCTGCACTTCGCTGTCGGTGTGCACTTCACCGCCATTACGACGAATACCGCGCAGGTAGCCTTGGTGCAGCGCATCGGTGTCGATGTCGCAGGCCGTGGGGTCGTAGATCGCTCCGTGGACTTTGTCCCGTCGCAGGATCGGCAGCCGCACACAGGCCTCGTCGGCGCTGAGCAGTTGCATCTGCGGCACCGTGGCCTTGGCGCTGAGGTACTGGTTGTTCAACTCGGCCGGGTCACCGGTAAAGTCCACGGTCATTTCGCCCCGTGGGGTCAGCAAGGGGTGTTCGCAGAAACCGGCCGGCGGGGCGTCGAAAAAATCCCGGCTGGCCTGGGTCAGCGCCCGCACCTGTGGGGTGCCGTAGGCGGCGGTATACAGCGCCGCCGAGCGTCCGGTGGAGTGGTAGGCCGGATGGGATTCGCGTTCGAGCACAATCACACGGCCGTGGGGGGCCAGCCAGTAACCGGTGGATGCACCGGCAATGCCGCCGCCGATGATGATGAAATCTGCTTGTTTCATGAATTCTCCTGCGAAGAATGTGCCCGGGAACTCGAAGACCCCTGTGGGAGCGAGCTTGCTCGCGAAGGCGGCCTGACAGTCGACATTGAAGGTGACTGACCCACCGCCATCGCGAGCAAGCTCGCTCCCACAAGGGGAAATGGGTGTGTCAGTTATGCAACCGATACAGGGCATTCGCCAGCGCAACGTCTTCCAGCCCCAGGCCGATGGAACGGAAGAACACATGGCGTCCATAGCTTGGGCGCGCCACCCGTTCGCTGAGCAGGTCGGGCAAATCGCCGACAATGCGCGACGCGTCCCAGCCATGCTGTTCGCCGGCTATCAGCATTTCACCGGCCGAGCCTGGGGTGGTCTGACGATAGTCGCAGAACACGTCCATGTCGTTGAGGCTTTGAGGGGGGACTTCGTGGGCGCGTGGGGCGTTGGTGCTGATGGAGGTGATCAGCGCCGGTTTGCCCAGGGTCTGCGGGTCGAGTACCGCTTTGGCGGACGAGGTGCAGAGCATCACCACGTCGGCGTCGTGCAGCGCCGCTTCAAGGCTGGCGGCGATGTGCAGGCGCGGGTCCAGATCGGTGATGGAGGCAAGTTCTTCTGCCGACTTGGTCTTCAGGCCTGGCGAATAGAGGCTGATACCTTGCCAGTCCCGCAGGCCCTTGACGTATTGCACGTGTGCCCGCGCCACGGCGCCGCTGCCAATGACCGCCAGGCGCCGGGCGTTGTGCGGGGCGAGGGCATCGACGGCAACAGCCGTGGTGGCAGCGGTGCGGGCGGTGGTCAACTCGGCGGCATCGCACAACAGCAGCGGCTGGCCGGTCTGCATCGACATCAGCAAGGTCCAGGCAGTCACCAGCGGGCCTTGCTCGCGCACGATGTAGGGCGAGGTCTTGACCCCGTAGACCTGGTCTTCAGCCAGCACACCCAGGTAGTTGATGAAGTCCCCGGCGCCCTTGGGAAATTCCACAAGCTGCTGAGACGGTTGGACCGCTTGCCCGGCGGCGAGGTCGCGGAACAGCTTGCGCAGGATTTGCGGCACATCGACTTGCGCGAGCAGTGCTCGGGCCTGGGCTTGGGTGATGACATAAGGCGTGCTGGACATCCTGGGCTCCGGAGCGCTTTTTATAAACTAATTTGTCCATTATGGACGTTTAGTTTGCTTGAGCAATATCCCGGGCGAAAAAAAAGCGCAGCCTTTGTGGCTGCGCTTTCTGTTTGGCCGCGATTCAGGGTGAAGACGAAACCCGTGGCGAGGGAGCAAGCTCCCTCGCCACGGGGATTGGGGGGTGTCAGTTATTTGGTTTTGCTTGTGCCGGTCTCATCGCGAGCAAGCTCGCTCCCACAGGGTCTGGTGTGGATCACACGTTTTGTGAACAACACAACTCCACTGTGGGAGCGAGCTTGCTCGCGATAGCGGACTTTCAGACAACGAAAGCTCAGGCTTTGACATCCGCCTGACGACTCAGCACCACCGCCTCCAACGCCCGCTTATGAAGTGTGGCGGTTGGAGGACTTCTGATCTTCCTCGCTTAAATGAAAAACCCGCTGATTGGATCAGCGGGTTTTTATTGGCCGTCAGGGACGCTTGCGCTCAACCGGCCGCAACAGATGCGTCGGCGGAGTTTCGCAATTGATCTTTTTCCCCAACAAAGCTTCGATCGACGGCAACTGGTAGGAGTCATCTTCGCCAGCGAAGCTGATCGAAACCCCGGCGGCCCCGGCACGACCGGTACGGCCGATGCGGTGCACGTAGTCGTCCGGCACTTCCGGCAGGGTGAAGTTGATCACGTGGCTGATGCCGTCGATGTGGATGCCGCGACCGGCCACGTCAGTGGCGACCAATACGCGGATCTTGCCTTCGCGGAAGCCTTCGAGGGTCTTGATGCGCTTGTGCTGCGGCACGTCGCCCGAGAGCTGGGCCGCGTTGACGCCATCGCGCACCAGGCGTTCTTCGATACGGCGCACTTCGTCCTTGCGGTTGGCGAATACCATCACGCGTTCCCAACCGTTGTCGTTGACCAGGTTGTAGAGCAGCTTGTACTTGTCGGCACCGGCGACTGCGTAGATATGTTGTTCGACGTTTTCGCTGGCGACGTTCTCGGCTTCGATCTCGACGATGGCCGGGTCGGTGGTCCATTGCTTGGCCAGGTTCATCACGTCTTCGGTGAAGGTGGCGGAGAACAGCAGGGTCTGGCGTTCGCTTTTCGGTGGCGTCTGGCGAATGATCTGGCGCACTTGCGGGATGAAGCCCATGTCGAGCATGCGGTCGGCTTCGTCCAGCACCATCACTTCGACCATGTCCAGGTGCACGTCGCCGCGCTGGTTGAAGTCCAGCAGGCGGCCCGGCGTGGCGACCAGGATGTCGCAGTGACGGGCCTCGAGGTGCTTGAGCTGCTTGTCGAAATCCATGCCGCCCACGAACGTCATGACGTTCAGGCCGGTGTACTTGGTCAGGTCGGCGGCGTCCTTGGCGATCTGCACCACCAGCTCGCGGGTCGGCGCGATGATCAGCGCCCGCGGTTCGCCCATGTAGCGTTCCTTGGGCGGCGGGGTCTGGAGCAACTGGGTGATGATGGAAATCAGGAACGCGGCGGTCTTGCCGGTGCCGGTCTGGGCGCGACCGATGGCGTCTTTGCCGGCGAGGGTGTAACCGAGCACTTGCGCCTGGATCGGCGTGCAATACGGGAAACCCAGGTCCTGGATGGCATGCATCAGTTCCGGGGCGAGCTTGAAATCGTGGAAGCGGGTCTTGCCTTCCTGGGGTTCTACGGCAAAGTCCTCGAGCTTCCAGGCGACGACCGGCGGTTTTGGTGCGCGTTCGCGGCGTGGCTTGGGGGCTTCGTTGCGTGGTTTCTCGGGCTCGGGGGCCATAACAGGCTGGGCGACGGGTTCTTTTGTTGCTTGTGCAACGGGTGCCGCCTGGCGTGGTTGTTGTGCATCGGTACGGCTCGGGCCGTGGGTCGGCGCAGTGGAGCCAGGCGCGAGTTGCTCGGCCTCGCTTTTACCGAACATCTTCTTGAGTGCTTTGAGCACGGTCATCTCATCGATTGGTTAAGGAATGTACGCCGGCCAGTGTAATGCAAGAAACGGGCGCGGCGTAGTGTGATCGTCAAAGGACCGGCGTGGCGATCTGCCTCTTAGCGCAACCGCTCGGCCAGCCAGGTACCGATGTCGCGAATCTCCTCGGGTAACACTTCGTGGCCCATTGGGTATTCTTGCCATGTCACGGTGACACCATGCTGCTTTAAATACTCTTTCGCGGTCCGCCCCATGGGGTTGAGTACCACTTCGTCGTATTGCCCGTGCAGCGCCAGGACCGGAATGCGTTGCTGGCTGGCCGACAATTGCAGCTCATCGCTGAAAGTCGGTGCATAAGTAGACAGCGCGACCACGCCGCCCAGCGGGCCCTGCCATTTCACGAATGCCGTGTGATAGACCACTGCGCCACCCTGGGAAAAACCCGCCAGGAAAATCCGCGAGGCGTCTATTCCGCTGGCTCGCTGGGTTTCGATCAGGTCGATGACCCGTTGTGCCGAGGCTTCGAGTTGCTGTTCGTCAATGGCCCGCGCCGGGCTCAAGGCCCGGATGTCGTACCAACTGGGCATGGCATAGCCGCCGTTGATCGTTACTGGTTGGGTCGGTGCCTGGGGTAGAAGGAAACGTGTGGTGAGCAAACTTTGCTGCAACATTTCGGCGACTGGCAGGAAATCAAAACGATCGGCGCCCAGGCCGTGAAGCCAGATAACGCACGCGTCGGCAGTGCTGCTGGGCTCGAGAATCAGGGGGTCGGTCATGGTTGTGCTCCAAATCTGTGCGGGCGCGCCCTATCAGTGCGTGATTACAGTGCGTGCCCGGTGTCTCAGTTAATTAGATGTCGCAAAATTGAAAGTTTTTGTCTTGACGTGTTTTACAAGGGCTAAGCGCAGCGGTCTGGTACGGGCTTTGCTATGGGTGTACCTGAGTGATGATTCTTACGCTGTGCGGTAACACTATCAGTTCACCGCTACGCATGGGATATCAGAAATCCGGTGATGAATGTTCGCCAGCAGCCGCTACGGGCTTCGCGAACGTGAAGGGCTACAGCCCGTTCGGCCGATTGGTGAGAGATGGGCATGACCACTGTTTACGGACATCCTCATTATTAGACTCATAGCGAAGGTCCAGACGTCGGTTGACCCTAAAAAAAGCCAACAAGGGTCGGCAACGCCCCAAAAGGGTGCGACAGGACTCGAGCTCCGACACAACAAGAGCAAAACTGGAGGTTTGAATGAAGTTACTGAAATCCACCCTGGCCGTCATGACTGCAGCAGCAGTCCTTGGTGTCAGCGGGTTCGCTCAGGCGGGTGCAACTCTGGATGCCGTGCAGAAAAAAGGTTTTGTGCAATGTGGTGTGAGTGATGGCCTGCCGGGTTTCTCGGTGCCTGATTCGACCGGCAAGATCGTCGGTATCGACGCTGACTTCTGCCGTGCCGTGGCCGCTGCTGTATTTGGCGATGCGACCAAGGTCAAGTTCAGCCAGTTGAACGCCAAGGAGCGCTTCACCGCGCTGCAGTCGGGCGAAATCGACATGCTCTCGCGCAACTCCACCATGACCAGCTCCCGTGACGCGGGCATGGGCTTGAAATTCCCAGGCTTCATCACCTACTACGACGGCATCGGCTTCCTGGCCAACAACAAGCTGGGCGTCAAGAGCGCCAAGGAACTGGACGGTGCAACCATCTGCATCCAGGCCGGTACCACCACCGAGCTGAACGTTTCCGACTACTTCCGCGCCAACGGCCTGAAGTACACCCCGATCACTTTCGACACCTCCGATGAAAGCGCCAAGTCGCTGGAATCCGGTCGTTGCGACGTACTGACCTCGGACAAATCCCAGCTGTTCGCCCAGCGCAGCAAGCTGGCTTCGCCAAAGGACTACGTGGTTCTGCCGGAAACCATTTCCAAGGAGCCTCTGGGCCCAGTCGTGCGTAACGGTGACGACGAGTGGCTGGCCATTGTCCGTTGGACTGGCTACGCCATGCTCAACGCAGAAGAAGCCGGCGTGACCTCGAAGAACGTCGAGGCCGAAGCCAAGTCCACCAAGAACCCTGACGTCGCGCGTATGCTCGGCGCTGACGGTGAATACGGCAAAGACCTGAAACTGCCGAAAGACTGGGTTGTGCAGATCGTCAAGCAGGTCGGCAACTACGGTGAAATGTTCGAGCGCAACCTCGGCAAGGGCACTCCGCTGGAAATCGATCGCGGCCTGAACGCTCTGTGGAACGCTGGCGGCATTCAATACGCACCACCAGTGCGCTGATGGTTCTATCACCCGGTGGGCCAACCACCGGGTGATGTTCTGTTCCATTCTTTGCGGGGCACTTCATGCAAAATTCAATCGGCGCACCTAAGCAGAGGCTCAGCCTCAGCGATCCACGAGTGCGTGCGTGGGTATTTCAAATCGTCACTGTCGTGGCGGTTATCGCGCTGGGCTGGTTTCTGTTCGATAACACACAAACCAATCTTCAGCACCGAGGCATCACCTCCGGTTTCGGTTTCCTGGAACGCAGTGCCGGTTTCGGCATCGCCCAACACCTGATCGACTACACCGAAGCGGACAGCTATGCCCGGGTCTTTCTCATCGGGTTGCTCAATACGCTGTTGGTCACGTTCATCGGTGTGATCCTGGCAACCATCCTGGGGTTCATCATCGGTGTGGCACGGCTGTCGCAGAACTGGATCATTTCCAAGCTGGCAACCGTTTATGTCGAGGTTTTCCGTAATATCCCGCCACTGCTGCAAATCCTGTTCTGGTACTTCGCGGTATTCCTGAGCATGCCAGGACCGAGGGCCGCCCATAACTTCGGCGATACCTTCTTTGTCAGCAGCCGGGGCCTGAACATGCCTGCCGCGCTGATGGCCGAAGGCTTCTGGCCGTTCGTGATCAGTGTTGTGCTGGCGATCGTCGCCATCGTGCTGATGACGCGTTGGGCCAACAAGCGTTTCGAAGCGACTGGCGAGCCGTTTCATAAGTTCTGGGTCGGCCTGGCGTTGTTCCTGGTGATCCCGGCGTTGAGCGCGCTGCTTTTTGGTGCGCCGGTGCATTGGGAGATGCCGGAGCTCAAGGGCTTCAACTTCGTCGGTGGCTGGGTGCTGATCCCGGAACTGCTGGCCTTGACCCTGGCCTTGACCGTGTACACCGCGGCGTTCATCGCCGAGATCGTGCGCTCGGGCATCAAGTCGGTCAGCCACGGCCAGACCGAAGCCGCCCGTTCCCTGGGACTGCGCAACGGTCCGACCCTGCGCAAAGTGATCATCCCGCAGGCCCTGCGTGTGATCATTCCACCGTTGACCAGCCAATACCTGAACCTGGCGAAAAACTCCTCCCTGGCGGCCGGTATCGGCTACCCGGAAATGGTTTCGCTGTTTGCTGGCACAGTGTTGAACCAGACGGGCCAGGCCATCGAGGTGATTGCGATCACCATGAGTGTGTACCTGGCGATCAGTATCAGCATTTCGTTGCTGATGAACTGGTACAACAAGCGCATTGCGCTGATCGAGCGGTGAGGAAACGCGCATGACGACTCATACTTTCAAACCAGACATGCCCCCGCCGGGCAGCAGCATCGGCGTGGTGGCGTGGATGCGCGCCAACATGTTCTCCAGCTGGATCAACACGCTGCTGACCCTGTTTGCGTTCTACCTGATCTACCTGATCGTTCCACCGCTGTTGCACTGGGCGATCCTCGATGCCAACTGGGTCGGTACCACCCGCGCCGACTGCACCAAGGAAGGCGCCTGCTGGGTGTTCATCCAGCAGCGTTTCGGTCAGTTCATGTACGGCTATTACCCGACGGATCTGCGCTGGCGCGTCGACCTGACCGTGTGGCTGGCAGTGATCGGTGTGGCGCCGTTGTTCATCTCGCGCTTCCCGCGCAAGGCGATCTACGGCCTGAGTTTCCTGGTGCTGTATCCGATCATCGCCTGGTGCCTGCTGCACGGCGGCGTGTTCGGCATGGACGCCGTGGCGACCAGCCAATGGGGCGGCCTGATGCTGACCCTGGTGATCGCCACCGTCGGTATCGTCGGTGCACTGCCGCTAGGTATCGTCCTGGCCTTGGGCCGTCGTTCGAACATGCCGGCGATTCGTGTAGTCTGCGTGACCTTCATCGAGTTCTGGCGCGGCGTGCCGTTGATCACGGTGCTGTTCATGTCCTCGGTGATGTTGCCGCTGTTCCTGCCTGAAGGCATGAACTTCGACAAGCTGCTGCGGGCGTTGATCGGGGTGATCCTGTTCCAGTCGGCCTACATTGCCGAAGTGGTGCGTGGTGGCCTGCAAGCCATTCCCAAGGGGCAATACGAAGCGGCCGCAGCGATGGGCCTGGGTTACTGGCGCAGCATGGGCCTGGTGATTCTGCCGCAAGCCCTGAAGCTGGTGATTCCGGGTATCGTCAACACCTTCATTGCGTTGTTCAAGGACACGAGCCTGGTGATCATCATCGGCCTGTTCGACCTGCTCAACAGCGTGAAACAAGCTGCCGCCGACCCGAAATGGCTGGGCATGGCCACTGAAGGCTATGTGTTCGCCGCCCTGGTGTTCTGGATTTTCTGTTTTGGTATGTCCCGCTATTCCATGCATTTGGAACGCAAGCTGGACACTGGCCACAAGCGTTAGGAGCGTAGTTTATGAGTGAAGCGATCAAACAGCCTGTGAGCCCTGAAGGCATTATTCAGATGCAGGGCGTCAACAAGTGGTACGGCCAGTTCCACGTGTTGAAAGACATCAACCTGAACGTCAAGCAGGGCGAGCGTATCGTGCTGTGCGGTCCGTCGGGCTCCGGCAAGTCCACTACCATCCGCTGCCTCAACCGCCTGGAAGAGCACCAGCAGGGTCGCATCGTGGTCGACGGCGTGGAACTGACCAACGACCTCAAGCAGATCGAAGCGATCCGCCGTGAAGTCGGCATGGTGTTCCAGCACTTCAACCTGTTCCCGCACCTGACCATCCTGCAGAACTGCACCCTGGCGCCGATGTGGGTACGCAAGATGCCCAAGCGCAAGGCCGAGGAAATCGCCATGCATTACCTGGAGCGCGTACGCATTCCAGAGCAGGCGAACAAGTACCCGGGCCAGCTCTCCGGCGGTCAGCAACAGCGTGTGGCCATCGCCCGCGCCCTGTGCATGAAGCCGAAAATCATGCTGTTCGACGAGCCGACCTCGGCCCTCGACCCGGAAATGGTGAAAGAGGTGCTGGACACCATGATCGGTCTGGCCGAAGACGGCATGACCATGCTCTGCGTGACCCACGAAATGGGCTTCGCCCGTACCGTGGCCAACCGCGTGATCTTCATGGACAAGGGTGAAATCGTCGAACAGGCCGCGCCGAACGACTTCTTCGACAACCCGCAGAATGACCGCACCAAGCTGTTCCTGAGCCAGATCCTGCATTGATCCGGCCTTAGGCAGTGAAATAAACCCGGACTTGTCCGGGTTTATTTTTTGCTGCTTCGGCTGTTCAGGAAGCCGTGAGGGTTTCGTGCTCCTTGTGCACCGTCGTCTTGAATCCTCTCAAGTCCGCACCTTCAGCCAGGGCTCGCGCGTCTGCAAGCAAATGCGGGTAGCGATCAAGCAGGCGCATCAGCAGCATCAACGCTCTTGGCGGCAACACCTCACCGCGCTCGTAGCGGGAAAACGCGTTGTGCCCGCCACCTGACAAAAACGACACCGCTTCTTTTTGCGACAGATGCAGTTTGCGACGGATGCGTTTCATCTCTTCGCCAATCATCTTCCTGGCGGCGATGACCAGTTCATCCCCCGCATCTGTGTAACGATCCGAGCAACCGGGGTCGAGTTCGACCTCGCCACACATCTGGCATTCCCAGCCAGACAAATCATCGATCCGGCGTTCCAGTCCCTTGACGCACAGGGTCTCTGCGCGCCCCTCGAAATGCAACATGCCCTGCGGAGCGCCGCAGCTGAAACACTGCTGAGCTTTCATGGGGTTTTCTCCTTGAATGAAATCACCGGTGGGCCGCCGCTTGGGCGGTAGGTCACCTTGATGTAAATTTCCAGACCCTGTGAGTCGGTGTGATAAACGTCGTGCCAGACCCGATGGTCATCGTAGGTCGTTACGGACTTGTAGAACTGCTGGCGCCGAAGCCCACAAGCGACCTCCAACATGTCCGAAACTGCCAAACCCAGCGTCCCGGCGGTTTTTGTCGCGGTGATGGTGAACGCCTTTCTTCCAAGCCGCTTGATATCCGCCTTGATCACGCCTAGGTCGTAATGGGGTGTGCTCTTTTCCATGAGGTCTTGTTCCAAAATTACCCTTATAGGGTAGTTTTTACTAATCAAAAATTTAGCTTCTTTTCCCTCCATTGACCCTAGGCGGTTGTTGTCCTACGCGAAGCTGACTAACATGTCAGAAAATTCATCCCATGATTGGATGAAAGGGCGAACTCCATGTCAGATATTTCTCCATTAATAAAACGCTCCCTGGTCGATCAGGCCCTGGAGCAATTGCGTCGGCGTATCAGCGACGGGGTATGGGCTGTCGGCCAGCGCTTGCCCACCGAACCGGATTTGGTCGCGGAGCTGGGGATCAGCCGCAACACCGTGCGCGAAGCCATGCGTGTGCTGGCGTTTTCCGGTTTGATCGAGATCCGTCAGGGCGACGGCAGCTACGTGCGTGCGGTGGTCGATCCGCTGGATACCCTCAAGGTGCTGTCGCGCTGCTCTCTGGAACAGGCCCGGGAAACCCGGCACATCCTCGAAGTTGAAGCCATTGGCCTGGCGGCGCTACGGCGCACCGAGGCGGATTTGCTTGCCTTGCGCCAGGCGTTGCGAACCAGTGCCGAGCATTACCACGGGGACCTGGAGCACTACATCGCCTGCGACCTGGTGTTCCACCGTCTATTGGTGGATGCCGCGCACAACCCCGCACTTAGCGAGCTGTATCGCTACTTTTCGAGCGTCATCGGCGCACAGCTGCGCCAGAGCCTCAACATCATTCCCCGCCATCAACATGTGTTCGACCTGCACGTCGAAATCCTTGAGGCCGTCGAACGACAGGATCCGGAGCAGGCCAAGGCCCTTTGCCGGCAGTTGATCAATGAACCCTGAACCCGAGCTTTCCATGTCCCGCGATCTGCTTGACCCTGCCACTTCGACGGCGCCCAAACGCGCCGCCGAACTCGAAGAACTGTTGATTGACGCCGAGGCCGACGATGAGCAGGCCCAGCAGCGCCATCCGTTGGTGCGTCGTCCCTGGCTGTTGCTGCTCGGGTTGATCCTGGTGGCGCTGAACCTGCGTCCGGCGTTGTCGAGCATGGCGCCGTTGCTCAGCGAAGTATCAAGAAGCCTCGGCCTGTCGGCTGCCCAGGCCGGTTTGCTGACCACATTGCCTGTGCTTTGCCTGGGCCTGTTCGCGCCGCTGGCGCCGGTGCTGGCGCGGCGCTTCGGTGCCGAGCGCGTGGTGCTGGGGATCTTGTTGACGCTGGCGGGTGGGATTGTCTTGCGCAGCGCCTTCGGTCAGGTCGGGCTGTTTGTCGGCAGCATCCTGGCCGGCGCGAGTATCGGTGTGATCGGCGTGCTGCTGCCGGGCATCGTCAAGCGTGACTTCGCCAAGCAGGCTGGCACCATGACCGGTGTCTACACCATGGCTTTGTGCCTGGGCGCGGCGATGGCGGCCGGGGCGACCGTGCCGCTGAGCGAGCAGCTTGGCCACAGCTGGGCCTTGGGCCTGGGCTTCTGGGTGGTCCCGGCGCTCCTGGCCGCGATGTTCTGGTTACCGCAAGTGGGCGAGAAACACGGTGCCCACCAAGTGGCGTACCGGGTCCGCGGTTTGCTGCGAGATCCCCTGGCCTGGCAAGTAACCTTGTACATGGGGCTGCAATCGTCCCTGGCCTACATCGTCTTTGGCTGGCTGCCGTCGATCCTGATTGGACGCGGCCTGACGCCAACCCAGGCCGGGCTGGTGCTGTCCGGTTCGGTCATCGTGCAGTTGATCAGTTCCCTCGCGGCGCCCTGGTTGGCAACACGTGGCAAGGACCAACGCCTGGCCATCGTGATCGTCATGCTCATGGTCCTGGGCGGGTTGTTCGGTTGCCTCTACGCTCCGCTCGATGGCTTGTGGGGCTGGGCGATCCTGCTGGGGCTGGGGCAGGGCGGATCATTCAGCCTGGCGCTCACGCTGATCGTGCTGCGTTCGCGGGACGCCCACGTGGCCGCCAACCTTTCCAGCATGGCCCAGGGCTTCGGCTATACGCTGGCGTCCCTGGGGCCGTTCGCGGTGGGTGTGGTCCACGACTTGACCGGCGGCTGGAATGCCCTGGGCTGGATCTTCGGCCTGGTTGGCCTGGGGGCGATCGTCGCGGGCATCGGCGCAGGCCGGGCGTTTTACGTCGGGGTCAGCAGCGAAAGGGTCATTGACCTTCGTTGATATCATTTTCATGGCGAATGACGATAGTCTTCCCTGCGGCGGCAGATTATCGTACTGGCCTACTGAAACGTTTTTCGGAGCCTGTCCATGAGTGATGCCCACAACGCCTTGATCAGTCGTTTTTATCAGGCCTTCCAACGCCTGGACGCCGAAGCCATGAGCGCTTGCTACACCGACGACGTGCTGTTCAGCGACCCGGCGTTCGGCGAGCTGCGCGGGCGCGATGCCGGCGACATGTGGCGCATGCTGACGACCCGGGCCAAGGATTTTTCCCTGACCTTCGATAACGTGCGCAGCGATGAGCGTACCGGTGGTGCTCATTGGGTGGCGACGTACTTGTTCAGCCAGACCGGCAACGTCGTGATCAATGACATTCAGGCGCGCTTCGTTTTTCGCGACGGCAAGATCTGCGAGCACCACGACAGCTTCGATCTGTGGCGCTGGTCTCGCCAGGCATTAGGTGCCAAGGGCCTGTTGCTGGGCTGGACACCACTGGTGCGCAACGCCGTCAGGGCCCAGGCGCTCAAGGGGCTGCGGGCGTTCCAGGCCAGTCGCTGATAAGATCGCGGCTTGTCTTTGCCGATCTGTTGAACATCTAGTGACGACCGCCACCCCCTCTCCCGATCTGCCTGCACAAGGCCCAACCGAAGCGGACAAACCCTGGTTTGTCTACCTGGTGCGGGCCGCCAACGGCTCGCTGTACTGCGGCATCAGTGATGACCCGGTGCGGCGTTTCGCCAAGCATCAAAGCGGCAAGGGGGCACGCTTCTTCCTGTCCAGCCCGGCAGTGGCTTTGGTGTACACCGAGGCCTGTCGCGACAAGGGCGAGGCCCTGCGCCAGGAGCGGCTGATCAAAAAACTCAAGAAAAGCGCCAAGGAATGCCTGGTGGCCAGTGCGCTGTCGCTCGATCAGCCGGGCTGATAGGCCTTTATCAGGCCGGTAGGCTGTCTCGATCAGGCGCGCTAAGCTGTAGGACTTCATTCCTGCAGTGGCTAATCTCATGTCAGAGCTGATCCTTCATCATTACCCAACGTCTCCTTTCGCGGAAAAAGCCCGGCTGCTGCTGGGCTTCAAGGGGCTGTCCTGGCGTTCGGTGAGCATCCCGCCGATGATGCCCAAGCCTGACCTGACGGCGCTGACGGGTGGTTACCGCAAGACGCCGGTATTGCAGGTCGGCGCGGATATCTATTGCGATACGTCGCTGATGGCCCGCCGCCTGGAGCAGGAAAAAGCCTCGCCGGCACTGTTCCCCGAAGGCCGGGAAATGCTTGCCGCGTCCTTTGCGGCCTGGGCCGATTCGGTGGTGTTCCAGCATACGGTGAGCCTGGTGTTCCAGCCGGAGTCGGTGGCGGTGCGGTTCGCCAAGCTATCGCCCGAAGCGATCAAGGCGTTCATCAGTGATCGTGCCGGGCTGTTCAGTGGCGGCACGACTACACGCTTGGCCGCCGAGCAGGCCAAGCACCAATGGCCGACGATCATGGCCCGGCTGGAGCAACAGTTGCAGCGTGAGGAGGGCGATTTCCTGTTGGGTGATCCGTCGATTGCCGACTTCGCCATGGCCCATCCGCTGTGGTTCCTCAAGGGCACTCCGGTCACTTCGTCGCTGGTGGATGCGTATCCGGCTGTCTCGGCCTGGCTGGCGCGGGTGTTGGGTTTCGGCCATGGTGCCTCGAGCCAGATGAGCGCCGAAGAAGCCTTGGACGTTGCCCGCAACGCTACGCCGGCAGCGCTGCCGGATGAGGCATTCGACGATCCGAACGGGTTCATGACAGGGCAACAGGTGAGTATCGCTGCGACCGACTATGGCGTCGATCCGGTGGTCGGGGAGTTGTTGTTTGCTGGCAGCGAAGAATTGATTCTGCGTCGCGAAGACGCGCGGGGCGGGGTGGTGCATGTGCACTTTCCGCGGTTTGGCTTCCGGATCGAAGCTCGATGAACAACGAATGACCCTGTGGGAGCGAGCTTGCTCGCGATGGCGCCAGATCAGTCGATATTGATGTTGAATATCGGTCCGTTATCGCGAGCAAGCTCGCTCCCACAGGGGCAGTGTGTGGTTCACTGGATCTGCGTTTGCCGCCAATCACTGTGCGTGAGCGAGCTTGCTCGCGATGAGGCCCTCATACCTATATCGCGGACAACGCCCTGAGAATATTCTCCGGCTCATACCCACGAATCAACGTGCCGTTCACGTCCAGGATCGGAATCCCTCGACCGCCTAGAGCCTCATAGGCCTTGCGCGCCTGGATGTCCTTTTCGATATCGAACTCGCGAAACGGCACGCCTTTCTCATCCAGGAACCGCCGGGTTGCCTTGCAGTAGCCGCACCAGTCGGTGGCATACAGCACGACGCGGGCGTTGCTGCGAACCTGCTCGGAAACCATCTGTGACGGGTTGAACACCCGCTCGATCTTGCCCCAGTTCTGATAGGCCACCACCACCAGCAGAATCAGCAGGAATTTCTTCAGCACCCCACCAAACATCAATTGCGACGTTTGAGCTGGTCGGTCAGCGACGTGGGCAGGCCCTTGATGATCAGCGTGCCGGCCTCTTCGTCGTACTCGATCTTGGAGCCCAGCAAGTGCGCTTCGAAGCTGATGGACAAGCCCTCGGCGCGGCCGGTGAAGCGGCGGAACTGGTTGAGGGTGCGTTTATCCGCCGGGATTTCCGGCGACAACCCGTAGTCCTTGTTGCGGATGTGATCGTAGAAGGCTTTCGGGCGATCTTCATCGATCAGCCCGGACAGTTCTTCCAGGCCCATCGGCTCGCCGAGCTTGGCCTGGCTGCTGGCGTAGTCGACCAGGGTCTTGGTCTTTTCCCGGGCATCGTCTTCCGGCAGGTCTTCGCTTTCGACGAAGTCACTGAAGGCCTTGAGCAGGGTGCGGGTCTCACCGGGGCCGTCGACACCTTCCTGGCAGCCGATGAAGTCACGGAAGTATTCCGAGACCTTCTTGCCGTTCTTGCCCTTGATGAACGAGATGTACTGCTTCGATTGCTTGTTGTTCTGCCATTCCGACACGTTGATCCGCGCCGCCAGGTGCAACTGGCCCAGGTCCAGGTGGCGGGACGGGGTCACGTCCAGCTCATCGGTCACCGCCACGCCTTCGCTATGGTGCAGCAGGGCGATGGCCAGGTAGTCGGTCATGCCTTGCTGGTAATGCGCAAACAGCACGTGGCCGCCCACCGACAGGTTGGACTCTTCCATCAGCTTTTGCAGGTGTTCCACCGCCACGCGACTGAAGGCGGTGAAGTCCTTGCCGCCGTCCAGGTACTCCTTAAGCCAGCCGCTGAACGGATGCGCCCCGGACTCGGCATGAAAAAAGCCCCAGGCCTTGCCTTGCTTGGCGTTATAGCTCTCGTTGAGGTCGGCGAGCATGTTCTCGATGGCCGAGGACTCTGCCAGTTCGGAGTCGCGGGCATGGAGCACTGCTGGGGTGCCGTCGGGTTTTTTGTCGATCAGGTGGACGATGCAATGACGGATCGGCATGGATTTCTCGGCTGTTGAAAGAGAGGAGGGCGCGCTCCCCGAAAAAGGGCCCAGTGTACCGCAATCACTGGTTTTGGAACCCGGCAAAGGCCCTTTCAGACCCGTCCGACACCCTATATGCATTTTTTTAACGTTTTAGCGCAAGAAAGCTGACCAAATGGGTAGCTAGAGGCGGATATTTCAGAGGCGTTGTGCTAGTTTTGCCCGGTCTTACGCGAAGTCACTGCGTTAAGCGTGCATTCAGCATCTGTCAGGTCGAACCAAACCCGGTTTTCGGCATCTATTACCCCGATCCGTCGCGGTGATTGCCGAGGGTGCCTGATCAAGAGAGATCGGGCTCGATGGCTGACACTGCACTCTGCAATCCATATGAATTTGATAGGGAAGGAACACTACATGGCTCTTACTAAAGACCAACTGATCGCTGATTTGGCTGAATCTGTAGACGCACCAAAAGCTACCGTGCGTTCGCTGCTGGACCAACTGGGCCAAGTCGTTGCCGATCAGCTGGAAAATGGCGGCGAAATCACTCTGCCAGGTGTTGGCAAGCTGAAAGTCACCGAGCGTCCTGCCCGTACCGGCCGCAACCCTTCGACTGGCGCTGCCATCGAAATCGCTGCCAAGAAAGTGATCAAGCTGGTTGTGGCCAAAGGCCTGACCGACGCGGTCAACAAGTAAGACCGCAGTAAAAAAAACCGTGCCTCGGAGCGATCCGGGCACGGTTTTTTATTGCCTTGAAACCACCTGTAGGAGCTGCCGAGTGAAGCGAGGCTGCGATCTTTCCCCTGGCAGTTGAATCTCAAGTGAAAGATCAAAAGATCGCAGCCTCGCTTCGCTCGGCAGCTCCTACAGTAGAGCAGCGTCTTTCTAATCCTTGCGAACCCAACGCGACTGGCGCCAGGCTTGTTGCTGGGCCTCGGTCTGGAAGGTCCAGGCCACGAAACGACTCTGCTTCTGGCCCTGGGACATCTCCACCACCTGGCTGTGCAGCGCCCCGGCCTTTTTCAGCGCGGCTTGAATCGCCGGCAGGTTCGACGCTTTCGACACCAGGGTGCTGAACCACAGCACTTGCCCGGCCAACTGCGCGCTTTCGCCGATCAGTTGCGTCACGAACCGGGCTTCCCCGCCCTCGCACCACAACTCCGCAGCCTGACCGCCGAAATTCAGCACCGGCAGCTTGCGCTTCGGATCGGCCTTGCCCAGTGCCCGCCACTTGCGCTGGCTGCCCTTGGTGGCTTCCTCCAGGGACGCATGGAACGGCGGGTTGCACATCGTCAGGTCGAACCGTTCGCCATCCTCCAACAGGCCCAGGAGGATCTGCTTGCGGTTGGCTTGCTGGCGCAACTGGATGGCCTTGTTCAAACCATTGGATTGGACGATGGCCTTGGCCGAGGCGATGGCCGTCGGGTCGATCTCCGAACCGAGGAAGTGCCAGCGGTAGTCGCTGTAGCCGATCAACGGATAGACGCAGTTGGCGCCGGTGCCGATGTCCAGCACCTTGACTGCCGCCCCGCGGGGGATTTCACCGGCGTTGTGGCTGGCGAGCAAATCGGCGAGAAAGTGCACATAGTCCGCCCGACCTGGCACCGGCGGGCACAGGTAGTCGGCCGGAATATCCCAGTGGGCGATGCCATAGAAAGCTTTGAGCAGCGCCCGGTTGAACACCCGTACGGCTTCGGGGCTGGCAAAGTCGATGCTTTCCTTGCCGTAGGGGTTGATGATCACGAACTTTGCCAGTTCCGGCGTGCTCTTGATCAACGCTGGGAAGTCGTAGCGGCCCTGGTGGCGGTTGCGCGGATGCAGGCTGGCCTTCTCGCGCGGCGCCACGGTTTTAGCCGCTGGGGCGGGCTTGGGCTTCTGGCGGGCAGGTTTGGGTGTGCGGGGGGCGGTCATGGGCGAGTCGATTCGGGGATGGTTCAAAAAGTGGCGGGCATTGTCCCACATCCGGCCCGGTCTTGATGACTGCGCGATTTAAATGTGGGAGCGAGCTTGCTCGCGATAGCAGTTTGTCAGTTGGCATATGGGTTGGCTGACCCGCCGCTATCGCGAGCAAGCTCGCTCCCACAGGGGTTGCGGTACTTGAAAGGAAAGGGGTGGGCATAAAAAAGGAGGTCCAATAGGACCTCCTTTTTCATTGCGAACCGCCGTTACAGGCTGGAGATCCGCCCATGCTGCTCGGCCAGCTTGCCCAAGGCCTGTTCAGCCTCGGCCAGTTTGGCCCGTTCCTTCTCGATGACTTCGGCCGGCGCCTTGTCGACGAAGCCGGCGTTGGACAGCTTGCCGCCGACCCGCTGCACTTCGCCTTTGAGGCGCAGGATTTCCTTGTCCAGGCGCGCCAGTTCCGCGGCCTTGTCGATCAGGCCCGCCATCGGCACCAGCACTTCCATCTCGCCAACCAGGGCGGTGGCCGACAGTGGTGCTTCTTCGCCGGCGGCCAGGACCGTCACCGATTCAAGCTTCGCCAGTTTCTTGAGCAGCGCCTCGTTTTCGTTGAGGCGGCGCAGGTCTTCGGCGCTGGCGTTCTTCAGGAACAAGGCCAGTGGCTTGCCCGGGCCGATGTTCATTTCGGCGCGGATGTTACGCAGGCCGAGCATGAAGGTCTTGAGCCACTCGATGTCGTCTTCGGCCGCCGGATCGATGCGGCTTTCGTTGGCCACTGGCCAAGGTTGCAGCATGATCGTCTTGCCTTGGACGCCTGCCAGCGGTGCGATGCGCTGCCAGATTTCCTCGGTGATAAACGGCATGAACGGATGCGCCAGGCGCAGGGCCACTTCCAGTACGCGCACCAGGGTGCGACGGGTGCCGCGCTGGCGTTCGACCGGTGCGTTTTCGTCCCACAGCACCGGCTTGGACAGCTCCAGGTACCAGTCGCAATACTGGTTCCAGATGAACTCGTACAAGGCTTGCGCGGCCAGGTCGAAACGGAACTGATCGAGCTGGCGGGTCACTTCGGCTTCGGTGCGTTGCAACTGCGAAATGATCCAGCGATCGGCCAGGGTCAGCTCAAAGGCTTCGCCGTTCTGGCCGCAGTCTTCGCCTTTGTCCAGCACGTAGCGCGCGGCGTTCCAGATCTTGTTGCAGAAGTTGCGATAGCCTTCGACGCGGCCCATGTCGAACTTGATGTCGCGACCGGTGGACGCCAGTGAGCAGAAGGTGAAGCGCAGGGCGTCGGTGCCGTAGCTGGCGATGCCCTCGGCGAATTCTTCGCGGGTGGCTTTCTCGATTTTCTTCGCCAGTTTCGGCTGCATCAGGCCGGAGGTGCGTTTCTGCACCAGGGTTTCCAGGTCGATGCCGTCGATGATGTCCAGCGGGTCGAGGACGTTGCCCTTGGACTTGGACATCTTCTGGCCCTGGCCGTCGCGCACCAGGCCGTGGACGTAGACGGTCTTGAACGGCACTTGCGGCGTGCCGTCTTCGTTCTTCATCAGGTGCATGGTCATCATGATCATCCGGGCGACCCAGAAGAAAATGATGTCGAAGCCGGTGACCAGCACGTCGGTGGAGTGGAATTTCTTCAGGAACTCGGTCTGCTGCGGCCAGCCCAGTGTCGAGAAGGTCCACAGGCCCGAGCTGAACCAGGTGTCGAGGACGTCGTTGTCCTGCGCCAGGGCAACGTCCGGGCCGAGGTTGTGCTTGGCGCGGACTTCGGCTTCATCGCGGCCGACATAGACCTTGCCCGACTCGTCGTACCAGGCCGGAATGCGATGGCCCCACCACAGCTGGCGGCTGATGCACCAATCCTGGATGTCGCGCATCCACGAGAAGTACATGTTTTCGTATTGCTTGGGCACGAACTGGATGCGGCCGTCTTCCACGGCGGCAATCGCAGGTTCAGCCAGCGGCTTGGTGGACACGTACCACTGGTCGGTCAACCACGGTTCGATGATGGTGCCGGAGCGGTCGCCTTTCGGGACTTTCAGGGCATGGTCGTCGACGCTGACCAGCAGGCCGGCGGCATCGAATGCCGCGACGATCTGCTTGCGTGCTTCGAAGCGGTCCAGGCCGGCGTATTCGGCCGGGATCTGGCCGTCGACGCTTTCGTTCAGCGTGCCGTCAAGGTTGAATGCCTGGGCTGCCGGCAATATGTTGGCGTTCTTGTCGAAGATGTTCAGCAGCGGCAGGTTGTGGCGCTTGCCGACTTCGTAGTCGTTGAAGTCGTGGGCCGGGGTGATTTTCACGCAGCCGGTGCCGAATTCAGGGTCGCAGTAGTCGTCGCCGATGATCGGGATACGACGGCCAACCAGCGGCAGTTCGACGAACTTGCCGATCAGCGCCTGGTAGCGTTCATCGTTCGGGTTCACCGCCACGGCGGAGTCGCCCAGCATGGTTTCCGGACGCGTGGTGGCAACGATCAGGTAATCCTTGCCTTCGGCGGTCTTGGCGCCGTCGGCCAGAGGGTACTTCAGGTTCCACAGGAAACCTTTCTCGTCATGGTTCTCCACTTCGAGGTCGGAAATGGCCGTGTGCAACTTGGTGTCCCAGTTGACCAGGCGCTTGCCGCGATAGATCAGCCCGTCTTCGTGCAGGCGCACGAAGGCTTCCTTCACCGCTTCCGAGAGACCGTCGTCCATGGTGAAGCGTTCGCGGCTCCAGTCCACGGACGAGCCGAGGCGACGGATCTGGCGGCTGATGTTGCCACCGGACTCGTCTTTCCATTCCCAGACTTTCTCGAGGAATTTCTCGCGACCCAGGTCATGGCGATTCTGGCCCTGGGCTTCGAGGCGGCGTTCCACCAGCATCTGCGTGGCGATACCAGCGTGGTCGGTGCCCGGCTGCCACAAGGTGTTGCGACCTTGCATGCGCCGGAAACGGATCAGCGCGTCCATGATTGCGTTGTTGAAACCGTGGCCCATGTGCAGGCTGCCAGTGACGTTTGGCGGCGGGATCATGATGGTGTAGGAATCGCCCGCGCCTTGCGGAGCGAAATAATTCTCGGACTCCCAGGTGTTGTACCAGGAAGTTTCAATGGCGTGCGGCTGGTAGGTCTTATCCATGCGCGGCGGGACCCTATTGGCATTTATTCAGGAAAAGCCGGGAAGTATAGCGGGCGGGGCTGGTGCAAGCCACATGCAGCAAGCTGGAAGCTTGGCAGATGGCTTGTGGGCGCAACGGAACGATGTGGGAGCGAGCTTGCTCGCGATAACGGCAGATCAGCAACATTGATGTTGACTGACACACGGCTATCGCGAGCAAGCTCGCTCCCACAAGGTATTCGGTGGTCAGTAAGTCTGGGGGTTACTCGTACTGGCTGAGCAACCGCTCCATCCGCGCATCCAGCCGACGCTTGATCTCGGTCTCGATGTGCGGGGCGAAGTCGTCGATGACGTCTTGCATGATCAGCTGCGCGGCAGCGCGCAGTTCGCTGTCCAGGTGCAGCAGGGCGTCGGGCCCTTTGGCTTCGGTCTTGGCAGCAGGCTTGGGTTCCGGCTGGCCGTTGATCGGGTCGAACAGCAGGGGGATCTGTTCGTCATGCACCGGCTCGTGCACGACCGTGTCGGTCAGCAGCGGCGGTTGCAGGTTGTCGTCGCCGAGCAGTTGGCGGATCGACTCGAGGTCATCCAGCAGGTGCGCGGGCTTTTGTGGCGGTTTTGGAGTGTCCATCGTAGGGCTCAGAGTCGCTGTAAACGGTGGTCTTGCAGAGGATAGCCCTGTTCGCGGTAGAAACGGAAACTCTCCCGCGCGGCTTGTCGGATGGCCGGGTCTTCGACCACCACTTCCGCCACACGGGCGAAGCGCTGGGCAAAGGCCGGTACTTTCAGGTCGAGGTTGACCAGCAGGTCCTGGTGCTGGCCGCAGTCATCCCCCAGCCCAAGCACGATCAACCCTTCGGGTTCGTTTTCGGCCGGGCCGTGGGGCACGAAGCTCTCGCCCTTGAAAGCCCACAAGCGTGCGTCCAGGTCCTCGCGCTGGGCGGCATCGCTGCAATGCAGGTAGATGCGGTGCCCCATGCGCCAGGCCTTTTCAACGAGCTTGCAGGCGAAATCCAGCCGCGCCGACGGGTCGGCGCTGGGCAGGATATAGAAATCGACTTTGGTCATTGCGGTTCCTGAGCCGCCGCTGACGCCACCCGAGGGTGACGCCAACGACGGTCATTGGTGTCAGGCCTTGGCGCGGTCCAGCAGGTACTGGGTCAGCAGGGGCACCGGACGACCGGTGGCGCCCTTGTCCTTGCCTCCGCTGGTCCACGCCGTGCCGGCGATGTCCAGGTGCGCCCAGTTCAGGTTCTTGGTAAAGCGCGACAGGAAGCAGGCTGCGGTGATGGTCCCGGCTTTCGGGCCGCCGATGTTGGCGATGTCGGCAAACGGGCTGTCCAGTTGTTCCTGGTACTCGTCGAACAGCGGCAACTGCCAGGCGCGGTCGTCGGCTTGTTGGCCGGCGCTGAGCAGTTGGCCGATCAGCTCGTCGTTGTTGCCCAGCAGGCCCGAGGTGTGGGAGCCGAGGGCGACGATGCAGGCGCCGGTCAGGGTCGCGATGTCGATCACTGCTTGCGGCTTGAAGCGCTCGGAGTAGGTGAGGGCATCGCACAGCACCAGGCGGCCTTCGGCGTCGGTATTGAGGATTTCCACGGTCTGGCCGCTCATGGTGGTGACGATGTCGCCTGGGCGCGAGGCCGTGCCGCTGGGCATGTTCTCGGCGCAGGCCAGGATGCACACCAGGTTGATCGGCAGTTGCAGTTCGAGCACGGCGCGCAGGGTGCCGAACACGCTCGCGGCGCCGCCCATGTCGTATTTCATCTCATCCATGCCAGCGCCCGGCTTGAGGCTGATGCCGCCGGTGTCGAAGGTGATGCCCTTGCCGACCAGTGCGTACGGCTTCTCGGATTTCTTGCCACCGTTGTATTGCATGACGATCAGGCGCGGTGGCTGGGCGCTGCCCTGGCCGACGGAGTAGAACGAACCCATGCCCAGGTCCTTGATTTTCTTCTCGTCGAAGACTTCGACCTTCAGGCCCTTGAATTCCTTGCCCAGTGCCTTGGCTTGTTCGCCGAGGAACGTTGGGTGGCAGATATTCGGTGGCAGGTTGCCCAGGTCGCGGGTGAACGCCATGCCGTTGGCAATCGCGGTGGCGTGGGTCACGGCACGCTGGACTTCAGCCTGGGCGGCCTTGATGGTCAGCACGGTGATTTTTTTCAGGGCGCGGGGTTCGGCTTTCTGGCTCTTGAACTGGTCGAACTGGTATTCGCCGTCTACCAGGGTTTCGGCCAGCAAGCGGTTCTTGCCGTAGCTGTCGCGGCCCTTGATCACCAATTCGTCCAACGCCAGGGCGGCCTCAGCGCCGCCAAGGCCCTTGAGGGTGCCCAGCACGCCGGCAATGATTTTACGGAACGGACGATCGCCCAGTTCAGCGTCCTTGCCCACGCCCACCAGCAGCACGCGCTCGGCCTTGAGATTGGGCAGGTTGTGCAGCAACAGGCTCTGGCCGACCTTGCCGGCCAGGTCGCCGCGCTTGAGTACGGCGCTGATGGCCCCGCCGCTCAGGGTATCGAGCTGGGTGGCGACTACGCCGAGCTTGCGGTTTTCACCGACGGCGACTACCAGTGTGGCGGTTTTCAACGTTTCTGGGCTGACGCTTTTTACAACCAGTTCCATGTCCGGATCCCTGAGTCAATGGTCAAGAGGCCAGGCGCCGACACAATGGCGCGCTGAGCGAGCTTCTTCTATATAAAAGAAGCGCCGGTGCTTGCCGGCGACAAAGGCCGCAGTTTGAACCCCGGCGCCCGAGCCTGACAACCCTCGACGGCGCTAACTTTTGGCTTTAAGCACCGGCTTAAAGCGTGCGAAGTGACAGGCGCCTCCAATCACAGGATAATGCGGCTCTTTTTTCGGCGGCTCGCGTTGGCGGGCCGACTCGATACGTTTCTTGTTTGGCCGCCTTAGCCTGACAACCCTGGAGTGTCTGGTTTGATCGTCTTTCGTTATCTATCCCGTGAAGTCCTGCTGACCCTGAGCGCCGTCAGCGCCGTGCTGCTGGTCATCATCATGAGCGGGCGCTTCATCAAATACCTCGCCCAGGCGGCCTCCGGCGCCCTGGACCCGGGCTCGCTGTTCCTGATCATGGGGTTCCGCCTGCCGGGCTTCTTGCAATTGATCCTGCCACTGGGGTTGTTCCTCGGCATCCTGCTGGCCTACGGGCGCTTGTACCTGGACAGCGAAATGACCGTGCTGTCGGCCACCGGCATGAGCCAACAGCGCCTGTTTCGCATGACGCTGTTCCCGGCCACGTTGGTGGCGCTGGTGGTGGCCTGGCTGAGCCTGAGCCTGGCCCCCCAGGGCGCCAACCAGTTCCAGTTGCTGATCAACCAGCAGGACGCCATGACCGAGTTCGACACCCTGGTGCCGGGGCGTTTCCAGGCCCTGCGCGACGGTACGCGGGTGACCTACACCGAACAGCTCTCGGACGACCGGATCGACCTGGGTGGCGTCTTCATTACCCAAAAGAACCTGTCTTCGGATACCAAGAAGGACCGCGGCATTTCCGTGCTGGTGGCCGAGAAGGGCCGGCAGGAAATCAGTCCCGACGGCAACCGCTACCTGATCCTGAAAAACGGCTATCGCTATGACGGCAAGCCGGGGCAGGCCGATTACCGGGCCATCCAGTACGACACCTATGGCGTGCTGTTGCCCAAGCCCGAGGTCAGCGACGAAGTCACTGATCGCGACGCGATGCCCACCGCCAGCCTGCTGGGCAACAAGGACATTCGTGCCCGTACCGAGCTGCAATGGCGCCTGTCCTTGCCGCTGCTGGTGTTTATCGTGACCCTCATGGCGGTCCCGCTGTCGCGGGTCAACCCGCGCCAGGGGCGTTTCCTCAAGCTGCTGCCGGCGATTCTTCTGTATATGGCTTACCTGACCATCCTGATTTCCGCTCGCGGTGCGTTGGAAAAAGGCAAGATCCCGCCAGCCTTGGGCCTGTGGTGGGTGCACTCGATCTTCCTGGCCATCGGCCTGGGGCTGCTCTATTGGGAGCCGCTACGCCTGAAGCTGGCCAGTCGTCGCAGCGCGCTGGAGGTGGCCCGTGGTTAAACTCGATCGCTACATCGGCAGCAGCGTGTTCATGGCGATCCTCGCGGTGCTGGGGATCATCCTCGGCCTGGCGACCCTGTTTGCCTTCATCGATGAAATGAGCGATGTCAGCGACACCTACACGCTGACGGACGTGGCGAGCTACGTGCTGCTGACGGCACCACGGCGTTTGTACGACATGCTGCCGATGGCCGCGCTGATCGGTTGCCTGATCGGCCTGGGCAGCCTGGCCAGCAACAGCGAGCTGACCATCATGCGCGCCGCCGGCGTGTCCATTGGTCGGATCGTCTGGGCGGTGATGAAGCCCATGCTGGTGTTGATGCTGGTGGGTGTGTTGATCGGCGAATACATCGCCCCAGCCACCGAAAATACTGCCCAGGCCAACCGTTCCCTGGCCCAGGGCGGCGGCGATGCGCAAAGCGCCAAGCACGGCCTGTGGCACCGCCAGGGCGACGAGTTCATCCATATCAACTCGGTCCAGCCCAACGGCATTCTGTACGGCGTGACCCGTTATCGCTTCGACGACCAGCGGCACATGCTGTCGTCGAGCTTTGCCAAGCGCGCCAATTTCGCCGAGGACCACTGGCAGTTGAGCGATGTCACGACCACCTTGTTCCATGACAAGCGCACCGAGGTGGTCGCCGCCCCGCAGGAGCGTTGGGACGTGTCGATCAGCCCGCAGCTGCTCAGCACCGTGGTGATGGCGCCTGAATCCCTGTCGATTACCGGCTTGTGGGGGTATATCCACTACCTGGCGGACCAGGGCTTGAATAACGGCCGCTACTGGCTGGCTTTTTGGGTCAAGGTGTTGCAGCCGTTGGTCACCGCCGCCCTGGTGTTGATGGCGATTTCCTTCATTTTCGGTCCGCTGCGTTCGGTGACCCTTGGCCAGCGGGTGTTTACCGGCGTACTGGTGGGCTTCACTTTCCGCATTGCCCAGGATCTGCTGGGGCCGTCGAGCCTGGTGTTCGGCTTCTCGCCGCTGTTTGCGGTGCTGGTGCCGGCCGGTGTCTGCGCGTTGGCCGGGCTCTGGCTGTTGCGTCGGGCCGGTTGATTGCACGTGTAGCGAGGGGGCTGTGGAAGCAAGGCTGTGTGGCAATCTGTGGGAGCAAGGCTTGCCCGCGATGAAGGCCCTGCGGTCTTTCATGGATCGGGGCGGCCGTTTCGCGAGCAAGCTTTGCTCCCACTCGCGCGGTGTATCAGGTACAATTCCCGGCTATTTTTCGGCGGGCTATGCCTGCAGCCTTTTTGAGTGTTGATCCGTGAGTGATTTGAGTCATATCCGCAATTTCTCCATCATCGCCCACATTGACCATGGCAAGTCGACGCTGGCCGATCGCTTCATCCAGATGTGCGGCGGCCTGGCCGAGCGTGAAATGGAAGCCCAGGTCCTGGACTCCATGGACCTGGAGCGTGAACGCGGGATCACCATCAAGGCCCACAGCGTTACCCTCTACTACAAGGCCCGCGACGGCATCACCTATCAGCTGAACTTCATCGATACCCCAGGCCACGTCGACTTCACCTATGAAGTCAGCCGGTCGCTGGCGGCCTGCGAAGGTGCGCTGCTGGTGGTCGATGCCGGCCAGGGCGTCGAAGCCCAGTCGGTTGCCAACTGCTACACGGCCATCGAGCAGGGCCTGGAAGTCATGCCGGTACTGAACAAGATCGACCTGCCCCAGGCCGATCCGGACCGCGTGAAGGAAGAAATCGAGAAAATCATCGGCATCGATGCCACCGACGCTGTCACCTGCAGTGCCAAGACCGGCCTGGGCGTGGACGAAGTGCTCGAGCGCCTGGTGCACACCATTCCCGCACCGACCGGCAACATCGAAGATCCGCTGCAAGCGTTGATCATCGACTCCTGGTTCGACAACTACCTGGGCGTGGTGTCCCTGGTTCGCGTGCGCCATGGCCGCGTGAAGAAGGGCGACAAGATCCTGGTCAAGTCCACCGGCAAGATCCACCTGGTGGACAGCGTCGGTGTATTCAACCCGAAACACACCGCCACCGTAGACCTGAAGGCCGGTGAAGTGGGCTTCATCATCGCCGGTATCAAGGACATCCACGGGGCGCCGGTCGGCGACACCCTGACCTTGAGCTCCACCCCCGACGTCGATGTGCTGCCAGGTTTCAAACGCATCCAGCCGCAGGTCTATGCCGGCCTGTTCCCGGTCAGCTCCGACGACTTCGAGGATTTCCGCGAAGCCCTGCAAAAGCTGACCCTGAACGACTCGTCCCTGCAATACACCCCGGAAAGCTCCGATGCCCTGGGCTTCGGCTTCCGCTGCGGGTTCCTGGGCATGTTGCACATGGAAATCATCCAGGAGCGCCTGGAGCGCGAATACGACCTGGACCTGATTACCACGGCACCGACCGTAATCTTCGAGCTGCTGCTCAAGAACGGCGAAACCATCTACGTCGACAACCCGTCCAAGCTGCCGGACCTGTCGGCCATCGAAGACATGCGCGAACCGATCGTGCGGGCCAACATCCTTGTGCCTCAGGAGCACCTGGGCAACGTCATTACGTTGTGCATCGAGAAGCGTGGCGTACAACATGACATGCTGTTCCTCGGCACGCAGGTCCAGGTGACCTACGACCTGCCGATGAACGAGGTGGTACTGGACTTCTTCGACCGCCTCAAATCCACCAGTCGCGGTTATGCTTCGCTGGACTATCATTTCGATCGCTACCAATCGGCTAATCTGGTGAAGCTGGATGTGCTGATCAACGGTGAGAAAGTCGATGCCCTGGCATTGATCGTGCACCGTGACAACGCGCACTACAAAGGTCGTGCATTGACCGAGAAGATGAAGGAACTGATTCCGCGGCAGATGTTCGATGTGGCAATCCAGGCCGCCATTGGCGGGCAGATTGTGGCGCGTACAACCGTCAAGGCGCTCAGAAAGAACGTATTGGCCAAATGCTACGGTGGCGACGTCAGCCGTAAGCGCAAGCTGTTGGAAAAGCAGAAGGCCGGTAAAAAACGCATGAAGCAGGTCGGTAACGTGGAAATTCCACAGGAAGCCTTCCTTGCGGTGCTCAGGTTGGATAGTTAGGTCCTATGTCGCTAAATTTCCCGCTGTTGCTGGTTATCGCCGTGTTTGTCTGCGGCCTGTTGGCGTTGCTTGATCTGTTGTTCCTGGCGCCTCGGCGCCGGGCGGCCATCGCCTCTTATCAGGGCAGCGTCAGCCAGCCTGATGGTGTAGTGGTCGAAAAGCTCAACAAGGAACCGCTGCTGGTCGAGTACGGCAAGTCGTTCTTCCCGGTGCTGTTCATCGTGCTGGTGCTGCGCTCGTTCCTGGTGGAGCCTTTCCAGATTCCGTCCGGCTCGATGAAGCCGACCCTGGACGTGGGCGACTTCATCCTGGTGAACAAGTTCTCCTACGGGATCCGCCTGCCGGTGATCGACAAGAAAGTCATCGAAGTCGGTGACCCGCAACGCGGCGATGTCATGGTGTTCCGCTTCCCGAGCGACCCGAACGTCAACTACATCAAGCGTGTCGTCGGCCTGCCGGGCGACACGGTTCGCTACACCGCCGACAAGCGCCTGTTCGTCAATGGTGAATCGGTGGCCGAACAGTTGCTCGGCTCCGAGCCGGGTACGCTGGGCAGTGCCGAGCTCTACCGGGAAAAACTCGGCGAGGCCGAGCACCTGATCCGCAAGGAAATGAGCCGCTACCGCGCTACACCGGACCATTCGTGGACCGTACCGGCGGGGCACTACTTCATGATGGGCGACAACCGCGACAACTCCAACGACAGCCGGTACTGGGATGATCCGAACATTCCCAAGGACCTGCTGGGCATGGTCCCGGACCGGAACATCGTCGGCAAGGCCTTTGCGGTCTGGATGAGCTGGCCGGAACCCAAACTCAGTCACCTGCCGAATTTCTCGCGGGTTGGCCTGATCAAGTAATCACCCACGGCGCTGTTGAACACAGCGCCGAATGCTTTTCTGGAGCCTGCGCAAGGTTGCCCGAAGGCATGAAGCCAACGATAGTCAGGACGTATTTTTGAACACAGCGTTAATTGTCCCAAGCCAACGGCGCCTTGCCGCCGTGGCGGTGGAATCCAGCCACGAACTCAGCGTGGGTAAACCGTGAGCGTTTCTCTAAGTCGTCTCGAGCGTCAGCTCGGCTACACCTTCAAGGATCAGGACCTGATGCTCCTGGCCCTCACTCACCGCAGTTTTGCCGGGCGCAACAACGAACGCCTGGAATTCCTCGGTGATGCCATCCTCAACTTCGTGGCCGGCGAGGCGCTGTTCGAGCGTTTCCCGCTGGCCCGCGAAGGCCAGTTGTCGCGTTTGCGCGCACGATTGGTAAAAGGTGAGACCCTGGCCGTACTGGCCCGTGGTTTCGACCTGGGCGACTACCTGCGCCTGGGTTCCGGTGAGTTGAAAAGCGGCGGTTTCCGTCGTGAGTCGATCCTGGCCGATGCCCTGGAAGCGTTGATTGGCGCGATCTACCTGGATGCGGGCATGGAAATGGCGCGCGAACGCGTGCTGGCCTGGCTGACCTCCGAGATCGACAGCCTCACGCTGGTGGACACCAACAAGGATCCGAAGACCCGTTTGCAGGAATTCCTGCAATCGCGCAGTTGCGAGCTACCGCGCTACGAAGTCGTGGATATCCAGGGTGAGCCGCATTGCCGTACCTTCTTCGTCGAATGCGAAGTGGTCCTATTGAATGAAAAAAGCCGGGGTCAGGGTGTGAGTCGTCGTATTGCCGAACAGGTAGCGGCCGCCGCAGCACTGATTGCCCTGGGTGTGGAGAATGGCAATGACTGATACAACCGTCACCCGCTGCGGCTATGTCGCCATTGTCGGTCGGCCGAACGTGGGCAAGTCCACGCTGCTGAACCACATCCTGGGCCAGAAGCTGGCGATCACCTCGCGCAAGCCCCAGACCACCCGCCACAACATGCTGGGCATCAAGACCGAAGGCGCCGTGCAGGCGATCTACGTCGACACCCCGGGCATGCACAAGGGCGGCGAAAAGGCCCTGAACCGCTACATGAACAAGACTGCCTCGGCGGCGTTGAAAGACGTCGACGTGGTGATCTTCGTGGTCGACCGCACCAAGTGGACCGAAGAGGACCAGATGGTCCTCGAGCGCGTCCAGTACGTGACAGGTCCCTTGATCGTGGCGCTGAACAAGACCGATCGCATCGAAGACAAGGCTGACCTGATGCCGCACCTGACCTGGTTGCAGGAACAGTTGCCGAACGCCCAGATCATCCCGATCTCTGCCCAGCACGGCCATAACCTCGACGCGCTGGAGCGGGTGATTACCGAACACCTGCCGGAAAACGATCATTTCTTCCCCGAAGACCAGATCACTGACCGCAGCAGCCGTTTCCTCGCCGCCGAGCTGGTGCGTGAGAAAATCATGCGTCAGATGGGTGCCGAGTTGCCCTACCAGATCACGGTCGAGATCGAAGAGTTCAAGCAGCAGGGCAAGACCCTGCACATTCATGCATTGATCCTCGTCGAACGTGACGGCCAGAAGAAAATCATCATTGGCGACAAGGGCGAGCGCATCAAGCGCATCGGCACCGAGGCGCGCAAGGACATGGAGCTGCTGTTCGACTCCAAGATCATGCTCAACCTGTGGGTCAAGGTGAAGGGTGGCTGGTCCGACGACGAGCGGGCGTTGCGTTCGTTGGGTTACGGCGACCTCTGATCAGCTGACTGGATGTACCGAGAACCATTGTGGGAGCGAGCTTGCTCGCGATGAGGGCCTGATGTTCAACATGGATGTTGACTGACAGACCGCTATCGCGAGCAAGCTCGCTCCCACATTGGTTTGGGGCTGTTTAAAACTCTGCTCGTCCATTGAGAACTCTGATTCCCATGCCCCCAACCCAACCCACCGGCCAATCCGCCTACGTCCTCCACAGCCGCGCCTACCGCGAAAGCAGCGCCCTGGTGGACTTCCTCACGCCGCAAGGGCGGCTGCGGGCGGTGTTGCGTGGGGCGCGGGGCAAGGCCGGGACGCTGGCGCGGCCGTTCGTGCCGCTGGAAGTCGAATTCCGTGGCCGGGGCGAGTTGAAAAATGTCGGGCGCATGGAAAGCAATGGCGTCGCGGCGTGGCTCAACGGCGAGGCATTGTTCAGCGGCTTGTACCTCAATGAACTGCTGATCCGCCTGCTGCCCGCCGAAGATCCCCACCCGGCCGTCTTCGACCACTACGCCGCCACGCTGCTGGCCCTGGCTGAAGGCCGGCCGCTGGAGCCGCTGCTGCGCTCCTTCGAATGGCGTCTGCTGGATGACCTGGGCTACGGCTTCGCCCTGAACACTGACCTGCACGGCGAACCCATTGCGGCGGACGGTCTTTACCGCTTACAGGTGGATGCCGGCCTGGAGCAGGTCTACCTGTTGCAACCGGGGCTGTTCAACGGTGCCGAGCTGCTGGCGATGGCCGAGGCCGACTGGAGTGCGCCAGGCGCCTTGTCGGCAGCCAAGCGGCTGATGCGCCAGGCCCTGGCCGTGCATCTGGGCGGGCGGCCACTGGTCAGTCGCGAGTTGTTTCGCAAGCCCTGATCAACCCGTATGCTGTGGGCCGACTATTCGTCCATTCAGGAGCCTTTTCGTGAGCACCAGCAATCGCATTCTTCTCGGCGTGAACATCGACCATGTCGCCACCCTGCGCCAGGCCCGCGGTACGCGTTACCCGGATCCGGTCAAGGCCGCATTGGACGCGGAAGAGGCGGGCGCCGACGGCATCACCGTTCACCTGCGTGAAGACCGTCGTCACATCCAGGAGCGTGACGTGCTGCTGCTCAAGGATGTGCTGCAAACCCGCATGAACTTCGAAATGGGCGTGACCGAAGAAATGATGGCGTTCGCCGAGCTCATCCGCCCGGCGCACATCTGCCTGGTGCCGGAGACGCGCCAGGAACTGACCACCGAAGGCGGCCTCGACGTGGCGGGGCAGGAGGCGCGGATCAGCTTGGCAGTGGAGCGCCTGTCGAAGATCGGCGCCGAGGTATCGCTGTTCATTGATGCCGACGAACGACAGATCGAGGCGTCCAAGCGTGTTGGCGCGCCAGCCATCGAGCTGCACACGGGTCGTTACGCCGATGCCGTGACCCCCACGGACGTAGCCGACGAGCTGCAGCGAGTCGCTGACGGCGTCGCCTTCGGCCTGGCCCAGGGCTTGATCGTCAACGCCGGCCATGGCCTGCATTACCACAACGTCGAAGCCGTCGCGGCCATCAAGGGCATCAACGAGCTGAATATCGGCCACGCGCTGGTGGCCCATGCGTTGTTCGTCGGGTTCAAGTCGGCTGTGTCGGAAATGAAAGCGCTGATCCTGGCTGCCGCCAAGTCCTGAGCCCATCCCATAAAGCTTACTTAAGGCTTGCCTGATCCATTGTGGCGAGGGAGCTTGCTCCCGCTGGGCCGGTCCGACGCTTCGGGCGAAGCGGCCCCCAAGATTTTGCGGTCGCTACGCAACCGAGCGGGAGCAAGCTCCCTCGCCACGGGTTCATCTCACAGCATCAGAAGTTGTGTACAGCTTATAGCTGCGGGGATTCCTGGTTAGGCTTGCTCTTGTCGACACCCGGCACGTGCAGGTTGCCCTCGGCCACCTGGTTGCCTTCGAGCTGCGGCTGCGTCACCCAGGTGAGGATGTCGTAGTAGCGACGGATGTTCGCCACGAAATGCACCGGCTCGCCGCCTCGGGCGTAGCCATAGCGGGTCTTGCTGTACCACTGTTTCTGCGACAGGCGCGGCAGGATCTTTTTCACATCCAGCCACTTGTTCGGGTTCAGCCCTTCCTTGGCCGCCAGTTTGCGGGCGTCGTCCAGGTGACCGCTGCCCACGTTATAGGCGGCGAGGGCGAACCAGGTGCGGTCGGGCTCCTGGATGCTTTCGTCCAGTTGGTCCTTCATGTAGGCCAGGTACTTGGCGCCGCCCATGATGCTTTGCTTCGGATCCAGGCGGTTGGACACGCCCATGGCCTGGGCCGTGTTCTGGGTCAGCATCATCAGGCCGCGCACGCCGGTCTTGGACGTGACCGCCGGTTGCCACAACGATTCCTGATAGCCGATCGCGGCCAGCAGGCGCCAATCGACTTTCTCTTGCTTGGCGTAGGCCTTGAAGTGCTGTTCGTATTTGGGCAGGCGTTGCTGCAAATGCTGGGCGAACGTGGTGGCGCCCATGTAGCCGAGGACATCGACGTGCCCGTAATAGCGGTCTTTGAGGCGCTGCAGGGTGCCGTTCTTCTGCACCTTGTCCAGATAGCTGTTGATCTCGTTGAGCAGGCTGTTGTCCTCGCCGGGGGCGACCGCCCAACTCTGGCTGCGGGCATCGCCCAGGTCGAAAGCCACGCGCACGTTGGGGAAGTACACCTGGTTCATCGCCACTTCGTTGGAGTCCACCAGCGTCAGGTCGATCTGGCCCTCGTCGACCATGCGCAGCAGGTCGACAACCTCGACTGCGTCGGACTCTTCGTATTCGATGCCCGGGTACTGCTGTTTAAGCTGTGCCAGTTGTTCGGCGTGAGTGCTGCCCTTGAGCACCATGATCTTTTTGCCGGCCAAGGCGGCGGCGTCGGTGGGGCGTGACTGGCCGTTGCGGTAGATGATCTGCGGGGTGACTTCCAGGTAGGAGCGGGAAAACCGTACCTGCTTCTTGCGCTGTTCGCTGCTGACCAGGCCCGCGGCCGCGAGTACCGGACCGTTGGGCTTGCCGATCTGGCTGAACAGGTCGTCGAGGTTGTCGGCGGTCTCTATCTTCAGTTCCACCCCCAAATCGTCGGCGAAACGCTTCACCAGCTCGTATTCGAAGCCGGTTTCACCGTTACGATCCTCAAAGTAGGTGGCGGGGCTGTTTCGGGTAACCACCCGCAGCACGCCATCCTCCTTTACGCGCTCCAGTGTGTTGGGTTTCTCAACACAACCACTGAGCACCAGGAAGAGTCCGGTTGCGATCAGCCATCTGGCATATCGCGGACGCAAAGCCGTTGGGGAAAACATCTGCGCAGTATACGCAAACGGCCCCTACCGCCATATCTCGACAGCAAAAGGCCAGTCTGCTAGCCATTGCAAAACATGTCCGCAGCACCGGCCGGCCGGGGTGCGCAGGGCTTTGCGTGGCTGAAAAATATCTCTGCGAAAACCTTGGCGCGGGTGTCCAATAGCGCCGTGCGCGCAAAGACCGACATTCGGCCAGCACTGCGCGTGCCGTTTCGGGTGCCGTTGCCGGCGGTTTAGGCTAGAATGCACGGCCTCAAAGCACACCCCTTCCCGAGGCTGTCCCGAAGATGTTGATCCTGCGCGGCGCTCCTGCCCTTTCTGCCTTTCGCCACAGCAAACTCCTTGAGCAACTGAGCCAGAAGGTTCCGGCTGTCAGTGGCTTGTATGCTGAATTCGCTCACTTCGCCGAAGTCACCGGCGGTTTGACCGGCGACGAACAGCAGGTGCTCGCGCGCCTTCTGAAGTACGGTCCCAGTGTTCCTGTCCAGGAGCCGGCCGGACGCCTGTTCCTGGTACTGCCGCGTTTCGGCACCATTTCGCCGTGGTCGAGCAAGGCCAGCGACATCGCCCGCAACTGCGGCCTGGCGAAAATCCAGCGCCTGGAGCGTGGTATTGCCTTTTATGTCGCCGGTGAGTTCAGCGAGGCCGAGGCCCAACTGATCGCCGACGGCCTGCATGACCGCATGACCCAGGTCGTGCTGGGCAACCTGGAGCAGGCCGCCGGCCTGTTCAGCCACGCCGAACCCAAGCCACTGACCGCTATCGACGTACTGGGCGGCGGCCGTGCCGCGCTGGAAAAAGCCAACGTCGAGCTGGGCCTGGCCCTGGCCGAAGACGAGATCGATTACCTGGTCAGCGCCTTCCAGGGCTTGAAGCGCAACCCGCACGACATCGAACTGATGATGTTCGCCCAGGCCAACTCCGAGCACTGCCGCCACAAGATCTTCAACGCCAGTTGGGACATTGACGGCCAGGACCAGGAAAAAAGCCTGTTCGGCATGATCAAGAACACCTACCAGATGCACAACGAAGGTGTGCTGTCGGCCTACAAGGACAACGCGGCGGTGATCGTCGGCAACGTTGCCGGTCGTTTCTACCCGAACCCTGAGACCCGCCAGTACGGTGCGGTCCAGGAGCCGGTGCACATCCTCATGAAGGTCGAGACCCACAACCACCCGACCGCGATTGCCCCGTTCCCGGGCGCGTCCACCGGTTCCGGTGGCGAGATCCGCGACGAAGGCGCCACCGGGCGCGGTGCCAAGCCCAAGGCCGGCCTGACCGGCTTCACCGTGTCGAACCTGCAGATACCGGGCTTTGAACAGCCGTGGGAAAAGCCGTACGGCAAGCCAGAGCGCATCGTCAACGCCCTCGACATCATGATCGAAGGCCCCCTGGGGGGCGCGGCGTTCAACAACGAATTCGGCCGTCCGGCCCTGACCGGCTATTTCCGTACCTTCGAACAGTCCATCACCACCCCGCGTGGTGAGGAAGTCCGTGGTTACCACAAGCCGATCATGCTCGCTGGCGGCATGGGCAACATCCGCGCCGAACACGTGCAGAAAGGCGAGATCCTGGTCGGCTCCAAGCTGATCGTCCTCGGTGGCCCGGCCATGCTCATCGGCCTGGGTGGCGGCGCCGCTTCCTCCATGGCTACCGGCACCAGCTCGGCAGACCTGGACTTCGCCTCGGTCCAGCGGGAAAACCCGGAAATGGAACGCCGTTGCCAGGAAGTCATCGACCGTTGCTGGCAGTTGGGTGAACACAACCCCATCAGCTTCATCCATGACGTCGGTGCGGGCGGCCTGTCCAACGCCTTCCCGGAACTGGTCAATGACGGTGGCCGCGGTGGCCGCTTCGAACTGCGCAACATTCCAAACGACGAGCCGGGCATGGCCCCGCACGAAATCTGGAGCAACGAATCCCAGGAGCGTTACGTCCTGGCGGTCGGCCCGGCCGACTTCGAACGTTTCCAGGCCATTTGCGAGCGCGAGCGCTGCCCGTTTGCGGTAGTGGGTGAAGCGACCGCCGAGCCGCAACTGACCGTCACCGACAGCCATTTCGGCAACAGCCCGGTGGACATGCCGCTGGAAGTGCTGCTGGGCAAGGCCCCGCGCATGCACCGTTCGGCCGTTCGCGAAGCAGAGCTGGGCGACGATTTCGATCCGTCGACCCTCGATGTCGCCGAGTCCATCGAGCGCGTGCTGCATCACCCGGCCGTGGCGAGCAAGAGCTTTCTGATCACCATCGGCGACCGCACCATCACCGGCCTTGTGGCCCGTGACCAGATGGTTGGCCCGTGGCAGGTGCCGGTGGCTGACGTTGCCGTGACCGCCACCAGCTTCGACGTCTACACCGGTGAAGCCATGGCGATGGGTGAGCGCACGCCGCTGGCACTGCTGGACGCCCCGGCGTCGGGCCGCATGGCGATCGGCGAGACCCTGACCAACATCGTGGCTTCGCGCATTGGCAAGATTTCCGACATCAAGCTGTCGGCCAACTGGATGTCCGCCGCCGGTCACCCGGGTGAAGACGCCCGTCTGTACGACACCGTCAAGGCCGTCGGCATGGAGCTGTGCCCTGAGCTGGGCATCACCATTCCGGTGGGCAAGGACTCCATGTCCATGGCCACGCGCTGGAACGACGAAGGCGTGGACAAGAGCGTGACCTCGCCGCTGTCGCTGATCGTGACCGGTTTCGCCCCGGTCACCGACATCCGCCAGACCCTGACCCCGCAACTGCGCATGGACAAGGGCACCACCGACCTGATCCTGATCGACCTGGGCCGTGGCCAGAACCGCATGGGCGCCTCGATCCTGGCCCAGGTGCATGGCAAGCTCGGCTCGCAAGCGCCGGACGTCGACGATGCCGAAGACCTGAAGGCGTTCTTCGCCGTCATCCAGGGTCTCAACGCCGACGGTCACCTGCTGGCCTACCACGACCGTTCCGACGGCGGTTTGCTGACCACCGTGGTGGAAATGGCCTTTGCCGGCCACTGCGGCCTGAGCCTGACCCTCGACAGCGTTGCCGAGTCCAAGGCCGAAATCCCGGCCATCCTGTTCAACGAAGAGTTGGGCGCGGTGATCCAGGTTCGCCAGGACGCCACCCCGGACATCCTCGCCCAGTTCAGCGCGGCTGGCCTGGCCGACTGCGTCTCGGTGATCGGCCAGCCGATCAACAACGCCCACATCAACATCACCTTCAACGGCGACACCGTCTTCGAAGGCCAGCGTAGCCTGTTGCAGCGCCAGTGGGCGGAAACCAGCTACCAGATCCAGCGCCTGCGCGACAACGCCGACTGCGCCGAGCAGGAATTCGACGCGCTGCTGGAAGAAGACAACCCGGGCCTGAGCGCCAAGCTAAGCTACGACGTCAACGAAAATGTGGCCGCGCCTTACATCAAGAAGGGCATTCGCCCACAAGTGGCGGTCCTGCGCGAGCAGGGCGTCAACGGTCAGGTGGAAATGGCGGCAGCGTTCGACCGCGCCGGTTTCAACGCGATCGACGTGCACATGAGCGACATCCTCGCTGGTCGTGTCGACCTGAACGACTTCAAGGGCATGGTCGCTTGTGGCGGTTTCTCCTACGGTGACGTGTTGGGTGCCGGTGAAGGCTGGGCCAAGTCGGCGCTGTTCAACAGCCGCGCCCGCGATGCGTTCCAGGGTTTCTTCGAACGCACCGACAGCTTCACCCTCGGCGTGTGCAACGGTTGCCAGATGATGTCCAACCTGCACGAGCTGATCCCGGGCAGCGAGTTCTGGCCGCACTTCGTGCGTAACCGTTCCGAGCAGTTCGAAGCCCGCGTGGCGATGGTCCAGGTGCAGGAGTCGAATTCGATCTTCCTGCAGGGCATGGCCGGTTCGCGCATGCCGATCGCCATCGCCCACGGCGAAGGCCACGCGGAATTCGAAAGCGAAGAAGCGCTGCTCGAAGCCGACTTGTCCGGTTGCGTGTCGCTGCGTTTCGTCGACAACCACGGCAAGGTCACCGAAACCTACCCGGCCAACCCGAACGGCTCGCCGCGCGGGATCACCGGCCTGACCAGCCGCGACGGCCGCGTCACGATCATGATGCCGCACCCGGAGCGTGTGTTCCGCGCGGTGCAGAACTCGTGGCGCTCGGATGACTGGAACGAAGACGCACCTTGGATGCGCATGTTCCGCAACGCGCGCGTCTGGGTGAACTAAGGCGGTGTACAAGCTCTGCTTCTTCGTCCCGGCCAGCCATCTGGACGTGGTCAAAAGCGCCGTATTCGCTGCCGGTGGCGGGCGAATCGGCGACTATGAGCACTGCGCCTGGCAAGTGTTGGGCCTGGGCCAGTTTCGCCCTCTGGACGGCAGCCAGCCGTTCATTGGCGAGGCGGGGCAGGTTGAGCAGGTCGAGGAGTGGAAGGTGGAGCTTGTCGTTGCTGATGAGTTGATTCGTGCGGTGGTGGTGGCTTTGAAGCTCAGCCATCCCTATGAGACGCCGGCGTATGAGGTGTGGCGGTTGGAGGATTTTTGATCTTCCTGCGCTTGAATCGCTTGAATCGCTAAATGAAAAACCCGCTGAGTGGATCAGCGGGTTTTTTATTGGGTGTGGGTTTTGTGTGTATATCCGTTGTTGCGGTCACGGCTGCTTAGGGTTCCGCTCTTACAGCGGGTCACTTTTGGAAGAGCGCCAAAAGTAACCAAAAGCGCTTTGCCCCACCACTCGGTGCCTCGCTTAGGCTCGGCATGCCCTCACTCCGGCATTGCTCCGTGGGCCGCCGCGAAGGGCCATCCATGGCCCAGGCCCA
>NZ_JBFREY010000025.1:0-80658 GCF_052114545.1 Pseudomonas sp. KB_12 | reverse complement strand
AGCTGACGGGTGTACGACCGGGAGAACCAGGCCGGCTGCCAGGCCGCCTCGCGAGCAAGCTTTGCTCCCACAGAGCTGACGGGTGTACGACCGGGAGAACCAGGCCGGCTGTTAGGCCGCCTCGCGAGCAAGCTTTACTCCCACAGATCAGACGGGTGTACGACCGGGAGAACCAGGCCGGCTGCCAGGCCGCCTCGCGAGCAAGCTTTGCTCCCACAGAGCTGACGGGTGTACGACCGGGAGAACCAGGCCGGCTGYCAGGCCGCCTCGCGAGCAAGCTTTGCTCCCACAGAGCTGACGGGTGTACGACCGGGAGAACCAGGCCGGCCGTTAGGCCGCCTCGCTTTTGATCTTGATTTTGATCTGGGGCGCCCCGTTAACCACGATGGCCGAACGCAGGCATTGCGCAGTGGGCACCTCGGCATGGATGCCGAGGTAGCCGCGCTGGGCCATGGATGGCCCTTCGCGGCGGCCCACGGAGCAATGCCGGAGTGAGGGCATGCCGAGCCTAAGCGAGGCACCGAGTGGTGGGGCAAAGCGCTTTTGGTTACTTTTGGCGCTCTTCCAAAAGTGACCCGCCGTCAGGGCGGAACCCTAAGCCGCCGTTACCGCAGCAACGGATATGTACCCAATCCAACCCAACCCACCCCACCCCAAACCAACACCAAACCAACACCAAAGAAAACGGCGCCTTCCCCTCCCTCGGAAAAAGCGCCGTATCCTTAAGTGAACAGCATTACGCTCAATGCGCAGCGTTCTTGTACCTCACCAGACAGCGTCCGGCTTACAGCGCCATGTCAGCCGCTGGATTCGCTTGCGGGGCAGCCGCCGGCTTGGCCGGTGCCACGTTAGCGCCTGGCTTGCCGATCACCGGTGGCGGGTCCAGTTGCAGGACATCGCTGGTGTAAGCCCATTCCTGGGCAACGCGCTCAGGACTGTCGTTGAGCTTGGTGCCGTAGCTTGGCACGATCTGATGCAGTTTTTCCTGCCAGGCCGGGCTGGCGACCTTGTCCTTGAAGACCTTCTCAAGCACGGTCAGCATGATCGGTGCAGCGGTCGAAGCGCCTGGCGAAGCACCCAGCAGGCCGGCGATGCTGCCGTCCTGGGACGCGACCACTTCGGTGCCGAGTTTCAGCACGCCGCCCTTCTCTTCGTCACGCTTGATGATCTGTACGCGCTGGCCAGCCTGCCACAGGCGCCAGTCTTCCTGCTTGGCCTCCGGGAAGTACTCTTTCAGGGCGTTGAAGCGATCTTCATCCGACAGCATCAGTTGACCGGCCAGGTACTCGACCAGTGGGTACTGTTCGATACCAACCTTCGTCATCGGCCACACGTTGTGGGTGGTGGTGCTGGTCAGCAGATCGAAGTACGAACCGTTCTTCAGGAACTTGGTAGAGAAGGTTGCGAATGGGCCAAACAGGATCACGCGCTTGCCATCGAGCACGCGGGTGTCCAGGTGCGGAACCGACATCGGCGGTGCGCCCACCGAAGCCTTGCCGTAGGCCTTGGCCAGGTGCAGCTGGGCGACGGTCGGGTTTTCGGTGACCAGGAACGAACCACCCACCGGGAAACCTGCGTATTCACGCGCTTCCGGGATGTCGGACTTCTGCAGCAGGTGCAAGGCACCACCGCCGGCGCCGATGAACACGAACTTGGCGTCGGTCTCGGTTTCGGTACCGTCTTTCAGGTTCTTGTACGAAACGCGCCAGGTGCCGTCTTCGTTGCGGGTGATCTCTTCCACTTCGCTGGACAGCTTGAGGGAGAAGTTCGGCTTGGTTTGCAGATAAGTCGCGAACTGGCGGGTGATTTCGCCGAAGTTCACGTCGGTGCCCAGTGGACTCCAAGTGGCCGCGACTTTCTGGCTCGGGTCACGCCCTTGCATCATCAGCGGCACCCACTTGCTGATCTGCTCGCGATCTTCGGAATACTGCATGCCGGCGAACAACGGGCTGGCCTGGAGGGCTTCGTAGCGCTTCTTCAGGAACACGATGTTCTCGTCGCCCCACAAAAAGCTCATGTGCGGCGTGGAGTTGATGAACGAACGCGGGTTCTTCAACACGCCGTTCTTGACCTGCCAGGACCAGAACTGACGGGAGATCTGGAAGGCTTCGTTGATTTCGATGGCCTTGGAGATATCGACCTTGCCGTTCTTGTCTTCCGGCGTGTAGTTCAGCTCGGCCAGCGCGGAGTGACCGGTACCGGCATTGTTCCAGCCGTTGGAGCTCTCTTCGGCAACACCGTCCAGGCGCTCGACCATTTCCATGGTCCAGCCCGGCTCCAGCTCATTGAGCCAGACGCCGAGTGTCGAGCTCATGATGCCCCCACCAATGAGCAAGACATCCACTTTTTTTGGCTCGGCGGCGTGCGTGGTCGCAAGACCCATCGCCATCGCCAGGCCCAGTAGCGCCGTGTGTGTTTTCTTCAACATGTGTGTATCCCTAGGATGAACGCCATTCCGTCCACCTGTCCTGATCAAGGATAGCCCACGTCCATGGCCGGCAACGCCAGCTGGGCGGCTATCGAGAAGGACCGGAGGATGGACCTACAGGGCCGAGCAATACGTCGGCCTCTCGTTTATGTCTCTCCGGCGCTGACTTCTTGTAGGTCTTGGCTTCAGCTGGGGTGAGGGACGCTGCAACGGTGTTCATCGGGCCTGACATGGCCGTGCCCGATTGTCGCAGCCAGGGGGAGTTTACATAAGGAAATAAACAGACCGAAGCGTCTTTTTACATTCCTGGCAAAAACGCCGACCAAATGACGGCATTTTAATGGCCCACGGGGCCGATTCGCGTAGGAGCTGAGTGGGAGCTGAGTGGGAGCTGTGTAGGAGCTGTGTAGGAGCTGTGTAGGAGCTGTGTAGGAGCTGTCGAGTGCAGCGAGGCTGCGATCTTGCCCTGGCCGCTTGAGTTTAAGCGAATGAATTAAAAGATCGCAGCCTCGTTTCACTCGACAGCTCCTACACAGCTCCTACACAGCTCCTACAGAGTATCTACAGCACCAACCTACCCAAGCATCTGACTCAACACCGCCCGCAACTTGCCAGGCTTGACCGGTTTGTTGAGCAGCGGTGCATCCAGCTTGCGCAAGGCGCGGCGGCACTGGTCGCTGCGGTCGGCGGTGATGATCACCGCCGGGATCGCCTGGTGAAAATGCTCGCGCAGGTGCTTGACCACTTCGCAGCCCACGACCCCGTGATCCAGGTGGAAATCCGCCAGGATCAGCTCCGGCGCACGCCCTTGCAGCACATCAAGGGCGCCCGCTTCGTCGGTGGCGGTCAGGACTTCACAGCCCCACTGCCCCAACAGCGCCGCCATGCTTTGCAAAATGCTCAATTCATTGTCGATCACCAACAAACGGCGCCCCGGTAGCGGGTTGCCGGCGACCGCCTGTACCGGAACCAGGGATACGGGAAGGGGTTTTTCGCTGGACAACGGCACCTCGATACTGAACACCGAGCCCCGCCCCGGCCGAGAACGCACCTGGACCCGGTAACCGAGGATGTGGGCGATGCGTTCGACAATCGCCAACCCCAGGCCCACGCCTTTGCGATCCGCCGCCCGGCCAACGTCGAGCTGGTTGAATTCCAGGAAAATCGACTCCAGGCAATCGGCCGCGATGCCCCGCCCCGTGTCCCAGACCTCGATGCTCAACTGCCCTCCCCGGCGCCGGGCCGCCAGGAGAATACCGCCCTGAGCGGTGTAGCGGCAGGCATTGCTCAGCAGGTTGCGCAGGATACGGCTGATCAATCGCAGGTCGGTCAGCACCGCTTCGTCGCCAAACCGTACCCGCAATTCCAACCCCGCGGCGCCGGCCACCGATTGAAACTCGGAAACCAGCGGCCCCAACAACTCATCCAGCCGATACGGCGCCAGGTCGGGCTTGACGGCGGCCTGGTCCAGCCGGGAAATGTCCAGCAGGTCGGTGAGCAGGTCTTCGGCCCCTTCGAGCGCCTGATGAGTGCGCTCCACCAACACATGCTCGGCGGCAGGCAATTGGCGTTCACGCAAGGTGGCGATCAGCAGGCGTGCCGCGTTGAGTGGCTGCAACAGGTCATGGCTGGCGGCGGCCAGGTATTTGTCCTTGCTGCGGTTGGCGGCCTGGGCGACGTCCCGGGCGTCGCGCAATTGCTGTTCGACCAGCTCGCGCTGGGCAATCTGCTGCTGCAGGTTGTGGTTGGCCTCCAGCAACGCGTCGGTGCGCTCGGCCACCCGCTGTTCCAGTTGGTCATTGAGCTGTTGCAAGTGTTGCCGGGCCTGCTCCAGCTCATCGAGGCGTGCCGCCAGTTCCGGATAGTGACTCTTGCGCGTCGAGTGATTGCCCAGCCCCAGCAGCCCTTCCAGGGCTTTTTGCTGCTCGTCAGAGGGCTTCGCCATAGACGACCTCGACATCCCGCTGGCTCGACTCCCGAGGGTTGGTGAGGATGCACGGGTCGTGCATCGCATGCTGCGACAGGAACGGAATGTCCGAGGTGCTCACGCCATGCAGGCCCAGGGTCTCGTGGAAACCGATGGTGCGCTTGAGGGAAATCAGGTGTTCCACCAGCCGAGTGCGGATCTGCCGGTGGTTGAGCCCCCGGCAGTCGATGCCCAGCGTCTCGGCAATCACCTTGAAACGCTCCGGCGCCGAGTTGTAGTTGAACGCCACCACGTGCTCCACCAGTACCGCGTTGCACAACCCATGGGGCAAATCGAGGAAACCACCCAGGCTGTGGGACATCGCGTGCACCGCGCCGAGGATTGCGTTGGAGAACGCCAGCCCGGCCTGCATGCTGCCCAGCATGATTTTTTCCCGCAGGGCGATGTCTGCCGGGTTGGCGATCATCTGCACCAGGTTGCCGTTGATCAGGCGCATCGCTTCCAGCGCATGGGGGTCGGTCAACGGGCCATGACCGGTGGACACGAACGCCTCGATGGCATGCACCAGGGCGTCGATGCCGGTACAGGCGGACAGGAACGGGTCCATGCTCAGGGTGGTTTCCGGGTCGATCAACGATACGTCCGGCACCGCTGCCTTGCTGACGATGGAAAACTTCATGCGTTCTTGCTGGTTGGAAATGATCACGAATTGCGACACGTCAGCCGACGTCCCCGCCGTGGTGGGAATCAGGATAAGCGGCGGGCTGGGTACGTGCAGGGTGTCGACGCCTTCGAACTCGAGGATGTTGCGGCCGTGGGCAACGACAATGCCGATGCCTTTGCCGCAATCCATCGGGCTGCCACCGCCCACCGCGACGATGACATCGCAATGGTTTTCCCGGTAAAGGTCAGCGCCGAGCATCACTTCCTCGACCCGAGGATTGGGCGAGACCGCGCTGTAGACGCAATAGTCGATGCCTTGGGCCTGGAGGCTGGCTTCGACGTCAGCCACCCAACCGGCGGCGATGACCCCGGGATCGGTGACGATCAGCACCTTGCGTGCACCGAAAGTCTTGGCGTAATTGCCGACATTGTGCCGGCAACCGGCACCGAACATGATTTCAGGGGAAACGAACTTGCGCAGCGGGCTGAGGCTCATCTTTTCAGGTACGTGGCTCATCGGTAAGCCTGTTGTTATTGTCTTGGGATACCTTGAGCCTAAAGCATCCCACCGTGATTGCAATCAGACCAATGGGTAGCCCGGCCTGAACGCGTCAGGCCGGGCCGGCACTCATCGGTTGGCGAAGTACATCGTCACTTCAAAGCCAATACGCAGGTCGGTGTACGCGGGTTTAGTCCACATGGGTCTTTCCTCTTCTTGTACCGGGCGATTCCGGCAAGGTCATTAATGCACGCCACGCCTGGGGCTCGAATGCTACTTTCGAAGCGGTGGGTGGGGTGCGTTGGTACTACTGGAGCAGCGAGCACTTGCTCCCCCTAAATTGCAGGAGCTGTGTAGATGCGGTGTAGGAGCTGTGTAGGAGCTGTGTAGGAGCTGTCGAGTGCAACGAGGCTGCGATCTTTCCCAATACACTTGAATCTCAAGCGAAAGATCAAAAGACCAAAAGACCAAAAGATCAAAAGATCAAAAGATCGCAGGCTTCGCCAGCTCCTACAGGGTCACAGCAACTGCCCTGCTTGCTATCTCCCAGGGTTAGAAGAACCCCAGTGGATTGATGTCGTAGCTCACCAGCAGGTTCTTGGTCTGCTGGTAGTGGTCGAGCATCATCTTGTGGGTTTCACGACCCACACCAGACTTCTTGTAGCCACCGAACGCGGCGTGCGCCGGGTACAGGTGGTAGCAGTTGGTCCAGACGCGACCGGCCTTGATCGCCCTGCCCATGCGGTAGGCGCGGTTGATGTCGCGGGTCCACAGACCAGCGCCAAGGCCGAACTCGGTGTCGTTGGCGATTGCCAGGGCTTCGGCTTCGTCCTTGAAGGTGGTCACGCCCACTACCGGGCCGAAGATCTCTTCCTGGAACACGCGCATTTTGTTGTGGCCCTTGAGCAGGGTCGGCTGGATGTAATAACCACTCGACAAATCCCCCTCGAGTCGCTCGGCAGCACCGCCAGTGAGCAGCTCGGCGCCCTCTTGCTGGGCAATTTCAAGGTACGAGAGGATCTTGTCGAATTGCTGCTCGGACGCCTGGGCGCCGACCATGGTTTCGGTGTCCAGCGGGTTGCCACGCTTGATCTTGGCGATCTTTTTCATCACCTCGGCCATGAACGGCACGTAGATCGACTCTTGCACCAGGGCGCGAGATGGGCAGGTGCAGACTTCGCCCTGGTTGAAGAACGCCAGCACCAGGCCTTCGGCGGCTTTTTCGATGAAGGCCGGCTCGGCCTGCATGATGTCTTCGAAGAAGATGTTCGGCGACTTGCCGCCCAGTTCCACGGTAGACGGGATGATGTTTTCGGCGGCGCATTTCATGATGTGCGAGCCCACCGGGGTGGACCCGGTGAAGGCGATCTTGGCGATGCGCTTGCTGGTGGCCAGGGCTTCACCGGCTTCGCGACCGTAACCATGGACGATGTTCAGCACGCCGGGCGGCAGCAGGTCGGCGACCAGCTCGATGAAGACCATGATCGACAGCGGCGTCTGTTCAGCCGGCTTGAGCACGATGCAGTTACCGGCAGCCAGGGCCGGGGCGAGTTTCCAGGCGGCCATCAGCAGCGGGAAGTTCCACGGGATGATCTGCCCGACCACACCCAGCGGCTCGTGGAAATGATAGGCCGTGGTCAGTTCGTTGATCTCGGCCGCCCCACCCTCTTGGGCGCGGATGCAGCCGGCGAAATAACGGAAATGGTCGGCCGCCAGCGGTACGTCGGCATTGAGGGTTTCGCGCACGGCCTTGCCGTTGTCCCAGGTCTCGCTGACAGCGAGGATTTCCAGGTTCTGCTCGATACGGTCGGCGATTTTCAACAGCACCAGGGAACGGTCCTGCACCGAAGTCTTGCCCCAAGCATCGGCTGCGGCATGGGCGGCATCCAGGGCCTTGTCGATGTCGGCGGCGCTGGAGCGCGGGAATTCGGCAATGACTTCGCCATTGACCGGGGAGGTGTTGGTGAAGTATTCGCCGTTGACCGGCGCGACGAATTCGCCGCCGATGAAGTTGCCATAGCGCGGTTTGAAGGAAACGACGGCGCCTGGGGTTCCGGGTTGTGCATAGATCATGATGGGGCCTCTGCCTGGTCGATGCCTGTCACAGGACAGGCGATAGGCCGATGGTAGAGAGCCCCGCCTGCCGGACGAATGCGTCGTTGGCAGGGGGGACTCTCGTTATTTGGTCGTAGATTTCAAGCATTGGGACGAGGATATTTGGCGAAACGTCTGTGGGAGCAAGGCTTGCCCGCGATGAAGGCGATGCGGTCTCCCTGGGAACCGAGGCGACTGCATCGCGAGCAAGCTTTGCTCCCACAGAGTCGTCGCCACAAGGGCGACGCCCGGCTCAATAGTTACTTAGCGTTTTGCCACCAGCTCTTTCGGCAACTTGAAGGTCCAGAGCATGCCGCCCTGGTTGAAGTCCTTCACGCGCTTGGCCACCTCGCCACCCCACAGCGGCACCGCGCCGCCCCAGCCGGAGACCACGGAGACGTATTGCTCGCCGTCCATTTCCCAGGTGATGGGCGAACCGAGCACGCCGGAGCCGGTCTGGAATTCCCAGACCTTTTCCCCGGTCTTGGCGTTGAAGGCCTGCAGGAACCCTTCAGGCGTGCCGGTGAACACCAGGTTGCCCTTGGTGGTCAGGACCCCACCCCACAGCGGCGCGTAGTTCTTGTGGCGCCAGACTTCCTTGCCGGTCTTGGGGTCGATGGCCCGCAGCACGCCGATGTAATCCTCGTTCAGCGGCTTGATGGTGAAGCCGGCCCCGAGGAACGCCGCGCCTTTCTTGTAGGCGATGCCTTCGTTCCAGATGTCCATGCCCCATTCGTTGGACGGCACGTAGAACAGGCCTGTGTCCTGGTTGTAGGCCATCGGCATCCAGTTTTTCGCGCCGAGGAACGCCGGTGCGACGAACACCGAACTGCCCTTGGCTTCGCTGCCCGGCGCACCCGGACGGCTGGCCTCGTTGTAGATCGGCCGCCCATCCTTGTCCAGGCCAGTGGCCCAGGTGATCTTGTCGACAAACGGGAAGCCGCGGATGAACTTGCCGTTGGTGCGGTCGAGCACGTAGAAGAAGCCGTTACGGTCAGCAGTCGCTGCCGCCTTGATGTCCTTGCCGCCTTCCTTGTAGTTGAACGAGATCAGTTCATTGACGCCGTCATAGTCCCAGCCGTCGTGAGGCGTGCTCTGGAAGTGCCACTTGATAGTCCCGTCGTCCGGGTTCAGGGCCAGGCGCGACGACGAATAGAGGTTGTCGCCGGGACGCAGGTGGGAGTTCCAGGGGGCCGGGTTGCCGGTGCCGAACAGCAGCAGGTTGGTTTCCGGGTCGTAGTAGCCGCCCAGCCAAGGCGCGGCACCGCCGGTTTTCCAGAGATCGCCCGGCCAGGTCTTGCCCGCCTCGCCGCCGGAAATACCATTCTCGATGGCTTTGCCATCTTTGTAGACGTAGCCCATGTGGCCTTCCACCGTTGGGCGGGTCCACAGCAGTTCGCCATTTTTCGGGTCGTAGGCACTGATCTGGCCCACCACACCGAACTCGCCCCCGGCCACGCCGGTGATCAGCTTGCCGTTGATGACCAGTGGCGCGGCGCTGATGGAATAGCCTTCCTTGTGGTCGGCCACTTTCTTGCTCCACACCACCTTGCCGGTGTCCTTGTTCAAGGCCACCAGCTTGGCGTCGAGGGTGCCGAAGAACACCAGGTCGCCGTACAACGCCACGCCACGGTTGATCACGTCGCAGCAAGGACGGATGTCATCGGGCAGGCGCGCATCGTATTGCCACAGCTTCTTGCCGGTGCGCGCATCCACTGCGAATACCCGCGAGTAGGAACCGGTGAGGTACATCACCCCGTCCTTGATCATCGGCTGGGCTTGCTGGCCGCGCTGTTTTTCACCGCCAAAGGAGAACGCCCAGACCGGTCGCAGGTCCTTCACGTTATCGACATTGAGGGTATCGAGCGGGCTGTAGCGCTGGCCCTGGACACCCAGGCCGTTGGTCACGATCTGTTGCGGGTTTTTCGGGTCCTGGAGAATTTCCTGATCGGTCACGGCTGCAAGGGCCGAACCGGACAGCAGCATGGCACTGAGCAGCAGGCTCACGGCGAAGGGTTGGCGACGTGCGGGATGACTCATGACGGCTACCTCTGCGGTTATTGTTATACCCGGGAATTTTTCCCGGTCTGCCACAGATTCTTGGGCTCGGAGCCGTTGCCAACAATTGCCCGCTGTGTTGAGTTTTCTAGTTCCTTGGTACACATGTGGAGTCGTCGCATCCAGCTTCTTTGCTGGTGACACCAACCCCCGTGGCGAGGGAGCTTGCTCCCGCTGGGGCGCGCAGCGGCCCTAAAAATAGCCCAGCCAACATTGATAGCCAGGTTGACTGACATAGGGGCTGCTGCGCAGCCCAGCGGGAGCAAGCTCCCTCGCCACGGGGTATGTGTTCAGTCAGGGTCGTGGGCATCCACCCGTTTCATCCCCACCCGCTCATAACGTGGATAGAGATGACTGACACTGCGAATCAACTCATAGCGACTCAGGCTGATCCCGGCAAAGCGCTCGGGAATGGGGCTGCGGATCATCTCGGCCATGTCGTCGCCCCGGGCCGCGCCGTTGCGCAGCAGTTGGTCGAGCCAGCCCAGGTAGTCGCGCATCTGGGTAAAAGGCCGGGCGTCGTTCGCGACCGGGCCGTGGCCGGGCACGATCTGCTTCCAGGGCAAGGCCTGCAAGGTGTCCAGGTCCTGGAGCCAGACCTCCAGGCCCGGGCTGTTGGGGGTGGTCAGGGCGCGTTCGTAAAACACCAGGTCGCCGGCAAACAGCACACCGGTGGTTTCGTCGAAAATCGCCAGGTCGGCCCCGGTGTGCCCGGCCAGTTGCAGCAGACGCAACGAATGATTGCCCACCTTCAACGTCCCGGCCGCCAGCTCCCGGGTCGGCAACACCACCTCGGTGCCGCGCATCCAATCGCCCACCAGCCGGTACATGTTTTCCGCCAGCGCATCACCCTGCTGTCGCAGCAGATCGGTGGTGCCCGCCAAGGCGCCAATGGGCCCGTCGCTAAAGGCTTGGTTGCCCAATACATGGTCGGGGTGGTGATGGGTCAGCAGGACCTGGATCACCGGTGTATCGGTGGTCGCGACAATGGCCTGGCGCAGCGCCTCGCCGTAGCGCTTCGACGGCCCGGTGTCGATCACCACCACGCCGGCGTCGGTGACGATGAACGCGGTATTGACGATGTTGCCGCCGTTGGCCTTGGCAAAATTCTCGGTGCTGCCTTCCAGCAGCCAGGTGCCTTCGGCGATCTGCCGGGGCTTGAGTGCGTAGTCCGTACCGGCCCACGTCGGCCAGCACAGGCTCAGGAACATCAACAACAACCAGCGCATGGCGCGCTCCTTGTGGTCAGGGGATCGCCGCCTCGAACGTATTGCCGCTGTTGTCGCGCAGCAGCAGGCGGGTCTGGCCCGGGCCTCGGATGTCGAAGCCCAGGTTGGGGTTTTCGCTGACCGCCGGGAACAGCTCCAGGCGCGCCAGCACCTGACCGTCGGCGTCCAGCAGTTGCGCCTGGTTGAGGAAAAACTCCGGGATGCCGCTCACCAGGCCGTTATCCATCGGATGCGCCACCTGCAGGCGCAGGCGGCTCGAATCGCCCCGGGGATAGCGGGCGCCCAGCACCTCGCCCAAGTGTTCTTCCCAACCCGGCTGGGTGCGCACCACGCTGGGCGCGGTGCAGCCACCACCGGCCGCGTCGATCAGGGTCGAGCCGACGTGCCACAGGCCATCGCGGGTCTGCACGGCGGCGCGCAACGGCGTGGCTTGCTCGATGCGAATGCGGATCGACAGCCAGGGCAGCACCCGCTCCCCTGGTTGGAAGTCGACGATTTTCGGCAACGGGTTCAGTTCGGCCCAGGCCAGCACCCGCACGACGTCGCCGGTGAAGGCCCGGGCATCGATCTCCAGTGGCACCTGGCGTGCGTCTTCGGCAAAGGGTGGCGCCAGCAGCCGCACCCGGTCATCGAAAACGAACGGCGCGTCCCCCAGCAATTGCTTGTGATAGAAGGCCCACATCACCGACGGCACCGGGTCCTTCCCCGGTTCGACCGCCGCCAGCGCAATCGTCGGCAGGCCGCACCACAGCAGGCACCACATGGCCCATTTCATCCCTGCGCTCCTATTGATACATCTCCGGCACTTCGTAACGCAGGCCGTAATGGGCATAGACCGTCTTGACGCTGCCGTCGCGGATCAAGCCTTCCAACGCCTCTTCCACCGCATAGGCCAGCTGACGGTTGCTTTCATGCACCGCCATGCCGATTTCCCAACGTTGCTTGCCCATGTTCGGGTAGGCGTTTTCCGCCAGCGCCAGTTGCGGATCAGCCGCCTCGTGCACTTGCCAATCGACCTCACCGCGCATGGCCATGACGGCGTCCACCTCCCCGGCCTGCATGGCCTTGAAGGCCTGGCTGACACCAGGGTAATGGTGGGTCCTGGCGCTGAGCATGCCGTTGAACACCGATGTCAGGTAGAACGACGGCACGCTGTCGACTTCAACGCCAATGGGATGCTCCTGGAACACCGCGACACTGCCCACCGAATCCAATCGGCGCCGGTCGTACGCCACCTGCCAGCACTCCTGCTGATAAGGGCCGAACATCACCACCTGGGCGTTTGCCAGTTCGCCGATGTCGTTGCGCTTTTGCGCATAGTCGTGGTCGTACGGCACGCGCATCATCAGGTCGGCCAATTGCCGCTCGTGCAACGGACTGCTGCGCCAGATGTAATCGCGCAGGTCGTCATCGAGTTTTTCGCCCGGCGGTGCCCACATCAATTGCAGGCGCACGCCAAGGGCTTTGGCCAGGGCCTGGGCCAGTTCCACGTCCACGCCCCTGGGTTGGCCGTGGTCCTCGAAACTGTAGGGCGCGAAGTCCTTGTAGACCGCGACCTTCAACTCACCGGCGGCGATCATCTGGTCGTAGCTGCGCACCTGCGCCTGTACCGCCTGGCCCCACAGGAGCAGGCTGCACATTACCCACGCGAACAGGCGCATGGCGATCACTCCTCGACGTGCACGCTATCGAGATAGGTGCGCACCGCCCACAAGGCTTCCTGGCTCAGGTAGTCGGCCATTTTCGGCATGTAGACCCGGCCGTCGCGCACCGCACCGTGACGTACGCGCTCGACAAACCACTCATCACCGGCGTCGGCGGCGTCGAGCATGCGCAAGTCCGGAGCGATGCCGCCCGACTTGGCTTCCAGGCCATGGCAGGCCGCGCAGTTCTGGTTGTAGGCCGATGAGCCGATCTCCAGCGCCCGGTCGTGTTCGGGGGAGGTGCGGTAAGGGTTCACCGTGGCCCAGCCGTCACCGTCCAGTGCGACACCGGTGTCCTTGATCGGGGTCAGTCCCTTGGTTTCCACTGCCTGGGGCACTACGTTGCCATGGGCCCATGCGGAGCCTGCGCCGGTCAGCCCCATCAGTAATGCGGTAGCGATGATGGCGTTGCGTTTTGTTGTCATTGTTATGCCCTCTCAGATTGCACGCAGACCTCTGTGAAGAAGCCGTGCCGTCATCTTAGGAACCCCCTTGCCCCAGCCGAATGCTGCTTTGGTGGTCGGGGTCTAGTTCCTTGGTAGCAAGCCATCCGGCGCAGGTCGTAAAGACAAGCGGCTCGGGAAGTCTTCCCGGCAGTTGGCTACGGCGCCGCCGTGTCGTTGTAGGCGGTCCGCCAATAAATCTTGTGGGAGCGAGCCTGCTCGAGATGGCGGTGCACCTGTCACTGAGATGCTGAATGTAACGCCGCCTTCGCGAGCAGGCTCGCTCCCACCTGGGGTTGCGGCGGTTTGCAGGTTTTGTCCACTCCTGATGAATGACCATTTCCCGTACCGTAAAACCCCAACACCGGCGGCGGGTTACTACCTTGGTACTGCACCGGCGGTACTTTCTGCATATTTCCCCATGACCCTGGGCTTCCTATGCTGGCGCTACCTGCAATGGAGGATGTCATGCGCCGGCTCGTCAGTTACGCCCTGGTTTCTCTGCTGGCAGCGGCAACCGCTCACGCGGGCGATACCACACCGCTGCAAGTGCGCATCGGCTACCTGGGTTATCGTCCCGATCCGGGGCCGTTGCTGTCCAACGTCATTGCCGAACCGGCCGATGCCGGGTTGCGCGGCGCTGAACTGGCGATCGTCGACAGCAACAGCACCGGGCGTTTCCTCAAGCACGACTACCGCCTGGAAAGCGCCAGCGTCGACACGCCCGAGGCGCTGCTCCAGGCCGCCCGGGCCCAACACGACCAGGGCCTGCGGCTGTTCGTGGTCAACGCACCGGCCGCCAGCCTGCGCCAACTCAGCGCCGCCCTGCCCGACAGCCTGCTGTTCAACGCCGGTAGCCCCGACGACAGCCTGCGCACCACCGACTGCCTGGGCAACGTGCTCCACAGCCTGCCCGACCGCGCCATGCTCGCCGATGCCCTGGTGCAGTTCAGCGTCGTGCGCAAATGGCAACGGGCCTTGCTGATCGTCGGCCAGACGCCCGAGGACCAGGCCTACGCCGCCGCATTGCGCCGGGCCATGAAACGCTTCGGCATGAAGATCGTCGCCGAAAAGGCCTGGCAGTTCGACAACGACCAGCGCCGCAGCGCCCAGGCCGACATGCCGCTGTTCACCCAGACCGCCGAGTACGACGTGGTGCTGGTGGCCGACGAGCGCGGCGACTTCGGTGAATACCTGCCCTACCAGACCTGGTACCCACGCCCGGTGGCCGGCACCCAAGGGCTGACGCCCACCGGCTGGCACAAGACCGTGGAAACCTACGGCGCGGCGCAACTGCAAAAACGCTTCGAAGCCCTGGCCGGACGCTGGATGAACGACCGCGACTTTGCTGCCTGGATCGCCGTGCGCAGCATCGCCAGCGCCGTGGGCAAATTGCGTCAGGACGACCCGCTCGCCATCCGCCAACTGGCCCTCAGCGACCAGTTGCCCCTGGACGGTTTCAAGGGTCGCAAGCTCAGCTACCGGCCCTGGAACGGCCAGTTGCGCCAACCCATTGCGCTGGTCCAGCCACGGGCACTGGTCAGCACCTCGCCCCAGGACGGTTTTCTGCACCCTTCCAATGAAATGGACAGCCTGGGTTACGACCAGCCCGAAGTGAGCTGCCGTTACCCCTGATCGATAACAACAATAAGGAAACCGCCATGCGCCGCTCCCTGATTCACCCGGCCCGGCTCTGCCCGACCCGGTTATGCAAAGCCCTCGCCCTGGGCGCCGCGTTGCTTGCCGCCGGTCCCTGCGCCGCCGCCAGCATCGCCTGGGTCTCCAACGAGAAAGACAATAGCCTGAGCCTGATCGACATGCAGAGCCTGGAAGTCATCGAGACCCTGCCGGTGGGCCAGCGCCCCCGGGGCCTGCTGCTGTCCCACGACAATCGCCTGCTGTACATCTGCGCCAGCGACTCGGACCGGGTCCAGGTGATGGACGTCGCCACCCGCAAGATCATCAAGGAACTGCCCTCCGGCAAGGACCCCGAGCAATTCGCCCTGCACCCCAACGACCGCTGGCTGTATGTCTCCAACGAAGACGATGCCCTGGTCACGGTGATCGACACCCAGACCTCCGAAGTGCTCGGCCAGATCGGCGTGGGTGTCGAACCCGAGGGCATGGCCGTCAGCCCTGACGGCAAATGGGCGGTCAACACCAGTGAAACCACGAACATGCTGCACTGGATCGACACCAGTACCCAGACCCTGGCCGACAACACCCTGGTGGACCAGCGGCCACGTTTCGTCGAGTTCAATCGCGACGGTACGCAGCTCTGGGCCTCGGCGGAGATCGGCGGCACGTTGACCGTGCTCGACGTGGCGACGCGCAAGATCCTCAAGACCCTGACGTTCCAGATCAAGGGCGTGCACCCGGACAAGGTCCAACCGGTGGGCATCAAGCTCAGCGCCGACGGCAAGCTGGCGTTCGTCGCCCTGGGCCCGGCCAACCATGTGGCGGTGATCGACGCCAAGACCTTCGAAGTGCTGGATTACCTGCTGGTGGGCCGACGGGTCTGGCAACTGGCGTTCACCCCGGACCAGAAGCAGCTGCTGGCGACCAACGGCGTCAGCGGCGATGTCTCGGTGATCGATGTAGAGAGCCGCAAGGTCCTGAAGTCGGTGAAAGTCGGGCGCTACCCTTGGGGCGTGGTGGTCACGCCATGAACGCCCTGGAGGTCAGCGACCTGAGCTTTGCCTATGGCGCGCGCGAAGCCCTCAAGCAGATGAGTTTCAGCTTGCCGGCCGGACGTTTCGCCGCGCTGCTGGGACCCAACGGTGCTGGTAAGTCGACGCTGATCGCCCTGCTCACACGGCTGTACGACCTGCAACGCGGCGAGATCCGCATCGGTGGTCATTCCCTGCAGAAATCACCAAGACCGGCCCTGCGCCAGTTGGGCGTGGTGTTCCAACAGAGCACCCTGGACCTGGACCTGAGCATTGAACAGAACCTGCGCTATCACCTGGCGCTGCACGGGTTTTCGCGGCGCCAGGGCAGCGCCCGCATCGACGCCGAACTGACCCGCCAGCACCTGACCGAGCGGCGCCATGAACGGGTGCGCGACCTCAACGGTGGCCATCGCCGCCGGGTCGAGATCGCCCGCGCCCTGCTCCACGAACCGCGCCTGTTGCTGCTCGACGAACCCAGCGTCGGCCTCGATCCGGCCAGCCGCCTCGCCCTGGGCCTGCACATCCGGCAACTGTGCAGCGAGCAAGGCATCAGCGTGCTCTGGACCACTCACCTGCTGGACGAAGTACAGCCCAGCGACGACCTGTTGATCGTGCACCAGGGCCGTCTGGTCGCCAGCGGCCAGGCCGACGCGGTGAGCCTGGAACACGGGGGCAGCCTCGGCTCGGCTTTCACCCGCTTGACCACCTCGGGAGTCCGGCCATGAATGCGTACTGGCAATGTTTCAGCGGCATCGTGACGCGCGAATGGCTGCGCTTCGTGCTGCAACGCACCCGGCTGCTCAGTGCCCTGGTGCGGCCCCTGCTGTGGCTGCTGGTGTTCGCCGCCGGTTTTCGCGCGGCGCTGGGCATCGCCATCATCGCGCCCTACGACACCTACATCCCCTACGAGGTGTACATCGTGCCCGGGCTGGCCTGCATGATCCTGTTGTTCAACGGCATGCAGGGCTCGCTGTCGATGGTCTACGACCGGGAGATGGGCAGCATGCGCGTGTTGCTCACCAGTCCCCTGCCCCGGGCGTTCCTGCTGGCGAGCAAGTTGTTGGCGACGTCGTTGATCTCGCTGTTGCAGGTCTATGCCTTTCTCGCCATCGCCTGGCTGTACGGCATCCAGCCACCGACCATGGGCCTGCTGCTGGCCCTGCCGGCCCTGTTACTGGTGGCCCTGATGCTCAGCGCCCTGGGCTTGCTGCTGTCCAATGCCATCCGGCAACTGGAAAACTTCGCCGGGGTAATGAATTTCGTGATCTTCCCGATGTTCTTCCTGTCTTCGGCGCTGTACCCGCTGTGGAAAATGCAGGAAGCCAGCCCTTGGCTGTACTGGCTTTGCGCGGTCAGCCCGTTCACCCACGGCGTGGAGTTGGTGCGTTTTGCGCTGTACGAGCAGTTCAACCTGCTGGCGATGGCGGTGTGCGTGGGGTTGACCCTGGTGTTCGCGCTGTTGGCGGTGTGGACGTTCAATCCGCAGCATGCGGCGTTGCGCAAGGCCAGTTGAACTGTCTGACACAATTCCCCTGTGGGTGGACTCCCCTGTGGGAGCGAGCTTGCTCGCGATAGCGGTGTATCAGTCAACATCATTGCCGAATGATCCGTCGCTATCGCGAGCAAGCTCGCTCCCACAAGGTTCTCCACAAGGTTTCTGTACAGGGCCCATGGCCGAAATTACTACTTTAGTACTGGTTTTCCTGTCTATGGTCGCATTCACAAGACCTCGACCCTGGCATGTAATGGGCGCATAACAAAAAGGATAAATCCTATGCCCCGTTTGCTGGCGATCCTCCTGCTGGGCCTGGCGCTGAATGTCGCGCAGGCCGATACCGCGCTGTTTTCAGCGCAGGGTTATCGCATCGCCCAATACCGCAGCCCGACGCCCGCCACCGTCGACGGCGCCCAGACCCTCGACACCCAGGCCCTGCAACGTCTGCTCGGCCAAGCCTCGCCCCCAGTGCTGATCGACGTTTATCGCCGGCCGTGGGTCCAAGGGCGTTTCATCGACAACGAACCCCATGCCAACCTTCCTGGCAGCCTGTGGCTGGCCAATACCGGTGACGGCGACCTCGACCCGACCTGGCAGGACTACTTCAGCCATCACCTGCGCACGGCCACCGGCGGGCGGTTGGATTCGCCGTTGGTCTTTTATTGCCGCGCCGATTGCTGGCTGAGCTGGAACGCGGTAAAACGCGCCGCTGCCATGGGCTATAACCATGTGTACTGGTATCGCGATGGCCTCGATGCCTGGGAGGCGGCCAACCTGCCCCTGCAAGCGGCCCGGCCCGAACCCTTTCCCTGATCTTGCAAGAAGTGCGTGCAACTGCCCTGCCCCACACGACAATAACGAGGTGAATGGCCATGTATAAAATCCTGATAGCCGACGATCACCCACTGTTTCGCGAAGCCATCCACAACGTCATCAGCGACGGTTTTCCTGGCAGCGAGGTCATGGAGACCGCCGACCTGGACAGTGCCCTGGCCTTGACGGCCGAGCACGACGACCTGGACCTGATCCTGCTGGACCTGAACATGCCCGGCATGCACGGGCTCAATGGCCTGATCAACCTGCGCAACGAGGCACCGACCATCCCCGTGGTGATTGTCTCCGCCGAGCAGGACAAGCAGGTGGTGCTGCAAGCCATTACCTATGGTGCGGTGGGTTTCATCACCAAATCCTCGCCACGCTCGCAGATGACCGACGCCATCGAGCAGATCCTCAACGGCAACGTGTACCTGCCGCCCGACATCATTCGCACGCAAAAAAGCCCGATGGGCCGGCGCCTGAACGAAAACCCGAGTTTCCCACCGGAACTGCTCCAGGCCTTGACCCGCAAGCAACTGCTGGTGCTCGAACGCATGACCAAGGGTGAGTCGAACAAACAGATCGCCTACACGCTGGACATCGCCGAAACCACGGTCAAGGCCCACGTCTCGGCGATCCTGCGCAAACTCAACGTGCACAACCGGGTGCAGGCGATCCTCAGTGCCGGGGATATTGATTTCGGGGCTTACCTGCGGCGTTGAACCGCTGAACGCTACAGGGACAGGCCGAACAACTCTGTGGCGAGGGCGCTTGCTCCCGCTGGGGCGCGAAGCGGCCCCAAACCCAGGCACCTAGGTGTGTCAGGCTTGTTCAGGACGGGGCTGCTGCGCAGCCCAGCGGGAGCAAGCTCCCTCGCCACAACAGCGCTCGCTCAATGCTCCTGGGTCTGGCCTAGCAGATGACTCATCGCAATCTTCAGCTTCATCGGCCGCACCGGCTTGTGCATCAGGGTATGCCCGCGTTCGCGGATCTGCTGCTTGAGCTCGTTGCTGTAGTTGGCGGTGATCATCATGGCCGGGATCGGTGAGGCCCGGCGGGCGTTGATCCGGGCCACCGCATCGACGCCGTTCTGATCGTTGTCCAGGTGATAGTCGGCGATCAGCAGGTCGGCCTCGGCATGGTAGTTGTCCACCTGGCGGGCCAGGTCCTGTTCCGACAACGCGGTCACTACCTGGCAACCCCAGCCCTCCAGCAACGTACGCATGCCGGCGCAGATCGCCGCATCGTTATCCAGTACCCAGACCCGCGCCCCACGCAGTCGTTCGAGCATCGGCTCGCTCATGTCCAGGCATGGCAGCGGCTTGGGCGCGGTGGCGCTCAGCGGCACGTCGATAGAGAACATCGAGCCCTTGCCCGGCCAGGAGCGCACCTGGATCCGGTGCCCGAGGATCCCGGCGATTTTCTCGACAATCGCCAGGCCCAGGCCCAACCCACGGTCCTGGTTCGGGCGCTGCACGTCGCCGCGCTTGAACTCCTGGAATATTTCCTCCAGGCGGTTCTCGGCAATGCCGATGCCGCTGTCCCAGACCTGGATCGACACGCGCTGGCGGTGTCGCCGACAACCGAGCACCACCCGGCCGCTGGGGGTGTAGCGAATCGCGTTGCTGAGCAGATTGCGCAAGATACGCGCGAGCAATTGCATGTCGCTGCGCACCAGCACCGAACAGCCGACAAAGTGCAGCGCCAGCCCCTCGCTGCCGGCGATCTGGGCGTATTCGGCGGCCAGGTTGTCGAGTAGCTCGCTGAGGGCGAACGGCGCGACATCGGCCTTGATCACTCCGGCGTCCAGCTTGGAGATGTCCACCAGGGTGCCCAGCAGGTTCTCCACGTCCTGCAGCGAATGGCTGACGTTGCGCACCAGTTGCGCGTTGGCGACCGGATCGCGGCGCTCGAGCAAGGCACTGGTGAACAGCCGAGCGGCGTTGAGCGGTTGCAGCAGGTCATGGCTGACCGCTGCGAGGAATTTGGTCTTCGACAGGTTGGCCTGCTCGGCCTCGCGCTTGGCTTCGCGCAGGCGCAACTCCACCCGGCTGCGCTCGTCGATCTCGCGCAGCAACTGGTCGTTGAGAGTGGTCAGTTCGGCCGTGCGCTCCTGGACCCGCTGTTCCAGGTTCTGGTAGGCCTGGTGCAGCGCCTCGGCGGTGCGCCGGCGTTCGGTGATGTCGCGGATCAGCACGAAAATCCCCACCACTTCGCCGTTGGCCAAGCGGTTGGGCACATAGGAGCGCAGCATGTAGCGCTCCTGGTTGTTGATGTTGGTCTCGGCGAACTCGAACGTCACGCTCTCACCCGCCAACGCCCGCGCCACGTAGGCTTCCAGGCGCTGGTAATGCTGCTCGCTATGGGCTTCGCGCAAGCTCTGGCCAAGCATCACGCCACGGGGCCAGCAATACCACTGCTCGTAGACCTTGTTGGTGAATTCGTAGACCAGGTCGGCGTTGAGGTAGGCGATCAGCGCCGGCACATGGTCGGTGATCAGGCGAATCCAGCGTTCGCTTTCGCTCAGCGCCTCGGCGTGCTGGTAGCGTTCGGTGATGTCGGTGAAGGTGTTGACGTAGCCGCCAGTGGGCAAGGGATGCGTACGGATCTCCAGGACCCGGCCATCGGACAGGCGCTGCTCGGATTCGTGGATCAGCCGGCCGTTGCTGTCGCGACTGGCCGGGGTCAGCAGTTGCAATTCACTGTCGCCGATCACTTCATTGAATGGCCGGTGTGCCGCTACCGGTGCCAGGCCGCTGAGTTCGAGGAAGCGTCGGTTCCACAACTCCAGCACGCCTTGGGCGTTGACCATCGCCACGCCCTGGGACAGGTTGTCCACCGCCCGCTGCAACAGGTGGGATTTCTGCGCGATGGCCTGCTCGCGGCGCACGGTTTCGCTGAGTTTGACGTCGGTGATGTCGGTAAACAGAATTACCCGGCCGCCCTCCTGGGTCGGCCGCTCGCTGACTTGCAACCAGCGCCCGTTCTGCAAGCGATACAGCACATGCTCGTCGGCCTGGCCCCGGGGTTCTTCGCTGAACAGCCCGTTGGCGGTCATCAAGCGCTTGACCTCGGAAAGGCGCATGCCGGCGATGATGCGCACCCGGCTGTTGGCCCAGAAGGCCTTGAAGCGGCTATTGAACAGGACGATGCGTTGCTGCTCGTCGAACAGCACAAACGCATCGGAGATGCTTTCGATGGCGTCGATCAGGTGCCGGTGGGCCGTTTCCGCCCGCAGCCGCGCCTCGCCCAACAAGTGATTGCCGGCCTTGAGTTCAGCCATGGCCTGGTTCAGCGCATCGGTGCGCTCACGCACCTGCTCGGCCAGCACCACCGAGTGCTGGAACGCCGCATACGGGTCGTTGCCCCGGGTTATGCCGGACTCCACCCGCTCGATCAGCGCCTCATTGATACGCCGCAACTTGCGGTTTTCATTCTGCAGGGCAGCGAGCTGGGCCTGCAGCTCAGCGATGGCCGGGGACGCGATGTCGGGCAATGGCAACTCCGGTGAACGTCTGGTTGATGTGCATACCATTGAACTGTTCTCCATAGGTGTTGAACCCCATCACCCGTTTTTCGCGCAGGAACTGGCCGATCTGCTCCAGGCCGCCGCGATCTTCCAGCTCCAGGCGCCGGAGAAAGCAATCGCAGCCGATGGTCAGCAACAGGTCACCGAGGCGTGCCTGCAAACCGTCGAACAGCGTTTGCAGGTTGTGCAGCAAGGGCCCGGGGGTCATCGCAGTGAGAACGATGCCGTTCTCCACCGCACAGTAGAAACTCAGGCTCAGGTCCGAGTGCACCTGCTGGATCGCCCGCACGTAGTACTTGTCGTTGATGCGCACCGCCAGTGGATGGGCGGCGAAAACCCGGTAGTCGAGGGCGCTCACGGGCACGCCGATGTGCCGGGCGTATTCTTCGGCGGCGGGTTCGGCGTTGAGCTCGTAGACCCGTCGCGAGGCGCTGTCGGCGCCGGTCACCACCAGTTTCTCCTCCCGGGGCAGGATGTGATGGGTGGTGAAGACTTCGAATTCCAGCCAGGTATTGATCAACACCACCACCGCCGCGCCACTGTGGAACTGGCCTTCGAAGAACACGTGGGTGTGGGTCAGGTAGTTGTCATCGCCGGCCGAACCGCCGAAATGCGGGATGTCCCCCAGCGCAGCGCTCAAGGCCGCCAGCACCATTTCCTCGCGACTGGACAGGCCATCGAGCAGGGTCAAGGCGAAACTGTGGCCCTTGATCGGCGCCAAGGCGTTGCTGCGACAGCCGCTCGCCAGGCGCTCGACCATTTGCTGGGCATCGATCAGGCTGAAGTGCTCCATTTCGCCGATCAGTTCGGCGGCGATGGAAAAGTGCCGGTGATCGAACCCCACCGCCGTCACGCAGTTGCGACCATAACCTTGCGCGGTGATTTCACCGGCGCTGGTACAGCCCACCAGGCGAATCCCACCGAAACTCTGGGACAGCGCCTGGCCCAGGGCCGGGAGGTCGTATTCGGCGGAACAGAAAAACAGCACGAAGCCCAGGTGCGGGTGCAACAGCTGCCGCGCCAACGCCTGGGCCACCTGCTGGACGTCCGTTGCCTGGGACATGGCGCTCACCACACCTTCGCTCTGGGCCTGCTGCATCTTCGCCTCCGACGGGTGCGTGATAGGAGCCCTGAGTGTACGAAGCCGCGCCGGGTCGACGAATGCTACTTGGGTAGCGGGTGGACGCTTCCATGGGATGAGATTGCTCCCTCTATGTGGGAGCAAGGCTTGCCCGCGATAGAGGCGATGCGGTCTGGCAGAATCGAGGCGCCTGTTTCGCGAGCAAGCTTTGCTCCCACAAGCGCCCCTGCCACAAGCGTGGTTTGCCGAACAGGCAATATCAGTGACTCATCGGCGCCATGGCAGTCGCCTGCCCCAGCAGTTTCTGGTCGATGTCTTCCAGGCGCAGCACCCGGCCGCCGGTGTCGCTGGCGAGTTTTTGTGCCGCCTGGGGGTCGGAGAACGAGGCCAGGACAACGCCCATGGCGCCTTTAAGCCCGCTGCCGATGACGAAGTAGGCGGTCCGGGCGTCGATCAGGTGGGCGTCATCCGGCGTATCCCAATGGCTGCTGCCCATGTCGTGGACATACAGCTTGACGTCGGCCCGATGGTTTTCCGGCTGCAACCACCAGCCCAGCATCTCCGCCGGCGAGCAGAATTTCTTCACGCCCCCTGCCCCGACCGCCGCGCCCTTGGGCCCGGGGAAGTCAGTGATGACCATCCCGCACACATGGCACTCGTCACTGGGATGGAACGCCAGCGCCGCCTCGCTGGCCGCAGGTGGCTCGGCCTTGCCGCAGGCCGCCAGTGCCAGGCACATCACCACCCCGACCCAAAGGCGACCCGCCTTGAAATACACCCTGTTCATCGTTGCATGCTCCCTTATCAAGATTGAAATTCACGGGCACCGGCGATTGAACAACCGATAGGCCAACCACAACGGCACCGCCATCCACAGGCCCAGGCACAGCCAGAGCAAAGGCGCCGACACCGGCAGGTCGCTGCCCAAGGTCAGCACCGCGGCGCCGCTGGACGCCGCATCGAACCCGGACAAGTTGATCAGCCGATACACGTCGGTAGGGTTGAACAGCAGCAACCATGGCAACAGTTCCGGACTGAAGCGCCCTTCGCTCAGCACCAGCAACGCCAGCAAGGCCAGGTCGAACACCAGCACGAAGAAAAACCACACCCCCAGCGCCAATCCGGCTGCGGTGGATTTCTCTGCCGACAAGCTGCTCAGCACATAGGCCAGCCCGAGGAACACCCAGCCCAGCAGCGTGCTGGACACCATGAACCGACCGAAGGCCCAGAGCAGCAGGCTCAACTGGACATCGTCCACCCACAGGGCGATGGCCAGCATCGCGCAGCCAAAACCGATGAAGGTGGCCAGGGCCAGGATCAAGCCGTGCCCAACAAACTTGCCCAGCAACAATTGGCCGCGACCCAACGGGTAGGTCAGCAACAGCAGCAAGGTGCCGCTCTCGTCCTCGCCGACAATCGCGTCATAGGCCAACAGCAAGGCAATCAGCGGCATCAGGAAGGTCGCCAGGCTGGACAGGCTCGCCACCGTGGCCGGCACCGAGGTGAACCCCAATTGACCGGACGCCGCCGCGCCGAGCCAGGCGATGCCGATCGCCAGCACCGCGAACAACAGGCTGATCGCCAACAACCAGCGATTGCGCAGGCCATCGCTGAATTCCTTGCGGGCCATGTTCCAGACCGGATTCATAGGCTGGTCTCCTCGGCTGCGGCACGGACCATGTAATGCCGGTACAAATCCTCCAGCGACGGCGGCTTGATCTCGACATCCGTCGGGTCATCCTGGGCCAGTAACTGGCGCAGCAGTTTAAGCTTGCTGCCATCCGGCGCGGACACCTGCACCCCTTCGGCGCCCCAGCCCTGGGTGGCGTGCCCTTCGCTGCGCCAATGCTGGCGAAGCCAGTCGGCCCGCGACAGGCCCGAGGCGCGGATCAACGTCGGCAACCCGGCGTCCTCGCGCAGCCGGGCCAGGCTGCCCAGGGCCAACAGGCGCCCGCGGGTGAGAATCGCGGCGCGGTTGATGTGCGCTTCCACGCCAGGCAAGACGTGAGAACAGAGAATGATGCTGGTGCCCTGCCAACGCAGGCGGTCGAGCAACTGATAGAGGTCCTGGGTTGCGATAGGGTCCAGGCCCACGGTCGGTTCATCCAGCAACAACAGGCGCGGTTGGCCGAGCAGCGCCTGGGCCAGACCGAGACGCTGGCGCATGCCCTTGGAATACGTTTTCACGCGCCGTGTCGCGGCAGCCGCCAGCCCGACCTCTTCCAGCAAACGCTCCACCTGCTCCGGCGCGGCACCTTTGAGCCGGGCAAAATGGCGCAAGGTTTCCAGCCCACTCAACTGCGGATAGAACATCACGTTCTCGGGCAGGTACCCGAGCATCTGCCGCACCCTCGGGTCGCTGGGCGCGCGACCGAAGACACGCACCTCGCCCTCGCTGGCTTGCAGCAAACCGAGGATCAACTTCATGGTGGTGGTCTTGCCCGCGCCGTTGTGCCCGAACAGCCCGAGCACCTCGCCCTGGGCCAGGTTCAAGTCCAGCCCGCGCAGCACGGCGACATCGCCATAGTACTGGCTGACGCCTTCGATCTCGACGACGTTCAAGACGCGTCCTCCTGGGCACTGTTGCGTGACGGGGGCTGGACAGGCGTTTCCATCAGCGGATGACTGTCCATCACCCCGGGGGATTTCATCACCGGGAAGGCTCGCTGCACCCAACGCAGCAGTTCGATCCCCGGGCTGTTCATCAACAGCCGCACCTGGGGGTACAGCCACAGCAGGCGATCGACGTTGTCGTTGGGCTCATAGGCGACATCGCCCAGGCCGTCGCCGTTGCGATCCCAGCCCAGGTAGTCGCTCCAGTAATTGCCGCGGCCATCCACCGACCACTCCTGCAACCGCGTGGCCACGTATTTGACCTGGCGCTGGTTGTGGACGAAGGCATTGCCGGCGATGCGGTTGTCCTCCGAGCCGGCCGTCAGGTGGATTCCCACGGCGCTGCGCTCGAAATGGTTGCCTTCGATGCGGTTGAACAACGAGTTGTAGATGAACAGGGCCTTGCCCTCGGCGCCGCTGATCATGGTGTCGCCGGTGGACCCGTCGCGCACGTCGGTGACGAAGTTGTCGCGCAGGGTCGAATAGGTGATGTAGTTCATCAGGATCCCGTAGTTCTGATCCTGTTCGGAGCGATTGCCGATGACCGTCAACTGGCGGCTTTGCATCAAGGCATAACCGGTGCGGGTACGCCGGGTGACGTTATCCAGCAGGCGATTATCGTTGGCGAACATGTAATGCACGCCGTAGCGCAGGTCCTCCAGGACATTGCCCTGGAGCAGATTGCCGCTGGAGGTGTCGATGTAGATACCGTCGCGGGTTTCATGCACCTGGTTACCGATGACCCGGGCGCCGTGTACGGCATACAAATGGATGCCATTGCCACGGTCCTGGGAGCGCAGGCTGGGGTCGCCCTGGATGCGGTTGTCGATCAGGCTGACGTCCCGCGTGCCATCGACCCAGATACCGAAGCCCTGGCCTTGCATCCGGTTGCCACGCACCACCGCTCCTTGGGCGACCGGTTGGATGAACACGGCCGCGTTCATGGCCGTCAGGTCGTGGCCCCAGTCCAGGAAGGTACAGCCCTGGACCTGAACGTTCGGGGCGCGAATGATCAGCCCATTGCCCTCGCCCTGCCCTTGGAATACCGCATCCGGCGCACACGTGAGGGTCATGGGCTGGTCGATACTGAACGAGCCCCGGTACTGGCCCGCAGGCAGGCGCCATTGCTGGTCGCCCTCGGCCTGCAAAGGCAAATCGGTGATCGGCTGCGGCGCACCGAGCGCGCCGCCCGACAACAGGCTGAACACCAGGGCAATGACCAGTCGACGAACGTTTGGATGCTGCATATTCCCGGTCATTGCGCCTGTCTCCCTAGTGAATGACTCAGGCCTTTTCAACCAGCATGCGCCCGACCATTTCCATGTGCAGGGCGTGGCAGAACCAGCTGCAGTAGTACCAGTGCAAACCGGCCTTGTCGGCGGTGAAGGTGATCGACGAGGTCTGTTGCGGGCTGATCTCCATGCTCGCGCCGTGGTTGGTCATGACAAAACCATGGGTGACGTCTTCGATCTGGTCGATGTTGGTGATGGTCACCGTCACCTCGTTGCCTTGCTTGACGGTGAACTCCGTCAGGCCATAGGCCGGCGCCATCGACGTCATGTACACCCGCACCTTGTTGCCGTCGCGGATGACCTTGTTGTCGGTTTCCAGGTTGATGCCGTCCTTCTTCGCCCGGGCCACGGTGTCGGCGAAAAACGGATCGTTGCGGTTCCAGATTTTCTGGGTCTTGATCTGGTCACGCCGGGCGAGAATGCAGTCATGCGGTTCGGCGAACGCCGGGCCGTCGTGCACCAGCTTCATTTCTTCACCGGAAATGTCGATCAACTGATCGTTTTCCGGGTGTAATGGGCCGGTGGGCAGGAAGCGGTCCTTGGAGAATTTGCACAACACCACCAGCCACTTGCCGTCCGCCTCGCTGGTTTCGGTGAGAGACGCATGGTTGTGGCCAGGCTGGTACTGGACGTCGAGTTTCTGCTTGATGTAGTTGACCTTCTCGCCCTTGTAGGCACGGATGGCCTCGTCCATGTTCCACTTCACCACCTGGCTGTCGATGAACAAGGTGGTGTAGGCATTGCCGCGCCCGTCGAACGTGGTGTGCAACGGCCCGAGTCCCAGTTCCGGCTCGGCGACGATCACCTCGCGGGGGTCCTTGAAGCGGTCGGCGAACAAATCGTCCAGGCGATCGATGGCGATCATCGAGACCGTAGGCGACAGCTTGCCGTTGGCGATGAAGTATTTGCCGTCCGACGAGGTATTGAGCCCGTGGGGGTTCTTCGGCACGGGAATGTAGCGGGTGAATTCGGAGTCCTTGCCATCGGTCTTGCGGCCATCGACCACCGGCACCTTGGAGCCGTCCAGGTTGATGAACTTGCCAGCCTTGATCGCCGCCTCGATACGCGGGATGTTGAACACCACCACCCAGTCGCGCTCGTTGCGCATCATGCCACCCAGGTCGTAGGCCTTCTCGGAGTTGTAGCAGGTGCTGGCGGCGTATTTGCCGGTGTAGTCAGCGTCGGAGTTGTCCAGGTTGCCGTCGACGATCACCTGGAAGGCCATTTCCATTTTCTCGGCATCGATGGCGTTGAACATCGTGAAGCTGTTTTTGTCCTGCAGGTCGAAGGTGTGGCCGTCGTTGGGGTGCGGGATCACGAACTCGGCGTTGGCGAACACGTACTTGGTGTACGGCACCTTTTGCAGGCGCAGGCCGTGGATGGCTTGCACGTTGGGCACGGTGAGGATCTTGTCGCACTTCATGATGTCCAGGCGAATGCGCGCGACCCGGGAGTTGGCCTTGTCGTTGATGAACAGGTATTTGCCGTCGTACTTGCCGTCGGTCATGGAGATGTGCGGGTGGTGGCAATCGCCGTTCTGGTACTTGGCGCTGTCGCCCAGGATGCGCTTGCTTTCGTTGGTCAGGCCCCAACCGGTGGCCGAGTCGACGTTGAACACCGGGATGCGCATCAGCTCACGCATCGACGGCACGCCCAGCACCCGCACCTCGCCCTGGTGGCCGCCGCTCCAGAAACCGTAGTACTCGTCCAGCTCCCCAGGCCCGACGTGGATCTTGGACTTGGCCTCCTTGGCCGCCGCAGCCCACGACTCACGGGTGAACGTCCCGGCCCCCAGCGCCGTCGCGCCGGCCAGTACGGCACCGGTTACCGCGCCAGTGCCGAGAAAACTGCGCCGGCTGACACCCCTGGGTTCTTCCACCGAGCCTGGGGTCTGGTTTTTTTTGTCGCTCATGCTGTGTGCTCCATGAAGAATGAAACGGTCAAGGGACAGGCCATTGGGGTGCCTCAAGGCGCCGGGTTCACCTGCACCACGGGAATCAGTTGCGGATCGGTCGCGGTTGCCTTGCCGCGCTTCTTGCGCTTGTTGATCAGCGGCGGGCATTTGTTTTCGTTGTGCCAGGTCATCTGGCAGTCGAGGCAGTAATGGCATTCGTTGGCATTGATCCGGCCATCGGGATGAATCGCCTGGATCTCGCATTCCTTGGCGCACAGTTGGCAGGGGTTGCCACATTCCTTGCGGCGCTTGAGCCAGTCGAACAGCCGCAACCGGGTCGGCATCGCCAGGGCCGCACCCAGCGGGCAGACGTAGCGGCAATAGACTTTGCGGGTAAAGATATTGATCACCAGCAGGCCCACGGCGTACGCCACGAACCACCACTGGCGGTCGAACCTGAGGGTGATGGCGGTCTTGAAGGGTTCCACTTCGGCCAGCCGTTCGGCGGTGGCCATCGACTCCAGCGAAACGCCGAACAGCACCAGCAAAATGATGTACTTGATCGCCCACAGCCGCTCATGCACGGCGAACGGCAACTCGTATTGGGGCACCTTGAGCTTGCGCGCCAGTTCGTTGATCAACTCCTGCAACGCGCCGAACGGACACAGCCAGCCACAGAACACCCCACGCCCCCACAGCAGGATGCTGCCGGCGGTGAACACCCAGAGGATGAAGATCAGTGGATCGGTGAGGAACAGCTCCCAGCGAAAGCCTTCGAACAAGGCGTGGACGAAGGTCAGCACGTTGACCACCGACAACTGGGCCAAGGCGTAGCCGCCGAGAAACACCACGGTGAAGACCAGGTAACCACGCCGCAGCCAATGCAACAGCGTCGGCCGCCGGGCCAGTGAATCCTGGAAAAACAGGATCGCCGTCAGCACCAGCAACGCGGCCCCAAGCACGCTGATTTCGACACTCTTCTGATACCAGAGCGTCAGCCACATCGGCCGGCTGGCTTCTTCGGCGGCCGCCAGTTGCTCGGCGGTGGGCAATGGGCGCTCCAGGTAGGGCTCCGGCAACTGATAGGCCAGCTCGAAGCTGCTGAAGGTGCCGCTGACCGGTCCGGTCTGGCGGCGCACCAGCAGTTCCAGGTTCCAGGGTGAGCCAGGGTCGAAACGGTGGGAGGCACGGATGATGAAAATCGCCATTTCATCGAAGTCCGGCATGTCATCGAGGGCCACGTCATTCAGGCGCTGAAAATCCAAGTCGCGAAAGCTGATGGTGTCGCCGGACTGACGCAACTGCACCCGGTCGAAGATGCCGCCACGCACGTATCCCGAGCCCTTGAAGGAATAACGACCGCTGCCCATCACCGCTATGGCCTGCTCGCCCGGCTTGAGCTCGGCCATCAGTGTGCGGTATTGCGCCTCGCCCAGCAGGTTGCGGCCGATGGTGGGTGGATTGAGGTGGGTGGCATAGAGGTCGATGAACGTGTCATTCACCTGCTCGCCGCTGGCGGTCTCGACCTGTTCGGCTTCGGTGCCCTTGAAGGACGCATCGACCTGGCCGCGGGTCAGGAGCAGACGGCGGATAGCGCCGTTGCCGGTCAGGGTCTTCCAGTCGGCGGCCTCGTAGATGTCCTCGCGCACACGCGCCGGCGCCACGGCCAACCCCGCATCGCCCTTGACCAGGCCCAGGGACACCGCGACATCGTGGGCGGCGCGCATGATGACTTCGTTGACCACCATTGCCGTCACGGTAGCCCCGGCGATGGCATCCACGGTCACGGCATTCGGGTCGCTGGAATGCCCCACCACCACCCGCTGGTTGACCTTGATGCCGCTGTAGCGCGCGCTGAACGCGTGGAGTTTTTCTTCGGCGATGCCGATCAGCAGAATCGGCTCATGGTGTTCGAGCACATAGGCATCGAGGATCACCCCCGCAGGATCGAGAATGACCTGGACGTTGATCGGCTTGCCGGAATAGGCGGGAATGTCCACCACGTCCAGGCTCTGGAACACATAGCCCAGGACCTTGCCGGCAGCGGACAGCGTGCGCACCTTGAACCGCCCCTCGGGCTCGGAGATCGAGTCGGTCTGGTTCAGGACGTGGTGGATGCGCTGTTGCGGGGTGTCGCCGTAGTCCTTGGCCTGGGCCAGGCCCGTGAACAACAGCAGGAAAACGAACAGCCCGGGGAGCCAGGAGCGGGATGGGTACAACATCACAGAGGAACGGGTCATGGACGCCAGGGCTTAAAGACAGGATCTTGGCGATCATGGTAGGGGCCGGCCCCTTCTTCGGCCCTTGATTGAAATCAACTTGGGAGACTTAACCCTGAATCCGTAAGCAGACGCGGACGTCCAGCAGATGAAAACTGCTTTTGTGGCGAGGGAGCTTGCTCCCGCTGGGGTGCGCTGTAGGAGCTGTCGAGCGAAGCGAGGCTGCGATCTTTTCAGGCCTTGTTGAGTGTTAAGTCAAAGATCAAAAGATCAAAAGATCGCAGCCTTCGGCAGCTCCTACCGCAGCCCAGCGGGAGCAAGCTCCCTCGCCACAAGAGCGGTTCGGCGGTGCGTGTGTCAGGGACTATCTGTGCTCAGCGCAACCCATAGGAATAGATACGACCGTCATTATTGTCGTACCAGTTGCCATTGGCCCAGAACACCCGGTCCTGCGCCGGTTGAAAGCCGAGAATGCCCAGGTAACCGTCGATGGCGAGGCGCTGCCAGGAGCGCCCCCAATCCTTGGAATAGAACACCCCATCGGCGGAGATGTTCGCGTCCGACCACCAGTAGAGCCAGCGCGGCGGATGGTGATCGCTGGTTGTGTTGATCAGCAGGGTGTTCTGGCCCAGCCAGAGATTGTCGCCGCGCACCTGGGTCTGCGATGCCAGGGGTGCAAACACACTGGGCAGCTCACCCATGGTCGTCCAGGTCAGCGCGGCGGTATCCAGTTCGGCGACAACATCTCGCCCACGGTCACCCTGCTCAATCAGCCCAATCACCCGCCCGGCGTCGTTCTGTATCAGCTTGCTCACAAACAGGTTGTCGGCACGCTGTACGTCGGCCACCTGCCACTGCCCGGCCTTGGCTTGCAACCGGGCCCGTGTGGTGACGTTGATCGCGATATTGTCGCTCACGCCATCTGGATGGACGCCCCAGAAGCGTTGGGACACCCAGATAAAGGCCGTCTGTGCATCCAGTTGCAGGACATTGGTCTGGATTTCCCCATGTTCATCTGTATTCGTGCCCCAGTCAGTGATGTCAGGGCGTTTGCCGTGGGCGTATTTGGCGGGCACCAGCAGCGACTCGGGCGCCATTATCGGCGCGCTGTTCGCCCCCCGATCAGCCGAGTAGAAGACACCGGTGGAAACGGCAGTCGGCTTCTCTTCATCGCCGTCTTCATCCACCGCGTCCGGCGTGCCCACGGCCCAGACTTCATTCGAGCCGTGGAAATAGGGAGCCAGGCTCCAGGCCAACGATTCGGCCTCGGGAAACCAACCCTTGGTCAACCAGGTCCAGCGCTGGCCTTGATCATCCGTGCGAAAGACCACGGTCTGATCGGGATCATGGGTATTCGCCGTTTCAGGCCGACGAAGGCCCGTGAGCAGGAACACACTGGTGCCGTCGGGGCTGGCCACCATACAAGCGCTGCCGCTGACATGTGCCACCAGCTGAAATTGCCCTTGGGCGTCCAGGCGGGAAATGAAGGTGGTTTCCTTGTCACCATGAGAAAACAAACCGGCAAAGGTTCCAGACTCTTCCGGTTCATTGGGCTGCTTCGGCTGGCCATAGACCAGCGCATCCAGGTCCAACACCTCAGCGGACGGTTCGAGCTCCCGGGCCTCCCTCTCCAGGCGCGCCACCAGCCAGGTTCCCTGTGGCGTCACCGTCACGCCCGTGCAATACGAGGTCATCGCTCGCAACTCGGTGTCCTTCACTTCACCGACTTGTTGCTCGTCAGGACTATCGCCGCCCAACTCCAGCTTGGCGCTGGCAATCATCCAGATGTACCAGAGCGCGGCACCGGCCAGCAGCGCGACGAACAGTGTGGAGAACAACTTCGATCGAGGCATGAGGCGTCCGTATCCATGGGAAAAATCTGCAGAGCTTTTCTCATCTCTTGCACCCGGAGTAAATTTTTATCGCACGCGAACGGTTGAACCCGGTCGCATAATTGTCAGCGCTGTGATCCAGTCCACTCTGCCATCGCCATAATGCAGCGCCATAACGCCCTGAAGCGTTGCACCAACGTCCACAAGGAATGCCCGATGCCCCCACGCTCCGCCCACGCTTCAACCGCTGACGTGCCGCAAGGCACCGGTTTCGTCCGGGTGCGTGGCGCCCGCGAACACAACCTCAAGAACGTCGACGTGGACATCCCCCGCGATGCCCTGGTGGTGTTCACCGGTGTGTCGGGGTCCGGCAAATCGTCGCTGGCCTTCTCCACGCTTTACGCCGAAGCCCAGCGTCGCTACTTCGAGTCCGTCGCACCCTATGCACGACGCCTGATCGATCAGGTGGGCGTGCCGGACGTGGACAGCATCGAGGGCCTGCCGCCGGCAGTCGCCTTGCAGCAACAGCGCGGCACCCCCAGCGCACGCTCATCGGTGGGCAGCGTCACCACCCTGTCGAGCCTGATTCGCATGCTCTACTCCCGCGCCGGCAGCTACCCGGCCGACCAGCCGATGCTCTACGCCGAAGACTTCTCGCCCAACACGCCACAAGGTGCCTGCCAGGAATGCCATGGCCTGGGCCGGGTCTATGAGGTGACCGAAGCGTCCATGGTGCCGGACCCGTCGCTGACCATCCGCGAGCGCGCCGTGGCCGCCTGGCCCATGGCTTGGCAGGGCCAGAACCTGCGGGACATCCTGGTGACGCTGGGCTATGACGTCGACATCCCCTGGCGCGAACTGCCGAAGAAGCAGCGGGACTGGATTCTCTTCACCGAACAAACCCCTACCGTTCCCGTATACGCCGGGCTCACCCCGGCCCAGACCCGCGCCGCCCTCAAACGCAAGCTCGAACCGAGCTACCAGGGCACGTTCAGCGGCGCCCGACGCTACCTGCTGCACACGTTCATGCGTTCCCAAAGCGCGCAGATGCGCAAACGCGCGGCGCAATACATGCGCGCCAGCCCCTGCCCCGTGTGCGAAGGCAAGCGCCTCAAACGCCAGGCGTTGACCGTGACCTTTGCCGGCCTGGACATCGCCGAACTGTCGCACCTGCCGTTGCTTGAACTGGCCGAAGTGCTCAAGCGCGTCCTGGCACCCGACTACCTGGGTCAGGCCGAAGAAACCGGGGACGTCCTCAGCCACCAGCAAACCCGAGAAGCCCGCGAGCAACGCGCCGCCAGGGGCGACAACCCGCACGCGGGTGGGCCCGACGCGCGCCACACTCCCAACCTCTCCCTGGAGAAACGCCTGGCCGCCCAACGCATCGCCGCCGAGCTGCTGGAGCGGATCGTCACCCTGATCGACCTGGGCCTGGGCTACCTCGCCCTGGAACGCAGCACGCCGACGCTTTCGTCCGGCGAACTGCAACGCCTGCGCCTGGCGACTCAGCTCAATTCCCAGTTGTTCGGGGTGATCTACGTGCTGGACGAACCCTCCGCCGGCCTGCATCCGGCCGACAGCGAGGCGCTGTTTGGCGCCTTGCAACGCCTCAAGGCAGCGGGCAACTCGGTGTTTGTGGTCGAACATGACCTCGATACCATGCGCCGCGCCGACTGGCTCATCGACGTCGGCCCGGACGCCGGCGAACAAGGCGGGAAAGTCCTCTACAGCGGCCCGCCAGCAGGCCTTGGCCAAGTGCCGGAATCACGCACCCGCGCCTACCTCTTTGGTGAGGAACACGTTACGGCACGCAGCCCTCGGACGCCCAGGGATTGGCTGCGCCTGGAAGGCATCACCCGCAACAACCTCGACAACTTGAGCGCGGCCTTTCCCTTGGGTTGCTTCACCGCCGTGACCGGCATCTCCGGCTCAGGCAAATCCAGCCTCGTCAGCCAGGCCCTGCTGGATCTGGTCGGCGCCCACCTGGGCCAGGCCAGCCCCAACGCCGAACCCGATGAGCAAAGCCTGGAAGACGAACCCGTGCAAACCAGCGGCGGGCGCGTTACCGCTGGGCTTGAAGCGGTCAGGCGGCTGGTGCAGGTGGACCAGAAACCCATCGGCCGCACCCCGCGTTCCAACCTCGCCACCTACACCGGGCTGTTCGATCACGTGCGCAAACTGTTCGCCGCGACAGCGCAGGCGCAAGCACTGGGGTTCGATGCCGGACGGTTTTCCTTCAACGTCGCCAAGGGCCGTTGCGAGACCTGTGAAGGTGAAGGTTTCGTCAGCGTGGAATTGTTGTTCATGCCCAGCGTGTACGCGCCCTGCCCCACCTGCCACGGCGCGCGCTACAACCCGCAGACCCTGGCGGTGAACTGGCAAGGCCTGGACATTTCCCAAGTGCTGCAACTGACCGTAAACCAGGCACTCGAGGTGTTTGCCGAACAAGCGGCGGCCAGGCGCTCATTGCAGGTGCTGCAGGATATCGGGTTGGGCTACCTGCGCCTGGGCCAACCGGCCACGGAGCTGTCCGGCGGCGAAGCCCAGCGGATCAAGCTGGCGACAGAACTGCAGCGCAAGGCCCGGGGGGCGACGTTGTATGTGTTGGATGAGCCCACCAATGGGCTGCATCCCCAAGACGTGGATCGCTTGCTGGTGCAGTTGAATCGCCTGGTGGAGGACGGTCACACGGTGGTTGTGGTGGAACATGACATGCGCGTCGTGGCGCAGAGTGACTGGGTCATCGACATCGGCCCGGGCGCGGGTTCCCAAGGTGGGAACGTCGTGGCCTGCGGGGCTCCGGAGGAAGTCGCGGCCTGCCGGGAAAGCCGGACGGCGGAGTTTCTGAAAAGGGCTTTGCAGCCTGGAAGATAAAACCTGGCCCAAATCCCGCCCACGCCCCCCGTCGATCGTTCCCACGCTCCTGCGTGGGAATGTCGCCAGGGACGCTCCGCGTTCCGTTTCTGGAATGTGACGCAGAGCGTCACGGGATGCATTCCCACGCAGAGCGTGGGAACGATCAAAAGATCGCAGGCTTCGCCAGCTCCTACAGACCCAGCGCGAGCTTGAGTTTTCAGACCGTACGCGAATACTGAACCGTCTGGTCCGCCCCCAGGTACGCGTCGAAAGCCATGGCCACGTTGCGCATCATCAATTGCCCCTGGGGCAACAACACCAGCTCGTCGTCGCGAAGGTCCAGCAACCCGTCGCGCACCAGCTCCTGGAGCCGCTCCAGGGCATCGGCGAAGTACTCGGTAAATCGAATTCCGTGGGCGCTCTCGATCCGGCCGAAATCGATGCGTGCGTGACACATCAATTCGCTGATGACCTCGCGCCGCAGGCGATCGTCGTCGCTCAGCCGATAACCACGCTGCACCGCCAGCAAGCCTTGATCCAACCGGGCGTAATACTGGGAAAGCTCCTTGACGTTCTGGTTGTAGCTGTCGCCCACCTTGCCGATCGAGGAGACCCCCAGGCCAATCAGGTCGCAGTCGGCGTGGGTGGAATAACCCTGGAAATTACGCTGCAGGCTGCCCTGGGCGCGGGCGCGCACCAGTTCGTCATCCGGCAAGGCAAAGTGGTCCATGCCGATGTAGACGTAGCCGGCTTCAGTCAGGCGATTGATGGTCAGCTCGAGCAACTCCAGCTTGCGCTCTGGCGGCGGCATGTCTTCTGGTCGGATCATCCGTTGCGCCCGCACCCGTTGCGGCAGGTGGGCGTAGCTGTAGGCCGCGATCCGGTCCGGACGCAGGGCGATGATCTTGCTCAAGGTGACATCGAAACTGGCGATGGTCTGCAAAGGCAGGCCATAGATCAGATCGACGCTGACCGACTTGAAGCGCGCCACGCGCGCGGCTTCCACCAGCTCGACGACCTGGGTTTCGCTTTGCACTCGATTGACGGCGATCTGCACCTGGGCATCGAAATCCTGGACGCCGAAGCTCAGGCGGTTGAACCCCAGCTGACGCAGGCCTTGGATCTGTTGCGCATCGACGGTCCGCGGATCGACCTCGATGGAAAACTCATGGGCGTCGCTGTCGTCCATGTCGAACGACTGGTGCAGGCAGTCCATCAGGTCGGCCAGTTGCTCATGGGTCAGGTAAGTCGGCGTGCCCCCGCCCAGATGCAGCTGGGTCAGTTTGCGCGAGCGATCGAACAAGCCCGCCTGCAGGGCAATTTCGCGCTTGAGGTAGGTCAGGTATTCGACGGCACGATGGGTCTTGCGCGTGATGATCTTATTGCATGCGCAGTAATAGCAGAGGCTCTGGCAGAACGGGATATGGATGTACACCGATAACGGCTTGGGCTGCGGCGCCTGGTTGCTGCGCAGGGCAGCCTGCTGGTATTCGTCCATGGCAAAGGCCTGGTGGAACTGCGGCGCCGTCGGATAAGAGGTGTAGCGCGGCCCCGGGCGGTCGTATTTCTCCACCAGGGCACGATTGAAACCGGATGCAGCATTCATGATGGGTTCAACTTTTCAAAAGGGTGTGGGCCTGCGTCATCCAGTCCTGAGTCGAACAGATTGCAGATCGCATCCACGTTCAAGCGCCCGGCGGGCAGGATGCCGATAAACCGGCTCGACAGTTCGATCAATCCCTGGTCATGCAACACTTCCAGCGACGGCCAGACGGACGCGAAATGCTCGCGAAACACCAGGCCGAAGCGTGCCTCGATGGCCAGGATATCCAGCTCCAGGTCACAGGACAGCTGCTCGGTCACGCTCGCCTTGACCTGATCCTGCGCGTCACAGCGCCAGCCGCGACGCACCGGCAACTGCCCGGCGTCCAGCTGTTGGCAATATTGATGCAGGTCGTCGGTGTTCTGTACGTACAGGTGCTCGATCTGAGTAATGGCCGACAGCCCGAAGCCCACGTGATCGCAGCAACCGTGACGGGTAAAACCCTGGCAATTGCGATGCAGGCGTCCGTGCTCCTGGGCCACCGCCAGGTCATCGTCGGCCCTGACGAACTGGCCCAGGCCGATGTAGTGATAACCGGCGCCAATCAGTTGCTCGCAGCAGATCCGCCGCATGGCGTCCTTATCAGCCGGGCTGCAAAAGGCACCGGCCACCCCGGTGTTCTTCGAGCGGTAACGATAAGGCGCGCGGGCATAGTCGAAAACGTGCAGCCGGTCCGGTTCCAGTTCGATCAGCGTCGCCAGTTTCAGGGCGAAACTGCTGGGTGTCTGCCAAGCGTGACCGTAGCCCAGGTCAATGTTGATGGAGCGAAAACCAAAGGTGCGCGCCGCATCGATCAACGAATGGATCGGAGCCGGATTCTGGTAGCAATCGACCGACAGGTCGCTGTCGACGCCAATGTCGGGGACGCCGATGCTGACATGAGTGAAACCCTGGTCACGGATCAGGCCCATGGTCGACCAATCCGTGTGGTGCAGGTCCACCTCGATGCTGTGGTCGCCGCCGTCGTATTCACTGAAGTCGAAGCGCTTGCGCAGGTCACTCATCAACTTCTGCAGATGAGCGATCACCGGTGTGCCGCCGGTCAGGCAAAACTGCTCGACGTGCCGCCCTGCGCCCAAGTGGCAACCGACCAGCCCCATCTCATACGTCAGGCGTTGCAGGTAGCCCTCGATCTCGCCGCAGCGGCAGTCACTGGCCAGGGGCGAACACGACGCCAGCCGCAAGCGCGAAGGCAGGTGCACCGCCACGGACAGGGGCCGTCGTTTCTGACGGCTGCTGCGCAACCCTCGAAGCAGGTCGAGTGAACCGATGCCTGTGTGGAATCTACGTGTACCGACCGGACAATCGAAATCAGCCACCACAGGCGCACGGCCCGAAGGTCGCTCACCGAGGGTATGGAACGGGTCGAACATGACAATCTCCGAGTGGCTGTGCGCAAGCAGTTTGCGGGGTAACCCGCCGGGTCACCTTGACCTGTATCAAGCGCCTTGGAACCACGTCACCGGCGCTTACCAGGTGACGTAGAACATGGCCTTGGCCAGCAGCACGATCGCGACCATGTGCAGGAACACGCTGGTATGGATGATGTGCACGTAGCGGGCGTTCATGCGCCCGCTCCTGAACAGCCACATGGCCCAGAGGAAATGGCCCAGCACACTGCCCGCCAACAGGATCTTGAGCCCCAGCAGCAAACCGAAGGACGATTGCAACGGTGACGAGAGCACCGGCCAATAGCGCAGCCAGACCATGCCAATGCCCGCGCCGAACAGCACCAGCAGCACCCACGGCATCAACTGCCGGGCGCGTTGGCTGATGCCTTGCTCCAGCAGCACCATGACCTTGGCAGGCAATTGCTTGCGAATGCTCTCCAGGAACAGGACTTCGAAGAAAACCGTGCCGATGAAAACCAGCGCGGCAAACAGGTGCAAGGTCAGAAACAGCGGATAACTCATGGGGTTCCTCAGTCGCCCTCTTCAGTGGGGCGATGGTTTATTCGAGGTTATCGCGCCATCCCGAAAGTGGGGTTGATGCCAATCAAGGAAACCGCACTGCCTGCCACACCACCAAACCCTGTGGGAGCGAGCTTGCTCGCGAAAGCGTCGGATCAGTTGCATCAAGGTTGACTGGTGCACCGCTATCGCGAGCAAGCTCGCTCCCACAGGAAAGAGCATCGTCGGCGTTGAGAAAGCGTCAACGGAACGTTGCGCCTGCGCAACCCATACACAACCGCTGATCAGTTAGTCCGGCTTTTTGACACTTTCCCCGATATGCGGTCACAACTTTTGCGCTCCGTTGGGTCATAACACGAAGGTCGTCGATGGAATGTTGACGTCTACCTAGGTTTAAGCCTGATACGGAGATAAGCTCATGATTTTCAACGTACAAAATTTTGGCGCCAAAGGAGATGGCATCACCGACGACACGGCAGCCATCCAAAGTGCGATTGATGCGGCGGCCGCGGCCGGCGGTGGGCAGGTGTACATGCCGACCGGCACCTACATCGTTTCGGGAGGAGTGGAACCTTCCGATGGCTGCCTGATGCTCAAGAGCAACGTCTATCTGTACGGCGACGGCATGGGCGAGACCACGGTCAAGCTGGTCGACGGCTCCGACACCAAGATCACCGGCATCATCCGCTCGGCCTACGGCGAGGAGACCCACGACTTCGGCGTCAGCAACCTCACCATCGACGGCAACCGTGACAGCACCACCGGCAAGGTCGACGGCTGGTTCAACGGCTACATTCCAGGCCAGGAAGGCTACGATTCCAACGTCACCCTCGACAGCGTCGAGATCAAGGATTGCTCCGGGTACGGTTTCGACCCCCACGAGCAAACCGTCAACATGGTCATCAAGAACAGCGTGTCCCACGGCAACGGCCTGGACGGCTTCGTCGCCGACTTCCTCAGCGACAGCACCTTCGAAAACAACGTCGCCTACGACAACGACCGCCACGGCTTCAACGTCGTCACCAGCACCCACGATTTCACCATGACCAATAACGTCGCCTACGACAACGGCGGCAATGGCATCGTGATCCAGCGCGGCAGCGAGGACATCCCCTCGCCCAACAACATCACCATCACCGGCGGCGAGGTGTATGGCAACGGCGCCGAAGGCGTGCTGATCAAGCTCTCCAGCGAAGTGACCGTCACCGGCGTCGACATCCACGACAACAGCAGCGCCGGGATCCGCATCTACGGCAGCAACCACGTCGAAATCATCGACAACACCCTCAACAATAATTCCCTGGGCGGCGCCGTACCGGAAATCATCATCCAGTCCTACGACGACACCCTGGGTGTGTCCGGCAAGTACTTCAACGGCAGCGATAACACCATCCAGGGCAACATCATCAGCGGCAGCAACCTGTCGACCTACGGCGTTGCAGAGCGCAACGAAGACGGCACCGACCGTAACGCGATCATCGCCAACACCATCAGCCACACGAGCAATGGCGCCACGCTGGTCTATGGCGACGGCAGCTACGTCAGTGCGACGGTGCCGATGACCACCGTGCAAGGAACGGCGGGCAACGACACCCTGCTCGGCAGCGCCGCCAGCGAGATTTTCTATGGCGGCGCGGGCAACGACACGATCAATGGCGCGGCCGGTGGCGACATCCTCGTCGGTGGCGCCGGTATCGACAAACTCACCGGTGGCACCGGTGCCGATACGTTCCGGTTCGTCGCCCAGTCGGACAGTTACCGCAACGCGACCACCAGTTTCGATGACACCATCACCGACTTCGACGTCACCCAGGACAAGATCGACCTCGCCGGCCTCGGTTTCACCGGCCTGGGCAACGGCCGTGGCGGCACCCTGCAGGTCAGCTACAGCGCCAGCAACAACCGCACCTACATCAAGGACTTCGACGCCGATGCCAGTGGCAACCGCTTCGAACTGATCCTCACGGGCAACCTGACCAGTACCCTGACCGCCAGTAATTTCATCTTCAATCGCGTGATCACCGGCACCAGCGGCAGCGACTCGCTGCTGGGTAGCGATGCGGCCGACACCCTGCTCGGCCTGGCGGGCAATGACAGCCTCAGTGGCGCCGCCGGCGACGACAAGCTCGACGGCGGTGCTGGCATGGACACCCTCACCGGGGGCGCCGGGGCGGACACCTTCGTGTTCGCCAACCGCCTGGACAGTTACCGCAACTACAACACCGGCGGCGCCAACCTCGGCGACCTGATCACCGACTTCAACATCAGCGCCGACAAGATCGACCTCTCCGCCATGGGCTTCACCGGCCTGGGGGACGGCAAGAACAACACCGTGTACCTGGTGCTCAACAGTGGCGGCACCAAGACCTACATCAAGTCCCTGGAAGCCGACGCCAATGGCAACCGCTTCGAAGTGGCGCTGGATGGCAATTACCTCAACACCCTGACCAGCGCCAACTTCGTCTTCGCCACCACCTCGCCGACCAACCAGGCGCCGGTACTGGCAACGCCGCTGGTGGACCAGAACGCGACCGAAAACACTCCGTTCAGCTACGTGGTGCCGGCCACCAGTTTCACCGATCCGGACAACGACAGCCTGAGCTACACCGCCAAACTCGCCAACGGCAGCGCCCTGCCCAGCTGGCTGGTCTTCGATGCCGCCACCCGCACCTTCAGCGGCACGCCACCCGACACCGCGTCGGGCACCTACGCCATCCAGGTCACTGCGAGCGACGGCAGCAACGCCACCGTCAGCGACAGCTTTACCCTCGCCGTGCAGGACGTTCCCACCGCCATTGTGATCAATGGCACGCCGAACAACGACACGCTGACCGGCACCGCAGCCAATGAGCAATTGTTCGGTGGCGCGGGCAACGACACCCTCAATGGCGGCGCCGGCAACGACATCCTGGTCGGCGGCACCGGGGTGGACAAGCTCACCGGCGGCACTGGGGCCGATGTGTTCCGCTACACCTCGAAACTCGACAGCTACCGCACCAGTTCCACCAGCGCCAGTGACCAGATCCTCGACTTCGACCTGACTGCGGACAAGATCGATGTGTCGGCGCTTGGCTATACCGGCCTGGGCAACGGGCTCAACGGCACCCTGCAGGTCACTTACAGTTCGTCGACCAACCGCACCTACCTCAAGGACCTGACGGTCGATGCCAACGGCAACCGGTTTGAGGTCTCGATGGCAGGCAACTTCCTCAGCAGCCTGACGGCCAGTCACTTTGTCTTCGCCGACCAGAACACCCCAACCAACGTGGCGCCGGTCGTGGCCACCCCGCTGCTGGACCAGAACGCCAGTGAAAGCACACCGTTCAGCTACACCGTGGCCAGCAACAGCTTCACCGACGCCAACCAGGATGTACTGACCTACACCGCGACCCTCGCCAACGGCAGCGCCCTGCCCGCCTGGCTGAGTTTCAATGCCACCAGCCTGACCTTCAGCGGCACGCCGACCAGCACTGCGGCAGGCAACTACGACGTGCTGGTCAAGGCCACCGACCCGTCGGGCGCCTCGGTCAGTGACAACTTCGCCCTGGTGGTGGCCGATGCGCCCGCCAACACGATCACCGGCACCAACAATGCCGAGACCCTCAACGGTACGACCGGCGCGGACCTGATCCTTGGCCTGGGCGGCAACGACACGATCAAGGCCGGCACCGGTGCGGACATCGTCGACGGCGGCGCCGGACGCGACTCGCTGTACGGCGGCGACGGTGCCGACACGTTCCGCTACAGCAACCTGCTCGACAGCTACCGCGACTACGACACCGGGGGCGTCACGGCCACCGACACGATTTATGACTTCACCGTCGGCGTCGACAAAATCAACGTCTCGGGGCTGGGCTTTCTCGGCCTCGGCGATGGCAGCAACGGCACGCTGTACATGACCCTGAACGCAGCCGGCGACAAGACCTACATCAAGTCCGCCGAAGCCGATGCCGACGGCAATCGCTTCGAAATCGCCCTCAACGGCAACTACCTCAACACCCTCACCGCCAGCGACTTCGTCTTCGGCGAGCGCGCCCAGCAGGACATTCTCTACCTGCCGACCCTCGGCCAATCCAACGCGCGCCTGCTGCGCATGACCGAGGACGACAACCAATCCGGCACCTCGATGCTGGTCAATGACCTGGACCGCTACACCACCTATGACGTGCGCAGCCAGTTCACCGATGCCGATGGCAACGGCATCGACATCGCGGTGGGCGGCAGCACGGTCAACGGCCTGTCCACGCTCAGCGCCGAGGAACTCAAGCTGTGCTGGTGGCTGACCGACACCAACCAACCCGGGCAGGCGCTGTTGCGGGCAGTGACATTGCTGCGCGACCAGCGCACCGAACTGCAGGCGATCGATAATGTCACCATGGGCATCATCTGGGGCCAGGGCGAGGAAGCCGCCCAGGAAATCGCCCGCGCCACGGACAAAGCCGCAGCTGCGGCGGCGTACAAGGCCGCGACCCTGAAAGTCTTCGATTACCTGCACGCCCAGTTCGGCAATTTCAGTGTGTACCTGATGGAAACCGGTCATTACTCAGAAGACGCGGCTCGGGCCCGGGGATATTCGGAAGAGAAGATCGCGTCCATCGTCGAGGGCGTCGGTTATGTGCGCGCCGCCCAGGAAGCCATGGCCGCCGAGCGCGCCGACGTCAAGCTGGCGGTGGACTACACCGACCTGCCCTTGCGCTACGAAGTCGACCCGCTGGTGTATCCCGATGACGTCTGGCACCTGCACGAGGAGTCGGCGGAAATCGTCGGTCAACGCCTGGCGGACTACATTGCCGATGACCTGGGCTTCCATGGCAATCCCAACGACAACAACAGCGTGCAGGACATCTTCGACAACGCCCAGAACCAGGGCGGGATGATCTCCGGTACCGACCAGGACGACACCCTGGTGGGCAGTTCGGGCAACGACACGCTGAACGGCGACCTGGGCGCCGACACCCTCACCGGTGGCGACGGCAACGACATCTACGTGGTCGACAATGCCTTCGACAGCGTGGTGGAAACCAACACCTCGACGTCGCAGATCGACACGGTGCAAGCCTCGGTCAGTTGGACCCTGGGCGCCAATCTGGAAAACCTGGTGCTCACCGGCGTGTCGGAGATCGACGGCACCGGCAATGAACGGCGCAACTTCATCACCGGCAATGCCGCCCATAACGTACTCGACGGCGCTGCGGGGGCCGACAGCATGAGCGGTGGCGATGGCAACGACAGCTACTTTGTCGACAATGCCGATGACAGTGTGATCGAGACCAACAGCAACACCGTGACCGGCGGGATCGACAGCGTACACAGCAGCCTGGCGGCCTATACCTTGGGCAACAACGTCGAGAACCTGTATGTCGATAGCACCGGCGCCGCCAATGGCACCGGCAATGCGCTGGACAATACGCTGTTCGCCGGGGCCGGCAACAATGTACTGGATGGACGCGATGGCATTGACACGGCCAGCTTCGAACGCGCGCTGTCCGGCGTGACCGTCAACCTCTCGACGTCGGCGCAACAGAACACCGTGGGGTCCGGGCTCGACACCTTGAAGTTCATCGAGAACCTGAAGGGAAGCGCCTACGCCGACACGCTGTCGGGAAACAGCGCGGCGAACGTCCTCGACGGTGGGGCCGGCAACGATACGCTGGTGGGTGGTTCGGGCGATGACCGATTGATCGGCGGCGCAGGCACCGACAACCTCAACGGTGGCACTGGCGCGGACACCTACGCGTTTGGTGCGCTGTCGGACATGGGCGTCGGGGCCTTGCGCGATGTGATCAGCGGCTTCAAAAGCGCGGAGTTCGACAAGTTGGACCTCACCGGCCTGGACGCCAACCCGCTGACCGCCACAGTCGATGCCTTCACGTTCATCGGCAGCAACGCCTTCGACCCCACCAACGCCACCGGCCAGCTGCGCTTTGCCGATGGCATCCTCTCCGGCAGTACCAACGCCAACGCTACCCCCGAGTTCGAATTCGAACTGGTCGGCGTCAAGGAGCTGCACGCCAGCGACTTCACCGCCTGATTGCCCCCTGAGCAGGCTTGCCCGCAATAGCGGCGGCACCTTCAGCAAGGATGCTGACTGACCCACCGCTATCGCGAGCAAGCTCGCTCCCACAGGGTCGTGCTGTGCCAGAAAATTCCAGGACAACCACAGATCAAACTGTGGGAGCGAGCTTGCTCGCGAAGGCCTCGGAATATTCAACATTGATGCTGGCTGACCCACCGCTATCGCGAGCAAGCTCGCTCCCACAAGGGGACTGGCGGCGCCATAAAAATCAAGGACAACCACAGATCAAACTGTGGGAGCGAGCTTGCTCGCGAAGGCCTCGGAATATTCAACATTGATGCTGGCTGACCCTCCGCCATCGCGAGCAAGCTCGCTCCCACAGGGGGGCGTGTTGTGCTGAAGGCATGCACTGGGCCCGGACCGTTTTTGTGGCGAGGGAGCTTGCTCCCGCTCGGCTGCGCTGTAGGAGCTGTCGAGCGAAGCGAGGCTGCGATCTTTTCAGGCCTTGTTGAGTGTTAAGTGAAAGATCAAAAGATCGCAGCCTTCGGCAGCTCCTACCGCAGCCCAGCGGGAGCAAGCTCCCTCGCCACAGGGATAAGTGCAAACTTGAGCACTGATGGTCTAGAACAAGCTTTGTACCTGCTCCAGCACCGCACGATTCATCTGGCCAGTGTGGGTGTGCAGGCTCACATAGCTTTGCAGCATGTCGAGCTTGGTATTGAGCAGGTCTCGACGGGCCTGGAACAGCCGCTGCTGCGCGTCAAGAATATCCACCGTGGAGCGCACACCGCCCTGGAAGCCTTTTTCCGTCGAGGTCAGTGCTCGCTGATTCGACTCCACCGCCCGCTGCATGGCCTTGCTCTTGGTAAACCCGGCGACGACGCCCAGGTAATCGGTCTCGATATCCTCGGCCAGTTGCTGGCGTTGCACGTCGTAGTCGGACTGGGCGCCGGCCAGTTGCGCTTCGGCCTTGGCCACCGAGGCCCGTACCGCCCCGCCGCGGTACAACGGAATATCCAATTGCACACCCACGTAGTAGGTGTCCTGGCGCGGGTCGAGTTCCTGGTATTGACGGGTTTCCCGGCGGGTCAACTGGGTGGTCAGCGACAAGGTTGGATAATGCCCGGCGCGCTGGCTGTCAGCCTGGGCCTCGGCGACTTTCACCGCCGCCAGCCGGGCAGCCAGCTCGGGGCTGGCTTCACGGGCAATCGCCGTCCAGTACGGCAAGTCCTGCTCCGGCGGGATCGGACTACCGGCAGCCAGTTCTTCGCGCATCGGCAGGATGTCATCGATGGGCACGCTGGCACGCCCGGACAAGGCCCGCAACGCCGCCACGCGCCGCGCCTGGGCTTCAGCCTCCTGGGCTTGCACCAGGTCGAGCCGCGCCTGGGCTTCGTCGATATCGGTGATCGCGCCTTGGCCGCCTTCATAAAGCTTTTTACTTTGAACGACCAAACCTTGGATAGCGCTCTTCTGCTGGACGATCAACTTGATCTCGTTCTCGGCCCGAGCGACATCGAAATACCCCTTCGCCACCCGGTCATACAGGGTCTGGCCGGCCACATCGAACACCTGGGTGCCCAGTTGACCGCGCGCCTTGCCCTCCTGGTACGCCGCCCAGCGTGCCTTGTCGTAGAGTGGCTGTTGCGCCGCCAGGGTCACGTTGTTCGCCTGGTAATCGTTGCTGTTGACGTAGGTGTTGTCGTCACCGCCGTCGGTCCGCCCGCCGTAGCCGTAGCGCGAGCTTAGCGACACTTGCGGGTAAAGGCCGCCACGCCCGATGTCCTCTTCATGCCGCGAAGCTTCAAAAGCGTGGGCAGCCGACTGCACGGTCGGATCGTTGAGGCGCGAGGCATCATAGGCGGCGGTCAGGCTCAGGCCTCCCTCAGCGGCCCACACCGGACTGAGCGCCGCCCAACCCGCACACAGGCTCAGCAATACACGCAAACGGTAGCGACAACGATCGACCATGCTCATTCCTCCTTGAAGGCTGCAAGCAAGCGTTCACGCAAAGGCTTCATCAGGTAATTCATCAAGGTGCGCTCGCCCGTCACCACCGTGACGTCGGCGAGCATGCCCGGGCGCACCAGCAGGCCGGCGCTCTGCAACGCAACCACGGTGTCGGCGGGAATCTCGACCTTGGCGGAGAAGTACGGTTGGTGTGTCTGCTCATTGATCAACTGGTCCGCCGACACCGTCGTCACCGTGCCGGTCACCGTCGGCGTATCCACCCGTTGCAGCGCGGTGAAATGCACATGCACCGGCAGGCCCGGGCGCAGTTTGTTGGCCATCAGCGGCTCGAAACGCGCGGTGATCGCCATCGGTGCATCCAGCGGCACGACCTGCATCAGGGTCTGGCCGGCCTGTGCCACACCGCCGACGGTATGAATGCTCACGTCCATGACTTGCCCGGCCACCGGCGCACGGATCGCACCGTTGTCGACTTCAAACTGCAAGGCACGAATCTGATCGGCATAACCGGCGGCCTCGGCCGAGACTTCGCTGAGCTGGGTTTCGGCATCGCGACGGAACTCCTGCTGCGCCTGCAAGGCCTTGAGCCGGCTTTCGTTGATCGCCTGGCGAGTCCTGCCGACATCACCCACCCCCGAGGCGATCTGCCCCGCCAACTGGGCTGCGTTGCGCTCGGCCTCGAAGAGTTTGTTGCGCGGAACGTAGCCCTCCCGGGCCAAATCACGCAGGCCTTCGAGCTCCTGCTGCTGGAAGCGCATCTGCGCGTCGTAGTTGCGCTTGACGCCTTCGTAGCCAAGCAATTGCTGCTGCAAGGCCGCGGCTTCGTGCTCGATGATCTGCAAGCGGCTGCCCAGCTCCGCGCGGCGGGTGATGAACAACTGGCTCTGCAAGGCCATGGCCGCCTTGACTCGCGGTTCGTCGGCGTGGGCCAGCAGGTCCGCGGGCCATTGGATCTCGGCGTTGCCCAGGCGCTCGGCAATCAAGCGCGCTTCGATGCTGCGATCATTGAGAAGCTTGCCCAGGGTCACGTCCAGTTGCGATTGCGCCTGCACCGTATTGAGCTGCACGAGCAATTGCCCCTGGGTGACGCGGTCGCCGTCGCTGACCAGTAGCTTTTCCACTACTCCGCCGACCAGCGACTGCACGGCCTTGCGCTCCCCCGCCACCACCACGGTGCCACTGCCTACCACCCCTTGGTCGAGCGGCGCCAGGCAGGCCCAGAGCAGGAAACCGCCCAGCGTCAGGACCAGGAATCCCACGCCATAACGCGCCGCGCTCCCGGCGTCGGTGCTGGCGCTGGGCAGCGTCGTGGTGCTGCGCACGCTCAGCCCTTGCTCGCTATACGCTTGCGCCCCCGGAGTCAGATCACGCATCGCCGCCCGCCTCCCTGACTGCGGCCGGTCTCGGCCCCGGCATCAATGCCTTGAGCACCCGGTCCCGAGGGCCGAACGCTTGTTGAGTACCGTCCTTGAGCACCAGGATGTGATCGACCACCGCCAGTACGTTGGGACGGTGGGTAATCAACACCACGGTACTGCCAGCCGCCTTGAGCGTACTGATGGCCTGCACCAGCGCCAATTCTCCGGCTTCATCGAGGTTGGAGTTGGGCTCATCGAGCACGATCAGCGATGGCCGCCCGTAGAGCGCGCGAGCCAGGCCCAGGCGTTGTTTTTGCCCACCGGACAAGCCAAGCCCACCAGGGCCCAGCGGCGTGTCGTAGCCCTTGGGAAAGCGCAGGATCATTTCGTGGATGCCGGCATGACGCCCGGCGGCGATGATCTTGTCGGCGTCCTGCTCACCGAAGCGGGCGATGTTGTCGGCGACCGTGCCATCGAACAACTCGATGTCCTGTGGCAGGTATCCAAGGTAGGGACCCAAGGCGTCGTGGGACCACTGGCTGATCTCGGCATCGTCCAGCCGCACCGACCCGCCCATGGCCGGCCAGACCCCGACCAAGGCGCGCGCCAGTGTCGATTTACCACTGGCGCTGGGCCCGACCACCGCCAGCACATCGCCTTTGGCGAGGCTGAAATTGATCCCGCGCAGGATCGGCTGCGAAGCACCTGGCGGACCGACATACAACTGTTCCAGGCGCACCGCGCCGGTGGGCGGTGGCAACGGCATGCGCAGGCGCTCGCGCGGGTGCTGGGCCAGCAGTTGGCTCAGGCGCTGGTAGCTCTGGCGCCCGGCGTTGAATTGTTTCCACGAGCCGATGGCGATTTCCACGGGTGCCAGGGCCCGCCCCAGCAACAGCGACATCGCAATCATCATGCCCGCCGACAGTTGGCCTTCGAGCACCAGCAAGGCTCCCAGGCCCAGGGACAGGGACTGCCCGGAGATGCGCACGAACCGCGTCGCCGAGGTGATGCGCGCGCCGCGATCGCTGGCATGGGCCTGGGCGGCAATGATGCGCTGCTGCAACAAGCTCCAGCGCTGGCGCAATGGTCCAAGCATGCCCAGGGCCTGGATGACTTCGGCATTCTGCAGCGTGCTGTTGACATAGATCGACGACTGCACCCCCAGGCGATTGGCTTCGCCCAGGCGCGTGCGCGTCGCCAGTTCACCCCATAGCGCCAAGCCGATCAGCACCAGGGCGAGCACCAGCGTCAGCACGCCGAACCAGGGGTGAAAGATGAACGCCACCAGCAGGAAGATCGGCAGCCAAGGGGCGTCGAGCAACGCGATCAAACCCTGCCCGGTGATCAACTGGCGCAACGTCGCCAGGTCGGTGAGCACCTGCGCCGGGTTGGCGTTGTGCTCGCGCAGGCTGCGGGCAAAAGCGGCGTCGAAAATCCGCTCGCCCAAGGCTTCGTCCAGCCCCGCGCTCATGCGAATCATCACCTCGCCACGGACCCACTCGATCAGGGCACTGAACATGAACAGCCCCAGGGCCATCAAGGTGAGCATGAACAAGGTGGTTTCGTTGCGGCTGGTCAGGACCCGGTCGTAGACCTGCATCATGTAGAGCGACGGCACCAGCACCAGCAGATTGATCACGCCACTGAACAATGCCAGCGCCCAGAACACCCGGCGGTAGCTCAATAAGGCAGCATCAATGTCATGACGCGGATCGAGTAGAAACCCCATGGGAAATCGCCTGCAAGAGAAATGGTCGGTCCAGGACGCAATCCATCGCAAGGCTTTTTTCCCGAGAGTGATCGAGAAAAAACTAATCCAGCTGGCGTGCTGTTATCAGGGGCGATCCTCATCCCTACAGGCGCCAATTACTGACAACGCAGGCGCGGGTTAGTGCCGGTTTGCAGGGGTGTGCTTGCAAGTGGGTGACAGGCGGACGGGCCGCGCTTCAGGACGGAGGTTTTTGCGTCTTGAATGGGCTGAAAAGGCGGTTTTGTTGACGCCAGTAACGTGACGTCAACAGGGCAGAAATGACAGGCTAACCGAGGGAGGCGACGCTCTCAGGCTGAGGCGAATGCCGCGATGTCGCCAGGCCGATAAAGGAAATGATCAGCGCCAGGCCCAGGGTGGTACTGACCTCGCTGCGATGCTCGGGCGTGACCATCATGACCGCCAGCGCCGCCGAGATGAACACGATGACCAACCACGTCAGCCAGGGGAACAACCACATGCGAAAAGGCAGCTCGATATTCTGCCGTTGCAACATCCGGCGCATGCGCAGTTGCGAGATGGCGATCACCAGATACACCAGCAAGGCGATCGCGCCGGAGCTGGCGAGCAGGAACTGGAACAGGCCGGCGGGCATGAAGTAGCTGAACAAGGTGACACCCGCGCCCAGCACGGTACTGGCAATCACCGCCGACCGTGGCACACCGGCCGAGGACGTGACCTTCAGTGCCTTTGGCGCATCGCCGCGGCGCCCCAGGGAGTACAGCATCCGCGAGGCGATGTAGATCGAGGAGTTCATGCAACTGGCCACGGCGATCAACACCACCACGTCCACCAGGAATTTGGCGTGGGGAATGTTCATCAGCTCCAGCGCCCGCTGGTAGGAACCCACTGAAGCCAGGAGCGGATCGTTCCAGGGGACCACGGAAATGACCACGAAGATCGACAGCAGGTAGAACACACCAATGCGCCAGATCACCGAACGGGTGGCCTTGGCAATGTTCTGCGCAGGGTTATCGGATTCGGCTGCTGCGATGGTCACTGCCTCCGTACCGATGAAGCTGAACATGATGGTAATGAACGCGCCCACCACCGCCGACAGGCCATTGGGGGCGAACCCGCCATGCTCCTCCATCAAGCGACTCAGGCCGCTGGCTTCACGCTCGGGAATCCACCCCATCAGCACCGCGAAACCCAGGGAGATGAAGCCGATGATTGCCACGACCTTGGCCATGGCGAACCAGAACTCGAACTCGCCGTATTTGGACACGCTGAACAGATTCGTCACGGCCAACAGAACGATCGACACCGAGGCGAACAGCCAGGCATCAACGGCGGGAAACCACTGGTTCAGCACATGACCGGCGGCCAACGCTTCGATGGGAATCACCAGCACCCAGAACCACCAGTAGAGCCAACCGATGGTGAAGCCTGCCCAGCGTCCGATGGCCTGGTCGGCATAGGTGGAGAAGGAGCCGGTGTCCGGATTGGCAACCGCCATCTCGCCCAGCATGCGCATGACCAGGACCACCAACAGCCCGGAGAACAGATAGGCCAGCATGACGGCCGGGCCGGCGGCGGCAATGGCATGGCCCGATCCCACGAACAGACCCGCACCGATGATTCCGGCAATAGACAGCATGGTGACGTGACGAGGCTTGAAGCCCTGTGCCAAATGGCCGTTCGAATCCTTGAAGCTGGGGCTGGTCATTTTCTTATTCTCTTGTGATCGAACATTGAGACGCGCTTAGGGACGGTCGGTGCTTGTGATTTCATCCTCTCCTGAAGACGGTCCCCGTCGCGAACGTGTGCATGGCCGTTGAAAAGTCGCGCCACGTTACCTGTCTTCCCTCCCGAGTTAGTTACCTGAACGCGCCATCCCCGTGCCTGATTTCGCCAAGTAGGAATGGCGTTTTGCCTCATGCCAGGCGTCTGGATCGCGGCATTCAGCCCCGTCCTTGAGGGAGAGCCATGAAATAAACCCTTTAAAAACTTTACTGGGTTAAGTATTTTGCATGCCTATGCCCGGTCTGTTGTTAACCAGGAACCCTGTGGGAGCGAGCTTGCTCGCGATGGCGGTATTTCAGTCGACTTCAATGCGACTGATCCAACGCTATCGCGAGCAAGCTCGCTCCCACAGGGCTGGTGTACCAAGGCCTTTAATCGCTGCTTTCCAACAAGGACCTCCCGTGAGCGGACTGCGTGAACGTCAAAAAGCCGAACGCCGCCAAGCCATCAGCAAGGCGGCGGTCGAACTGTTCGAGCGCCAGGGTTTCCAGAACACCACCATCGAGCAGATCGCCAACCAGGCCGGTGTATCGGCGCCTACCGTCTTCAAGTACTTCGGCAACAAGCAGGAGATCATCCTGGAGATCCTGCACGACGCCGACCAGCGCGCACTCACGGACACCCGCAACCAGATCCCTGAAATCGAAGACCCGGTCGAAGCACTGTGTTATCTGGAACGACTGTTGACCGGTTACGCGCTGGAGGTCATGCATCCGAGCCTTTGGCGCGAGTTGCTGCCGCTGATTCTGTTTGGCGGCGACAACGGGCTGCCCGAGGGTTATCGCGCCATGAACGATGCGCTCAGGGCCGAAATCAGTGGGCTGATCAGGGAATTGCAACAGGCCGGAAAGCTGCGCGCCGACCTCGACGTCGACCTCGCCGCCTTCCTGTTGAACGACTATTCGCACTTGCAGCTGTTCAGGTTGGTCAACCAGGAACAGCCGGACATCGAGGCCCACTCTACCCAGGTCCGACGTATCACCGAATTGCTCTTCCTGGGCATGCGCGCCTGAGCGAACACTTCACCGATACGAACACTCCACCGATACGGACCCGGCGCCGCAACGCCGGGTCACACTGATCAGCGATGCGTCTTGATGCTGGTCCAGGTACGGGTGCGGATCCGCTCCACCGCCGCCGGCACCGGCTCCAACGCGAACAGAGTCTTGCGCGCCTCGTCCGGTATATACATGGCGGGGTTGTTGCGAATTTCAGCATTGACCAGCGTCGTGGAGTCCTTGTTCGGGTTGGGGTAACCGATCTTGTTGCTGATCCGGGCAATGACGTCGGGACGCAAGATGTAGTTGATGAACGCGTAAGCCTCCTTGGCATGAGGCGCATTGGTGGGCACCATCATCACGTCCGACCACATCGGTGCGCCTTCCTTGGGCAGCGCCATCTCCACCTTGACCCCCTTCCCTGCGTCTTCGGCCAGTCGCTTGGCCAGGGCCACCCCACCGGACCAACCCACCCCGACACAGATCTCACCGTTGGCCAGGTCCATGCCATAGCGCGATGAATTGAAGTAGGTGATGTACGGTCGAACCTTGAGCATGGCTGCCTGTGCCTTGGCGTAATCCTCACGTTTCTCGCTGTTGGGGTCCAACCCTTCGTAGTGCAAGGCAATGGGCACGATCTCGTTGGCGGCGTCCAGCAGACCCACGCCACAACTGGCCAGCTTGGCCATGTTCTCTTCCTTGAACAGGATGTCCCAGGTGTTCATTTGCACATCGGCACCCAGCACCTGGCGCACCTTGTCGACGTTGTAGCCGATCAGGGTCGTGCCCCACAGGTACGGCGCCGCATAGCGGTTACCCGGGTCGCCCACCGCTTCCAGGGACTTCATGAACTCGGGGTCCAGATGCTCCCAGTTCGGCAGTTGGCTGCGGTCCAGGGGTTGGACGGCACCGGCGGCAATCAGGTGGCTGACGTTGGAACTGCTCGGGTAGACCACGTCATACCCGGAGTTGCCGGTCAGGAGTTTGGACTCCAAGGTCTCGACGCTGTCGAACACATCGTAGATGGGACGGATGCCGGTTTCCTCCTCGAAACTCTTGAGGATTTCAGGCGGCAGGTACTCGATCCAGTTGTAGATTCGCACCGTCCGCTCTTCGGCCAGGCTTGCGCCACTGACCAGCATCGAAACGACAGCGCCCAACAAGGTATTACGCAAAGATGTACGCATGATCAAACACTCCAGCGCGGCCGCGAAGGCTCGCGGCACTTAATAGCGGTAGGTGAAGTAGAGTTCCAGCGCGCTGAATTTCCGGTCGTCGCCGAAGATTTGCTTGGCCGCTGCCATCGGCTTGACCCAGTTATAGGACAGCGAGGTGGACAGCGACTTCGAAGGCGCCCAATCCAGGAAGACTACACTCTCGTCGGCAAACCGTTTGTCGCTGACGGCGGTGCCCATGTAGTTTTTTTCGTCGAGCCAGAACTGGTAGTGGATCGCACCGAGCGTAAGGGTTTCGTTGAGGTGGGTCTTGAGTGAGAACTGCTGGACGTTTTCGTTGCTGTTGAACAGCAGGTAGTTGCCGACGACATCACCGATCAGCCAGGTGCTCCAGTCGACGAAGCCCTTGCTCAACGGATCCCAGGCTTTCTGTCGGTTGTCCGTGAGGTTGTCGTCGCCGGAAAAGCTCGCGTAGCGGTAGCCGATCACCGGGGTCAACGGCAGCGTGCCGAAGGTGTAATCCGCCTGGCCGTACCAGGCCTTGGCGTCGTAATCCACGCCTTCGCCGCTGCCTCGCTCCAGGGCGTATTCGGCATTGAGGGTCAGGTCCGCGATGCCCGGCAGCTTGGCGTTCAACGCCCTGACGTTGTACACCAGCATGCCATCGCGGCGGCGCGGCAACGTGCTGCCCTTGGGCCCCATGGCCTTGACCTTCAACGCGGTGGCGCCCAGCGTCACCTGGTCGTCGAGGTTGTAGTCCAGGTTCACGCCACTCATGCGGAAATCACCCAGGTCGCTGTCGGTGCCCAGGCTGAAGCCCTGGACCTTCAACGCGCCATGGTCCCAGGCGATCACCGCCGAATCCTTGAAGGCGGTGCGTGGGGCGAGCCAGTAGGCGCCGTCGTTCAACTGGTCGAGGTTGCCATCCATCACGATGAAACCGTTGCCGATCATGTAGTTCTGGCGACCGCCCGTGACCGTCCACTCCCCGGCCCGGAAACCGCCATAGAACTCTTCGGTCGACACCTTGCCGTCGGAGCTACGGGTGAAGCCACCGGCATCGCCATCACCGAAGGTGGTCGCGCCCACCAGGGAGCCGCCAGCCAACAGGCTGAAATCCGGCTGCACGGCGTATTCCAACTTGATGCCCGGCTTGACGTAGAACTCCTGCCAGTCGATTTTCGTGCCGCCATTCTTGCCGCTGCGCATGTCCACCACGCCGCCGCCAAAATTGACGTTGCGGGTGGACAGGGCTGCGCCACCGGCCGTTAAGTTGACTTCGCCCTTGAGGTTGCCCTCCTCGAAGGTGTAGCCCGCCCAGGCAACCTGGGCGGTCAAGGGTAACCCGAGCACGAGGAACGTTCGGGACAAACGCATCATGGAAACCATATGGAGCTCCTGTGTGATTATTGTTGTTACAGGGCAGTAAATGGCGGCGCAAACCCGCGCCAACACCTGGTGGGGCCAGGTGAGCGGAACGCAAAATTGTTGTGTTTATCGGGTGAAGTCAGGGCGTCAGGTGTGCCGCGATGGCGCGCAACATGCGCACGCTGTCGCCGTCGAATGGGCTGACAGCCTCGCCCAGGGACGACTGCTTGACGATCACCACGCCGGACGGTTTGTCGATGAACAGGTATTGACCATGGATGCCACCGGCCATGAGCGCCTGGCTGTGGTCGTTGAAGACATACCATTGGCTGCGGTAGGACGCGCCTGGGGTCCAGCTCGAGAAATCGGCGCATGCGGCATAGATCGCCGGGTCGGCCCCTGCGGCGATGCCGGCGAGGGCCTCGGCCGAGAGCAGTTGTGTCCCACCCTGGCGGCCATCGTTGGCCAGCAGGCGACCGAAGCGCGCCATGTCACGCAAGGTCGCACTGAAACCGGCACCGGCGACGCTGCGGCCCCAGGGATCGGCCAGGAAGTAGCCGTCACGCTCACAACCCAACTGGCTCCAGACCTCTTGCAGCAACTGGTGACAAGCCTTGCCAGACGCCCGCTCCATGACCCAGGCCAACGCCTCGGTGGTGGCCGTCACGTAATGGAAAAAGCCGCCGTGACTGCCGCGTTTCCTCAGTGAGGGCAAGTACTGATACAGGGATTCGAAGGTCGCGTACTGCGCTGGCGCCGGCTGGAAACCACAGGCGTAACCGTATTGGGAACTCTCTGAATCCGGATCCTCATAGACCTCGCTGTAATCGACGGCCACCGCCATGTCGAACAACTGGCGCACGGTCGCATCGCCGAACGCGCTGCCCGCCAGTTCCGGTACGTAATGGGTGGCGGTCAACGTAGGGTCCAGCAGGCCTTCGCAGACCAGTTGCTCGCCCAAGGCACCGATCAGCGACTTGGTCACCGAAAACATGATGTGTCGGTCCTCGGGACACTGGCCGTTGAAGTAGCGCTCAAACAGTACGGTGTCGCCCTGCAGGACCAGGAAAGCATCGGTCTGGCTGGCGACCAGGTGATCGATCACGCTGATGCTCAAGCCACACTCGCTGTCGAAGTGCAGCTCATCCAGCGGCTGGAGCGCCTGCTTGAACGCGCTGACCGGCCCGCTGCCGGCCTGCACGTCGATGGAAGGACGCAAGCGCGCCAGGTTGCGGAAACCCCATTGGCTGAACGGTGGGCTCATCCAGTTGTGCCAGGTGACGCGGCGGTGGGGTTCGGCGGGAAAGCCTTGCATGAGCGAAGGCGCCAGGCGTGCGTCAAATGGCGATTCGTGAGTCTCGACGTAAAGACTGGCCAGTGAAGGCACGGTGTTCTGATTCATCGGGTTGCCCCTGCAAAATGACTCTGCGTGAAAGCAGATGCAGGGAAATAATTACCCGATGTAATTCTTTAGTCAATAAATCTTTTTATCAGCAATTAGCTAACCGTCGCCGCCTGCGCGGCGTCGCAAGTCCAGGAACTGGCGTTCATGCAGGCCTGTCGCTCTGTTCAATGGCCCTGCCCGGCACCTAATGACTCCGCCATCCGCACCAGGTCAGCGAAGGATTTGGCATGCATTTTTTTCATCGCGTGGCCGCGGTGGATTTTCACGGTGATTTCGCTCAGGTTCATCTGCCCGGCAATCTGTTTGTTCATCAGGCCTTTGGCTGCGAACGTCATCACCTCTTTTTCACGGGCCGTCAGCGTTTCGTAGCGGGCATGCAGGTCCGCAAGCTGACCCTCGACGGCCCGGCGCTTGACGTCGGCCTGGAGTGCGGCTGACACCGCGTCCAACAAATCCTGTTCACGAAAGGGTTTGGCCAGGAAATCCACGGCACCGGCTTTCATTGCCTTGACCGACATTTCGATGTCGCCATGGCCGGTGATGAAAATGATGGGGATAGTGACGTTCGACCCCGCCAACTGACGTTGAAAGTCCAGGCCGCTGCTACCTTGAAGCCGTACATCGAGCACCAGGCAACTGGCACCTTCGGTCTTGGGTTGTTGGAGAAAGTCCGCCGTGGAGGCGAACGTCTCGACGCGTATGCCGACCGAGCGCAAGAGGTTGCTTAATGCATCGCGCATTGAGGCATCGTCATCCACCACGAACACAATTGAATCCTTGCTGCTCGGGTCATTGGATGGGGAATTGCCGTTCATGCACGATCCTCTTGGGGAGTGGGCGGAAAAAAATTGTAGCACAGCGCCTCGGCCCGGAAAGTACGGTAGTAATGGCCCGAACCGTGATGTAGGCGCTATGCAATGAGCTGGGGATGCAGCGCTGATATCAGTGCAAAAAGATGACGAGGCCGATGCAAGTATGCATTGATCTGGCTGCTGTAACTTTCCCCGGTGGTGCACCAACTGCAAAAGTGCTCGCAGTTATTGGATAAGACCCTGTATTGGTCTTCGCCTAGTCGCGAACGCGCCCGATGGGCCACTTCTTCGGCGCAATATTCACAGTGCTCGTCAACTATCCACACGGGCTTGCCTTTGGCGAAATGCTCAAGATCGGTCACTTCGATAGGCCCCGACTTGAGGGAACCGCTGAACCCCGAGTAATGGGCAACTTCTGCGCCGCCAAGGTATATGCCGTGATGCAGGTAGAACCGGCGAGGGCTGACCAGGTGGGCGCCTATGGGCACGCTGCCCAGGGCTTGCTCGATGTTGACCGGTTTCAATGAGACATCCGACATGTCCTTCGGCAGTTGACCCAGGGACGTGGGCGCACTCAAGCGATAGCAAACATTCGTTGTCATCAGTGCCAGGAAAATAAGCACAACGGAACGCAGTGATGAAAACTCATCCACGGCATGGGCAGTTAGATTATTCATGAGAAGAGACTCCGCAACCCTTGAAAACACTGTATCGCCGGGGTTGCGGAGTTTCATTTGTACATGGGACTGATTTCAATGAGCGGTTGATATACAGGTCTTAAACCTAAGTATTAATCAAGACGCTGTCGTTGAGCTCAAGACTGCGATGGGCAGCGTGAATTGAACAGTGGCACCGCGGGGTGGGTTGACGCTTGCCCTCAAACTGCCGCCATGGGATTCGATGATCGAACGACAGATCGATAACCCCAACCCCAAGCCCGTAGGCTTGGTGGTGTAGAAGGAAGTGAAGACCAGGTCGGTACTGTCCGAGGCGAACCCCGGCCCGGTGTCACTGACACTCACCACGATGCACCCGGCATCATCGCGCACCGTGCAGATCAGCAACTGCCGCTTGCCTTCGCTGACACCGCTCATGGCCTCGAGCGCATTCATGATCAGGTTGAGCAACACCTGTTGCAGCTCTACACGGTCGCCTTCGATGGCGGGCAAACCGTCCATGAGCTGCGTCTGTATCGAGGCGCCACTCTTGCTGATCTGGCCACGGGTGAAGTCGATCATCTCGCTGATCGCCGCGTTGATGTCTACCGGTCCCTTTTGCGGTGGTGCCTTGCGGATATGTCCACGGATGCGACCCAGCACGTCCGCCGCTCGGTTGGCATCGAAGATGAGGCGGTCCAGCACCTGCCGGACCTCCCCGATCTCCGGCGGTTGCACGTTCAACCAGCGCAATGCGGCATTGGCGTTGAGGATGGCCGCGGCAATTGGTTGGTTGACCTCATGGGCGATCGAAGCCACCAACTGCCCCATGGTCGCGACACGGTTGGCATGGGCCAGCTCGGTCTGTACTTCGCGATAGCGCCGCTCGCTTTCGCGGATCTTTTCCTCCGCCTGCCTGCGCTCGGTCAGGTCCAGCACAAAGGCGACCCCTTCCCTGCTGCCGGCTTCGAACATCGCCAGGCCGACGATGACCGGCAGTCGGCTGCCATCCTTGCGCAAATATTCTTTCTCGTAGGGTCGAGCATGCCCGGTCAGCAAAGCGTGAGCCAACCTGCGTTCGCTGAGTTCTCGAAACTCAGGGACCGTCAGGTCTGTCCAGCGCAGATGGCCCGAGGCAAGGTCCGCTCGTTCGTATCCCAGCATACGAAGGAACGCATCGTTGGCTTCGATGATCTCGCCGTCGGCGTTCCACACGAGGATCCCAATGATGTTGGCGTCCACGAGGCGCCGGATCTTCGCTTCGCGTTCCGCGACCTCACGGTATAAGCGAGCATTTTCCAGCGAGATGACAGCCTGTGAAGCCACCAGCTTCAACACGGCGATCCGGGTCGGACTGAACACACGGGCCGCCAGATTGTTTTCGAGATAGAGCGCGCCGACGAGCTTGGCCTGGTTCATCAACGGCAGGCAGAGAATCGAACGGGCCCGCTGCTGCCGGATATAGGGGTCTGTGGCGAACGGCGCCTCGGCCACGGCATCGTCAAGGAAAACGCTCTCTCGGGTGCGCAGCACATGATAGAGAATCGACTCGGGCAACAGCGCCGCACTCACCCGCTCATCGCGTAACTGCGTTGTTTTGCCGCCAGTAGTCACTTGCGCCGCGACACGGTGCTCGCCGCCATCGGACAGGATCAACAGCCCGCGTTCGGCACCGGCCTGTTCGATGGCCGTGCACAGGATCATATCGATCAGCTTTTCCAGGACGATTTCGCCCGATACGGCTTGGGAGACCTTGAGTACAGTGGCAAGGTCAAGGTGTTCGACCGGTGTCGCCATCGTTGTCGTCGGGCCGAGTTCAGGCGCTTCGGCCCTCAACGATGGGTACTTGTTCTCCAGTTGCCGCACCTTGCCATCGGCACCCCAACACTGGTAACCGTAGCGGGCATCCTGCAAATAGACCCGAGCAATTTTCCCGAAGCCCCGCGCCGCGTAGAAGCGCGACGCGAGTTCATTGGCAAGCGCCTCGATGTGCACGAAGCCACTCTCTTGCGCGCAATCAATAGCCTGCTCGTAAAGCAACTCGGCGTCGATCATGCGCCCTTCAACACGGGCGATTTCGGCATCCACCAGCGCGGCGCGGCTGGCGAAATTTTCCGGACACTGCTGCGCCCAGGTCTGGAGCCACTGCTGATCGGCAACTATCGCCAGCAAGTGCTGCCCATGCTCGTCTACAGGGAGGCTATCGCAGCGAGCGGCCCGGGCCAGGGCACCATAGAAATGAAACTCGGCTTCCTCGAAGAACGACTGGCAAACCCAGAGTAAACGCTGCGCCTTTGCAGCGGCCTCCAATGCCGCCTCAGCATCGTCGGCCATGTAGCGAGCCTGTAATTTTCGGACCCAGTACAAACACTCAGCCAGTACCAGATCCGGGTTACTGGTCAAGTGGGTTTCGAAGCCTGGCTCGATTAGCTCGCCGTCGTCCAGGCGACCAAAGGTTAGCGTCGAGCCTCGGAGCATCCGGATCAGCGCCAGTTGCGTGATGATGAAATCAGTCACCAACCCGAAGCGTACTTTCCTGGCGTAAACAAGACCCCGCTCGGCTTCGCCTTGTATATCGGACAACAGCTCGCCGGCGAAGAGCAGATCGGCAGTGAGGTTGTTGCCCGCGTAGGCCCCATACGGTAGATCGCCGATTCGATTCGCCGCCGTAAACGAACGACGCAACAGGTCGCGGCATTGCTCCACAGGCTTCATCCAGCGTACGGCAAAGCACGAGAAGCAAAGATAGGTGCTCGCCTCGAATCGAGCCAAACCACGTTTTTCAACGAGCTCGCAGCCAAGCTGACCGAATCGGAAGCCCACTTGGTAATCACCGAACCGGCGACCGGCGACCCTGAATAAATTGGCGTAGAGCAAACATGAAGCATCGCAGTTGCCATGCTCAAGGCTCAGATTGACCGCTTTGCAGATCAACAGGTCCGCCAGGTTCGCTTCACTCTGCAGGGCCGGCGCGAAGAGTTTCCCCAACGCATTGACGGTCACCAGGGATGTCGCATCCTCCATCAACGGCAAGTCGATAAGGTCCTCGATTGCCCGGTCCCCCAGTAACGCTGCGATGCGGTCGTACTCGCTGCGCACGTCATCGTCGCTCGGATGGGCCGACCACTCGATCCCCACATGCCGCAGGTAGGCCAGGCAGACCGCAACCGCACCGTCACTGCGATCCAGGAGCAAGTAGACATCCATTAGCAGGCACGCGACATTGGCCCGCTCGATCACGGTCATGGCGTGATCCGACAACGCCGTGAGACGCTCGTCGGCGGCAGACAGCTGCCCGGTCAGGAGCTCGCATTCGGCGCAATTCAACTCCAGCGCGAAAATCAGCCCATGGCGACGCGCCCAGCAGTCCTCGCCCAACAACTGCGTCCCGGTGGTGAAATAGTTGAGCGCCGACGCATAAGCCGTCGACGCCTTGGCGCGTTGGCCGGCAATCAGGTTGAACGCAGCCAACTGCTCCCGCTCAGCCGGGTCGGTGATCAACACGGCGCCGCGATTGAGCTGGCCGACGATTTCAAAAATCGCCTCTTCCTGCCCTTGCGCGGATGTCTGCGCGGCGAGCAATCGTCCGATTCGCAGGTGCGTCTCGGCGCGCGATTCCTGGGGGATCAACGAATAAGCGGCTTCATGAATACGGTCGTGGACAAAACCATAAGCATCGTCCAGCCGCTCGACCAGTTCCAGGCGAATCGCCTCCCAGAGCATCCCGCGGACCTGCGTCCCGGGAATGCCCAGCACGGTCGAAAGCGCCTCGATCCCGGCGACGTTACCCAGGCAAGCCAGCTGCTGCAGCGCCTGCTGCGTCTCGCCCGGCAGGCGCACCAGCTTGCCGACCATCAGGTCCACGACATTGTCGGTGTAGCCCTCGGTATGAATGCGGTCCGGGTCCCACCACCACTGCCGGGCGTCATGATCGAAGGCCAGCAGTTGCCCGTCGGCGAGCGTTTGCAGGAACTGAATCACGAAGAACGGATTGCCGGCGGTTTTGTCCAGCACCAACTGCGCCAGGGGCTCGATGCGGGCCCGCTCATCATGCAGCGCCTCGACGATTAACTGCTCGATGTGCACCTTGGCGAGCGGCGCCAGCATGATCTCGACGACGTTGCCTCCCGCGTTCCGAATGGTCTGGAGCTTGCCTGTCAGCGGGTGGGTGACATCCACCTCGTTGCTGCGGTAAGCGCCCACCAGCAACAGGTGTCGCACATCAGCGCTGGTCAACAGATCCTCCAGCAAATCGAGCGTGGCCGCATCGAGCCACTGCAAATCGTCGAGAAACAGCGCCAGCGGATGATCTTCGTGGGCGAACACACCGATAAAACGCCGGAACACCAGCAGGAAGCGACGTTGCTCCTGCTGTGGATCAAGTGCCGAAACCGGTGGTGGTTCACCGATGATGAGCTTGAGCTCAGGGATGAGGTCGGTCATGAGCCGCGCATTGACATCCAGCGCCTCCTGCAGCGCGTCACGCCAACTCGCCAGTTCCGTGTCGCTCTTGCCAAGCAGGGTGCGCACCAGGCTCTGGAAGGCCTGCACCAGCGTCGCATAGGGGATGTCGCGGCGGTACTGATCGAACTTGCCGCTGGCGAACAGTCCCCTCGGCGGAACCAGCACCTTGTGCAACTCATTGACCACCGAGGATTTGCCGATACCGGAATAGCCGGTGACCAGGACGAGCTCCGGCGCACTGCTTGCAACGACCCGTGAGAACGCTTCGACCAGGGTGTCGACCTCATGCTCGCGACCATAGAGTTTCTCGGGAATCAACAACCGATCGGACGGGCCATGCTCGCCCAACGCAAAGGCATTGATGTGGTGCTGTTGCTGCCAGTCGGCGAGGCAGCGCCGCAAATCATATTCCACACTCGCGGCGGTCTGATAACGCTCCTCGGCCGTCTTGGCGAGCAGCTTCATGACAATGTCGGACAGCACCTGGGAGATGGTTCCAACCCGCTCGCGAGGTGGCAAGGGTTTCTTGGCGATATGGTAGTGCACCCACTCGATCGGGTCGGATGCCGTGAACGGCAGCGAGCCGGTCAGCATCTGGTACAGCGTGACGCCGAAGGAATAGAGATCACTGCGTGAATCGATCGAGCGATTCATCCTGCCGGTCTGCTCGGGTGCCATATAGGCGAGCGTCCCCGCGAGGGTCTCGGGCGCCTGCCGCTCCCGTGGCAGCCGTGAGGCGAGGCCGAACCCGGTGAGCCTGGCCTGTCCGTCGAAGCAGTTCACCAGAATATGACTGGGCTTGATGTCTTTATGGACGAGACCGCGCTGGTGGAGCTTATCCAGGGCCACGGCGATGCTCACCGCCAGACGCAAGAACGTGGCCGTCTCCATGGGCGCAATCAGCAATTGCACGAGTGGCGTGCCGCCTGGATCCTCAAGCACCAGCTGCGTCTGGGCGCCTTCGCGCACCATCTCCAACGGTCGCACCGACCAGGTGCCATCGAGTTCGTCTTTCAGGCCAAACTCGTGGGCCAGACGGCCAAGGCAGCCGGGACGCGGTTGTTCGGCAGCGGGCCGCGCAACCAGTACGCTGCAATCGCCCTCGACACCCGGACGCAGTTCCCGGCAGAAGACACGTTCACCATCGTCCCATAAAATCTGCATGTGGTTTTCCATCGGCACGCGAGCAATTTGTAGTGAGTTATCCGTCGCACGTTGCCGTCGGGCTGGCATCCAGTGTCACGTCGCATGGCCGATATCGTCGCGCTGGGGCGACGTCCGTGGCTGCGCTGGCCGCCCGATGAGGATGGGCTCTGTCGGGATCCAGAACGGGTCGTGTTGCCGATCTCTAGATTAACCCCTCATGAAAGCCCTTCAAGTGATTTCATAGAGGAACAGCGAATTAACGCGCCATAGGGGTTTGGTGTTGAACCCCGGGGGAACGATGCGTGCCAGTCTAGGTGAGCCGTCAGCCCAGGTCAGTTGTACCTGCGTACAGTGGAAGCAGCCCTGGGACAAACCGTTGTATCCAACGCCAACCCTTTGGTCTTAGCGCGCTATACCTAGGTATACTTTTGCGCCCCAGGAGACCGCGTATCTTGTAACGACGACAGGCGCTTGTGCGAGCGACCCGATATGCATGACACCCCGATGCGCAATACGACGACGATTGCCGTTGTCGATGATGACGAATCCGTTCGGGCCGCCCTCAAAAGCCTGTTACGGTCCAGCGGTTATGACGTGCGAACCTATTGCAGCGCCATGGACTTCCTCGACGCAAACGCCCTGGCGGCTACCCACTGCCTGATTTCCGATATCCAGATGCCGGGGATGAGTGGCCTGGAACTGCATGAACAGCTCGGCGCCATGGGCTTTCAAATCCCTACCATCTTCATTACCGCTTACCCGGACCTTGGGGCGCACATACCAAGGCTGATCGCCTGCCTGCCTAAACCCTGTGATGCCGACAAACTGCTGGCCTGTATCAACACTGCCCTGCGCCAGTAGGAGCTGTGTAGGAGCTGTCGAGTGCAACGAGGCTGCGATCTTTCCCCAGACACTTGAATCTCAAGCGAAAGATCAAAAGATCGCAGGCTTCGCCAGCTCCTACAGCCGTCGAACGGGAGCAGCACCTCGCCACGATGCTTCCATCACGCCACCGACCCCACACCTTCGTATAGATCCCCCGCCACTGACGTATGGTTTCGCTGAACCGATGTAGAAGTGCGCCTGGAAACGTCCCCCAATACCATGAATTCACAGCGAGCCAATCGCTGATTCATTGACCCCAGGCGTGCGCTCGTCGAGCGACGCAGCAACCTTACGGGGAACTGGCTATGTCGGCTTTCTTCGGAATACCTCGACACATTTTGACGCTCATCGGCGCGATTTTCCTGACCGCCTGTACGGTAGGCCCAGACTTCGTGAAACCTGAGAGCGGGCTTGACGCTGTGCAACTGTCGCCCCGACAAGAGCACGCAAGCGTCATCCCGACGTCCACTGCCGCGGTGCCGTCCCAGTGGTGGACACTGTTCAATGACGCCGTGCTCACCGGGCTGCAATCGCGCGCACTGGCGGGCAACCTTGATCTGCAGATGGCCGCCGAACGCATCGAGCAAAGCCGCGCCCAACTGGGCATCGCCGCGTCGCAATTACTACCCAGCGTAGGCGCCAATGCCAGCTACACGCGGGAGGCCCTCAGCGAACATGGCAAGTTCGCAGCCCTGGGTGCTCCGACCGGGCCCAACAATTTCTGGCAACTGGGCTTCGATGCCAGTTGGGAGATCGATCTGTGGGGCCGTGCACAACGGGGCCGCGAAGGCGCCGCCGCGACGCTGGAAGCCACGATTTATGATCGCGAAGCCGCACAGGTGGCCCTGGCCGCCGAAGTGGCACGCACCTACCTGCAATTGCGCGGAACCCAGGCGCAACTGGACATCACCCGGCAAAACCTGACGGTCGCGGAGCGCACCCTCGGCCTGGCTGAAAGCCGCGAGCGTAACGGCGTCGGGACACGCTTCGAAACCTCCTCCGCCCGGGCGCAGTTGGCCACGATCAAGGCCATGGTTCCTGAACTGGACCAACGTCGCAACGCCCAGATGAACGCACTGGCCTTGCTGATGGGTGAGCAGCCCCGTGCCCTCGATGGGCAACTGGGTAAGGCACTGCCCTTGCCTGCCCTGCCCTCCGGGGTCCCGGTTGGTGTCCCCTCTGAACTGGCCCACAGGCGCCCCGACATCCTGCGCGCCGAAGCCCAACTGCATGCCGCCACGGCTGCCATTGGTGTGGCCAAGGCTGATTTCTATCCGCGCATTGGCCTGAAAGGAAAGATCGGCGTGCAAGCCTTCGACAGTGGCGATCTCGCCAGTTGGGATTCCCGGTTCTTCTCCATCGGCCCCACGGTTTACCTGCCGATCTTCCAGGGCGGACGCTTGATGCAACGCCTGGCCCTGAACGAGTCACGGCAAAAAACCGCGGCACTCGCTTATCGCCAGACCGTCTTGCGAGCCTGGCATGAAGTGGACAACGCCCTGGATGCCTGGGGGGCCCAACAGCGTCAACACGATGAGCTGCTGGTGTCCTATGAACAGAACAAGCAGGCGCTGCATGCCGCCGAGCGAGGTTATCAGCAAGGCGCCGCCGACTATTTGAGTGTACTGACGGCCCAGTCCAACCTGCTTGCCAGCCAAACCCGCCTCAATGCCAACACGACCGACGCCACGCTGACCGTGGTCAATCTCTACAAGTCCCTGGGTGGCGGCTGGAATCCGGAGGTTGCCCAATGAACAGCGTCGCACTGTCGCCAGCGCACGTCGCGGCCAGCGCAGGGCCTCAGGCCTCGTCCTCGAAACGCTCGATGGTCGGCCTGGTCGGCATTTTTCTCGCCGCCATGATGGCGGGGTTGAATACCCGGGTCGGCGCATTGGCCCTGGCAGATGTGCGAGGCGCGATGGGCTTGGGCTTCGACGACGGCTCCTGGCTCACCACCGTGTACAGCGCCGGCGAGTTGATTGCCATGCCCTTTTCGGCGTGGTTCGCCATCACGCTCTCGGTTCGTCGCTTCGAATTGTGGATGCTCGGCAGTTGTACGCTACTCGCCTTGATCCTGCCTTTTATCCACGACCTGGAGCTTTTGCTGACCTTGCGCTTTGTGCAAGGCATTGCCAGCGGCACCACCATCCCGCTGCTGATGATGGCGGCGCTCAAATTCCTGCCGCCCCCCATACGGCTGTATGGCCTGGCGCTGTATGCCATGACCGCGACCTTCGCGCCTAATCTGTCCATCTGGTTGGCCGGGCGCTGGACGGATGGGTTGCAGGACTGGCGCTGGGTGTACTGGCAGATCGTTCCCCTCGCCCTCATCGCCGCAGGCCTGATCGCCTGGGGGCTGGCGAAGGAACCCGTCCAGGTCCCACGTTTTCGACAGGCCAATTGGTTTGGCATGGCCTGCGGTGTGCCGGCGTTCGGTTTGATCACTGTCGCACTGGACCAAGGCGTGCGGCTGGACTGGTTTCATTCACCGCTGATCACGTCTTCGCTGCTGGTTGGCCTGGCCTTGCTGGCGGTCTATTTGTTGACCGAGTGGTATCACCCATCACCGTTTATCAAGTTGCAGATCCTCGGGCGTCGCAACCTGGGACTGGGCTGCACCCTGTTCTTCGCGCTGCTGGTGGTGTTGATGTCCAGCTCGCTGCTACCGGCCAACTATCTCGGCGCACTGCAGGACTATCGCCCCTTCCAGATGGCGTCGGTCGGCCTGATCGTCGCGCTGCCGCAACTGGTCCTGGGGCCCGTGGTGGCGCTGCTGCTGTACCAGAAAAAGATCGATGCGCGTGTCGTGTTCGCCCTGGGGTTGTGCTTGATCGCGCTGGCGTGTCTGGCCGGCTCACAACTGACCAGCGAATGGAACCGCGACCAGTTCGTCATGGCGCAGACCCTGCAGGCCCTCGGACAACCGATGGCGGTGGTCTCGATGCTGTTCCTGATCACCAGCGTGGTACAGCCTGCTGAAGGGCCTTATGTGTCCGGCACGATCAACACGTTGCGCGCCTTCGGATCGCTGGCCGGTGCAGCGGCGGTTACCCAGCTCATCACCGTGCGCGGTCGCTTCCATGGAGAAATGTTGCTGGACCAGGGAGCACTGGTCGGTAACAGCCTGGCGTTTGTGCCTGAGCCGACGCAACTGATGAGTCTCATCGGCCAGCAATCGCTGGTGCTGTCGATCGCCGATGCCTATCGCGTGTTGGGCCTGATGGCGCTGCTGTTGATTCCTCTGGTGTTGCGACTGACCTACATCCCCGCCCCTGTCATGCACGCAGCCTCATCACCTTCCTCCTCACACGGGTGACTCATCATGGCATTACCGAAGAAAGCCCAGATCATCAGCGCCACACTGCTCGCAGTGGCCATCGGCGCGGCGTTCTATTTCAATCGTCCTGAATCCAGTGCATCGATACAGTCTACGGACGATGCCTACGTCCACGCCGACTTCACCACGGTAGCGCCGCAAGTGTCGGGCACGGTTGAGACAGTATTGGTCGACGACAACCAACCGGTGAACAAAGGCGACCTGCTGGCAACCATCGACGACCGCGATTTCGTCGCTGCCGTGAACGCGGCGCAAGCCCAGGTCGCCAGCGCCCGGGCCGGCATCGCCAGCCTGCAAGCGCACTTGATCCAACAGGAAACCACCATACGTCAGGCCCAAGCGGTGGTAACCGCAGACGAGGCGGCGCTCAAACTGGCCAGCGTCAATCAGGCCCGTTATCGCAACCTGGCCACCGACGGGTCGGGCACCGTGCAGGCCCAGCAGCAGGCCGAAGCGCAATTGAGCGTCCAACTGGCCAGCCGGGACAAGAGCCAGGCGGGGTTGCAGGCTGCCCGGCAATACGTGGATATCCTCAAGGCCGATCTGGAAAAGGCCAAGGCGGCCCTCGCCCATGCCGAGGCGGCGCAAGCCATCGCGCAACTGCAACTTTCCTATACCCGCATCACCGCACCGATCAGCGGCACCGTCGGGGAGAAATCGATACGCGTCGGTGCTTTCGTCAATGCCGGAAAACCCTTGCTGGCAATCGTGCCACTGGACGCCGTCTACATCACCGCCAACTTTCGCGAAACGCAACTGGCGCGCGTAGAGACCGGACAAACCGTGGATATCGAAGTGGATGCCTTGCCGGGCCAGGCACTGGAAGGCACGGTGCAAAGCCTGGGGCCGGCCAGCGGCGTCAGCTACTCCGCCATTGCCCCGCACAATGCCACAGGCAACTTCACCAAGATCGTCCAGCGCTTGCCCGTGCGCATTCGCATCGACCCCGACCAGCCCGGGGCGGCGAAACTGCGCGTGGGGATGTCCGTCACACCGCATATCCGTATTGGTGAATAAATCCATCAGGGCTTTTGTGACGAGCTGGGTTGTGTAGGAGCTGACGAGTGCAACGAGGCTGCGATCTTTCCCCAGACATTTGAATCGCAAGCGAAAGATCAAAAGATCAAAAGATCGCAGGCTTCGCCAGCTCCTACAGAACCCGGTAGGACAGATCCCCTCGCTATGTGCAGGTGAAGCCCTAAGAAAATAACTAAAGGTTATTTGTTGTCTGTTTTTTAGATCATTTAGATTAAGCCTTAAGCCCAATGGCTTCGTGGTACTGCCTCAAGAACGTTGGCATTTACCCATTTTCAGTCACGGCAATCTCATTAACGGGCCACCGTCATGCAGCTTCTAACGCTTCCTCCCTCCCCTGGCCTGGCCACCTCGATTCGTGCCACGGCCCAGGTCTTCGAAGACCCCACCTCCCGCGCTTTGCTGGCTCACTTGCAGCAAGTCGCGCCCAGTGACGCCAGCGTGCTGATCATCGGCCAGACCGGGACCGGCAAGGAACTGGTGGCGCGCCACGTACACAACCTCAGCGCCCGTCGCCACAAACCGTTTGTTGCGGTCAACTGCGGGGCGTTTTCCGAAACCCTGGTGGAGGCCGAGCTGTTCGGCCATGAGAAAGGCGCGTTCACCGGCGCACTGACAGCCAAGGCCGGATGGTTCGAGGAAGCGGACGGCGGCACGCTGTTCCTGGATGAAATCGGTGATTTGCCGTTGCCGATCCAGGTCAAGTTGCTTCGGGTGCTACAGGAGCGCGAGGTGGTCCGGCTGGGTTCGCGCAAGAGCATCAAGATCAATGTGCGCGTGTTGGCGGCCACCAACGTACAGTTGGAAAAAGCCATCAATGCCGGGCACTTTCGTGAAGACCTCTATTACCGTCTGAACGTGGTCAGCCTGGTGCTCAAGCCGCTGCGCGAACGCCCCGGTGACATCCTGCCGCTGATCCGCCACTTCATTGCCGAGTACAGCCGCAGGCTCGGGCACGGCGAGGTGACGCTGGATGCCCAGGCACAGCGCAAATTGCTCGACTATTCCTGGCCGGGGAACATCCGCGAGCTGGAAAATGTCATCCACCACACCCTGTTGATTTGCCGCAACAACGTGATCGGCGTGCAGGACCTGCACCTGTCGAACTTCCGTATCGAACGCCAGGACAACTCGCAGGAGTCGGCCCCTCAAAGCGCAGAGACGCTTTTGCAGAAAGCCTTCGAGAAACTGCTCGAGCAAGAGCATGGCGACTTGTATGAAAAGGTCGAGGCCGAGTTGCTGCGCACCGCCTACCGCTACGCCAACTGCAATCAGGTCCACACCGCCAGCCTGTTGGGCCTGAGCCGCAATGTCACCCGCACGTTGTTGATCAGGATCGGCGAACTGGTGGTCAATCGACGCCGCCCGGCACTGGACACCCGGGATGGCCGGGTGATCAACCTGTCGACCTGAGTTCCAAAGGGCTCCGTGGCGAGGGAGCTTGCTCCCGCTGGGGGCACGGTAGGAGCTGTCGAGCGGAGCGAGGCTGCGATCTTTCCCCAGACACTTGAGCCTCAAGCGAAAGATCAAAAGATCGCAGGCTTCGCCAGCTCCTACAGAACCCAGACAGTGGCCCAATTAGGGGGAGCTCTGTGCTTCAATCCCGGCCGTGTCCTGCCCCCTCGCCCTCGCTCCCAGATAGAAATCCTGCAGATCGCCGCGAGCCGCCAGTTGTTCGGCGCTGCCTTCGCTGACCACACGACCGCTTTCCAACACGTAGCCATAGTGGGCGTAGCGCAGGGCGACGTTGATGTTCTGTTCGGCAATCAGGAAACTGACGCCTTCGTGCTGATTGAGTTGGCGCACGATCTCGAAGATTTCCTCGACGATCTGCGGCGCCAGGCCCATCGACGGTTCGTCGAGCAAGACCAGTTGCGGCTTGGCCATCAGTGCACGGCCTATCGCGATCATCTGTTGCTCGCCGCCCGAGGTGTAGCCGGCCAGGCTTTTGCGCCGCAGCTTCAGCCGCGGAAAATGGCCATAGACCAACTCCAGGTCAGCCAGCAACTGGCGCCGCGGCACCTGGCGCGCCAGGGCGCCGGCCAGAAGGTTTTCCTCCACGGTCAACTGGGCAAAACAATGCCGCCCTTCGAGCACTTGCACCAAGCCGTTCGCCGCCAAGGTGTGAGGCGCGCTGTGGGTCACCTCCCGTCCCTGGTAGACGATCCGCCCCCGCACCACTTCGCCCCGTTCAGCACGCACCAGGTTGGAGGCGGCTTTCAAGGTGGTGCTTTTACCCGCGCCGTTGGCGCCCAGCAACACCACGACCTGCCCTTCTGCGACCTCCAGCGACACGCTGCGCACGGCCAGGATGGTCTGTTCGTAGAAGACTTCAATATCGTCGATCTGCAGGATCGGCACGTTCGTCGTCATGCTGTTTCGCCTTTTTCAAGTAGCGACCGGACACGCACGCCCGGTCGCCGTGACGCCTCAGGATTCCTTGCTGCAATCACGCGGGGTAATGCCTTTTTCCCGGGCGTACTGGTGCGAAGACGCTTCGATGATCGGTCGCAGCAAGGCGCGGTCAGCCTGTACCCAGTCACTGATCAGCTTCCACTGCGTACCGTCCCATTGCTGGAAGCGCACCGCGCCACCGCCTTCATGGTCCGAGCACGACAACTGCAACGGCTGCACCAGGCCCAACGCCCCCAGTTCCTTGAGTCGTGCATCGTCGAGCTTGAGGTTCTCGAAGCCCCAACGCACCTGCTCACCCGTCAGGGGTTGCTTGCCGAATTTCTGCTGGGCAATGCGCAGCGCTTCTACGTTGAGAATGCCGTTGACCACGCCGAGGTTGTAATACACCGTGCCGAAACGCTTGGGGTCGGCCAGGTCACCATGGCCGGCGTCGACCACTTGTTTCTTGATGCCCTGCAGCACCGGGAAATCGGTGCCCGAAGGGTGCGTGGTGATGGCGATGAAGCCCTTGGCCGCGGCACCGGCCGGTGCAGCGTCATCCTCGGAATTGCTCCAGATGTTGCCGATGATGTGGTCGGCCGGGAAACCGACTTTCTGTGCGGTTTTCAGCGCCACCGGGTTCATCACGCCCCAACCGCGCAGGATCACCCAATCAGGCTTTTCCCGACGGATATTCAGCCATTGCGATTGTTGCTCGTTGCCCGGGTGCGGCACCTCCAGCAAGGTCAGCGCAAAACCGTACTTGTCGGCCAGGGTTTGTAGCACCTCGTTGGTTTCCTTGCCGTAGGGGGAGCCGTGATACAGGGTGACGATCTTCAGGCCCTTGAGTTTGTCCAGCCCCCCGGCCCTCTGGCCGATGTAGTTGATGATCGCCGACACTTCGGAATACGGGTTCAACTGCAACGGGAAGACGTAGGGAAACACGCTGCCGTCGGTGGAGTCCGTGCGACCGTGGTTGATGGTGATCAGCGGCAGTTTGTCGGCCGTCGAACGCTCCAGGGTGGCGTAGGCAATACCCACCGACAGTGGGTTGGTGGCCGCCGCTGGCGCGCCGTTCAAACCTTTCTTCAGGCGCTCGTAGCACTCGACGCCTTTTTCGACCACGTATTCGGTCTCGCACTCGCTCCAGGTCAACTTGACGCCATTCACGCCGCCATTGGCGTTGACGTACTTGAGGTAGTCGATGAAACCGCCGAAAAAACCGGTGCCGCCGGCCGCATAAGGGCCGACGCGATAGCTTTGCAGCGGGAAGTATTGTTCGTTGTCCGCCTGGACGGTGAAGGCCGCGGCGGTGAGGCTCAGGGCCAGTGCCAGACTGCTGGCGAATGATCGTTTGAACATCGGATTTTCCTTGTTATGAAGCCATAGGTAAGCCAACAAAATGGAACTGCAAACCCGCGTGGTGCGGTTCGCTCAGTAGCGCAACGGCCACAGCCGAGCGCGCTGGCGAAATCTCTGCCAGAGACGCGCAAGGCCCTCTGGCTCCTTGATCAGGAACAGGATGATCAGGGCGCCGAATATCATTTTCTGCAGGTTCTCCACCTGGCCGGCGTCCACCAGCCCGCCGGGCAGCAGCGACACCAGGTTCGAGAGCAACACCGGAAACAGCACGATGAAGGCCGCGCCGAGAAAGTTGCCCAGCAGGCTGCCGAGGCCGCCGATAATGATGATGAACAGAATCTGGAACGACCGATTGAGGTCGAACCCGTGGGGCTCCACCGTGCCCAGGTAAGCGAAGGCCCAGAGCGCGCCGGCCACCCCGAGGAAAAAACCGCTGATGGCGAACGCCAGCAACTTGGTTTTTGCCAACGCAATGCCGATAACCGCGGCGGCGGTGTCCATGTCGCGCACCGCCATCCAGTTGCGCCCCAACTCGCTGCGCACCAGGTTCTTGCCCAGCCAGAACAGCGCCACCACCACGCTCAGGGTCAGCAGATAGCGGCCGGCCGGCGCGTCGAGGTTTACCCCGAATACCTCCAGGCGCGGCGCGCTGATCACGCCCGAGGCGCTGTTGTTGGAAAACCAACTGAACCGGGTCAGCGCCCAGGTCACGAAGAACTGCGCCGCCAGGGTCGAGACCAGCAGGTAGAAGCCCTTGATGCGTAAACTCGGCAGGCCGAACAGCACCGCCACCAACGCCGCCGTCAACCCGCCCAGGGCGATACTGACCAACAACGGCAAACCGGCGACCCGTACTTCGAGGTTGTAAGTGGCAAAGGCGCCCACCGCCATGAACGCCGCAGAACCGAGGGACAGTTGCCCGGCATAACCAGTGAGCAAATTGAGCCCCAACCCGGCCAGGGACAGCACCAGGAATGGAATCAGGATCGCGCTGAACCAGTAGTCATTGCCCAGCCAGGGCACCACGACAAAGGCAAACAGCAGCAACGCGATCAGCCCATGACGGTACTGGCGCAGCGCGAAGACTCGGCGGTCCTGGGCATAGCGGGTGTTGAACTGGCCTGCTTCTCGATAAAACATCATGCGCTCCCCTAAACCCGTTCGATGGCCCGTTCGCCAAACAACCCCGCCGGACGCACCAGCAAAAACAGCAGCGCCAGCACGTAGGGAAACCAGTTCTCGATGCCGCTGCCGATGAAGGGCCCGAGGTAAACCTCCGCCAGCTTCTCCGAGGCGCCGATGATCAAGCCGCCGACAATCGCGCCGGTGATGGAGGTGAAGCCGCCGATGATCAGCACCGGCAAGGCCTTGAGCACCACCAGCGAGAGCGAGAACTGCACACCGAGGCGAGCGCCCCAGAGCAGCCCGGCGACCAACCCGACAAACCCTGCCACCGCCCACACCACCACCCACACTCGCTGCAAGCGGATGCCCACGGCCAGTGCCGCCAGCGGGTCATCGGCCACCGCCCGCAACGACAATCCGAGCCGGGTCTTGTTGAACAGCCAGGACAGCAGCAGCACCAGGAACGCCGCCRTCAACGCGGCAAAAATGTCGAACTGCGACAACAACATCCCGCCCAGCTCCAGCGGTTCGTCACTGATGCCCAGCTCCAGGCCATGCACCTGGGCGCCCCACAGCGCCTGGGCGAACCCTTCGATGACGTAGGACAGGCCAAGGGTGGCCATGAACAGCGTGATCGGCGAACGGTTGACCAAAGGGCGCAGTACCACACGCTCCACGGCCACGGCGATCAGCAGCATCGCCGCCAGGCTGATGAGGAACGCCAGCCAGAACGGCACACCGCGTTCCAGCAGGCTGACGAAGGTCAGCGCCGAGAACAGCACCATCGCGCCCTGGGCGAAATTGAATACCCCGGAGGCCTTGTAGATCAGCACAAAACCGATGGCCACCAAGGCGTACATCACTCCCGCCAACAACCCGCCAATCAATACTTCAAAGAAAAATTCCATCGCTGTTCCTAATACTGTTCGGTCAATACAAACGAGGATCCTGTGGCCAGAGATTGCTCCCGCTGGGCTGCGCGGTAGGAGCTGTCGAGCGGAGCGAGGCTGCGATCTTTCCCCAGACACTTGAGTCTCAAGCGAAAAGTCAAAAGATCGCAGGCTTCGCCAGCTCCTACACAGGCGATCCCCTGTAGGAGCTGTCGAGCGGAGCGAGGCTGCGATCTTTCCCCAGACACTTAAGTCTCAAGCGAAAAGTCAAAAGATCGTCCGAACGCGGCCCGAGCCTTCGCCAGCTCCTACAGAGCCCAGCGGGAAGGCGTCGAATATCCGGTGTCAGTGGCGAGTGCCCAGGTAGGCCGAAATGACCTCGGGGTTCTGCCGTACGTCTTCGGGCGAGCCGTCGCCGATCTTGCGACCGTAATCGAGCACCACCACGTGGTCGCTGATGTCCATGACCACGCCGATATCGTGCTCGATCAACACCACGGTGGTGCCCAGTTCACGATTGATATCGACGATGAAGCGGCTCATCTGCTGCTTCTCGTCGGCGTTCATTCCGGCCATGGGTTCGTCCAGCAGCAACAGCCGAGGCTCCGCCGCCAGCGCCCGGGCCAGCTCCACGCGCTTCTGCAAGCCATAGGGCAACGTGCCCACCAGGGTGTCGCGCCAGGGCTGCAAGTGCAGGAACGCGATAACGCGCTCGGCCGCTTCGCGCTGGCGGTCATCCTCGCCCCTGGCGCGACCGATGCGCAGCGCCTGCTCGATCCAAGTGCTGCGCCGCTTGAGGTTGCGTCCGGTGAGCACGTTGTCGAGCACGCTCATGCCCTTGAACAGCGCAATGTTCTGGAACGTGCGGGCGATGCCGCGTACCGCCACATCGTGGGGGCGCATCCGGCGCCGCTCCTGTCGATCAAAACGGATATGCCCCTCCTGGGCCTGGTACACGCCGCTGATGACATTCAGCAGCGAGCTCTTGCCTGCACCGTTGGGGCCGATCAAGGCGCAGATCTCTGCGGTGGCGACACGAAAACTGATGTCCGTGACCGCTTTGACGCCTTTGAATGACAGTGAAATATGGTCCAGCTCCAGCAAATGTGCGGTGGCCGTCTGGGTCATGGCGCGTCTCCTCTCAGGCCAGTTGCGACTGGAGCCCGCTCCAGTCATCGGTGGTTTGCTGCACAAGATGCGTCGGCGCTTCCCAGTGGGCCGCATCGCCCCACTGGCGAACCCTGATACCCAATGCCTGGAAAAACGCCTGGGTCTGGGGCGGCAACGCATCGCCCACCAGCAGCGGCGCGCGGGTCCGGGAGAACCCCAGCACGTCGCGCAAAGGCCGGCGCACCAGCCAGTCACCCAAATGCCGTTGCAAGACGTCGGGATGGGCCGCCAACGCCCAGTCCACCAGCCCACGCGACCAACTGCCCGGCGCCGGCAAACGCTCCAGCGCATAGCGGTACAAACGCTCATAGGTTTCGCGCGTTCCAGCCACCAGCGTCGGGCCCAGCTCGCGGCGGTCGCGATCACGGGTCGCCAGGTTTTCTGGAAAATTCAGGCGAAAACCGGCTATCAACCAAGGCGCCAGCAGATAGCGGGCTTGTCCGCCCGAGGCGAACGCCCGGGCGGCCAATGCCTCTTCCTGCCGTCCCAGGCCTTCGCGCGTCACCAACCGCTGGCCCTCCTGCAGCAGCTCGGCGTGGCTGACGCGTTGCTCTTCAATCGCCTGCCCAGCCCCGCGATAAAACACAAAGGCCGTTTGCAGCACTTGCCCTTGCGGTGCCCGTTCATCGGTTGGGCGCTCGGCAACCAGCGCGGCGTAATCCAGCGCTTGAACGAATGGCGTCGAATCGGCCAGGCCACGCTTGTCGAGATAAACCAGCACACGTGCAACCACCTGCGCCGCACGCAGACGCAGCATCTCCTCCAGGCCTTCGACCAGGACGAAATCCGGCTGCAGCGTGCCGAGCAATAGCACCTGCTCGGCCGATGCCTCCAACGGGTCGAACAGGCTCGCCACGCCTCCCAGCCACTGCGCGGCCAAGGCTGCAAGCAGCGCCTGCGGCCTGGGTCGGCTGATGATCGTCAGGGTCGCGCCCGCTGAAAAACCGCGGGCTTGCAGGGCACTCGCCAAACGGCGCACCTCATCGGCCACTTGCGCCCAGGTCCGCTCCTGCCAGACACCCAGGTACTTATGGCGCAGCGCGACATCCGCGCCATGCCGATGCGCCTGTTGCTGCAACCACTGGGGCAAGCTGGCCGGTGCCGCGTCGAGAGTGTCGGTGAACGTGCCCATGTTGCCTCCCGCGCCTAAGCGACTGCCGCCGTTTTGGCTGCCACTTTGCGTTGCTCCAGCTCACGCACCAGCGGCAGGACCTTACGGCCGAAATACTCGACTTCTTCCTGGAAGTGCAGAAAGCCGGCGAGCACCAGATCCACACCCACGGCCTTGAGCGCGACGATGCGTTCGGCGATCTGCTGCGGTGTGCCGATCAGGTTGGTCTTGAAGCCATCGTTGTACTGCACCAGGTCCTCGAAGCTGGACTTGGCCCAGTTGCCCTCGCCTTCCGGGCTGGACTTGCCGGCCTGCTTCGCCGCATCGCCGAAGGCATTGACGGCCTCGGGGTCGGCCTGGTCGATGATCTGGGCAAGGACCGCACGCGCCTCTTCTTCGGTGTCACGAGCAATGACGAAGGCGTTTACACCGACCTTGACCTTGTGATTGTTGGCCGCGGCTTTTGCCTGGAGGTCATCGATCTGCGCCTTGACACCTTCCACGGTATTGCCGTTGGTGAAGTACCAGTCCGATACCCGGGCCGCCATGTCCCGCGCCGCCCGCGAGCTGCCGCCCTGGAAGATCTCCGGGTGCTGCTGCAGTGGTTTTGGCTTGAGGGTGTAGTCGTGGAAGCGGTAGAAGTCACCGCGCAAGGTGAAGTTGTCGGTGGTCCAGATGCCCTTGAGGGCGGTGATGAATTCTTCGGAACGGCGATAGCGCTCATCGTGTTCCAACCATGGCTCGCCAATGGCGGTGAACTCGCCCTTGAACCAGCCCGACACGATGTTGACCGCCACCCGCCCGCCGGTCAGGTGATCGATGGTTGCGATCTGCTTGGCCAACACCGAGGGTGTCCACGGCCCAGGCAACACTGCGGCGATGACTTTCAGGCGCGTGGTGGCGGCCAGCAAGGCATGACTGAACGCCACGGACTCATGCTGGTATTCGGCACCGTAACCGGCGGTGAAGCGCACTTGGGACAGGGCGTAGTCGAAGCCGGCCGCTTCAGCGATCTGCGCCAGCTTGCGGTTGTAGTCGATGCCCCAGTCGGTGCGTTGCTCGATTTTGCTGACCACCAGCCCGCCACTGACGTTGGGCACCCAGTAGGCAAATTTGATCGTGTCCTGGCTCATTGCATGTACTCCACGGCTCGTTTTGAAAGAAGAAATTGATCAGGCGGCACTGGCGTCGCGTCGAACGCTCGGGACCAGGCTCAGCAACGCCGACTCGACGGCGCGCTCGATACGCTCCAGCACCTGTGCGCTGGAGATCTGGTATTGGGTGAAATCGGTTTCGCTGGCATAGACCCCCACCGGCAGGCTCAGGGCCTGGAAGAAGCCGAACAGGGGCCGCAGTTGGTGATCGATGATCAAGGCATGGCGATCCGAGCCCCCCGTCGCGGCCAGCAGCACCGGTACATTCTTGAGGGCTTCGTGATGAACAAAATCGAACAGGTGCTTGAACAGGCCGGTGTACGAAGCCCGATACACCGGGCTGGCGGCAATCAACAGATCAGCCGACTCGATGGCCTGCAGGTCATCCTGCACGGCAGCCGGCAACGCCTCGCGACGCAAGACCCCGGCGAACTGGGGGCCGACCTTGGCCAGTTCGATCAGACGCAGCTCGATCGGCAGTTGCTGCCCAAGCCTGTCGACCAATGCCTGGAGCAGGACCAGCGTGCGTGACGGGTGCTGCACGCTGCCTGACACCGCCACCACTTTGAATTGCTTGCTCATCGTTTACCCCATGCCTGGAGACGCCACCTCAGCGTCTGCACAAGGTGTAGAGCAGCAACCGTGCCAGTTGAATATTCATTTATTAATCAATGTCTTAGGAGCTTTGCTGGATCATCTCACTGTCGCTTGACGGACAAGCTGTTGATCCACTGTTGCCTGACGAACATTCGCCGCGTCGATGTGTGTGGCAGCAACTGTTGCCGGGCACACAGTTGCGCAACAGATTGTTCGCAGCGAGGGCAGCCCTTTCCCTGATGAACGCTGTACAGGCCCGTATTTACGGGCGTTGGGCCTCAGGCATGGACTGTGCAATAGCCGCTGGCACCGGCAGGTTTCTCCCCTGCCCACCTATTCGTCATAAGAAGGAACATCACCATGACCGCACAGCAACAACACCTGCCGCCGATCCTGTCCACCGGCACCGACTATGAGCCCTTGGCCGAACGCTTTCGGCCGATCTTTGCACGCATCCAGGCCGGCGCCCTGGAGCGTGAGCAGACGCGCAGCCTGCCCTTTGAACAGGTGAAATGGCTGAAGGAAGCAGGCTTTGGTGCCATTCGCGTACCGGTCGAATATGGCGGCGCCGGGGCTTCGTTGCCGCAGCTGTTGCAACTGCTGATCGAACTGGCCGAAGCCGATTCCAACCTGCCCCAGGCGCTGCGCGGGCACTTTGCATTTGTCGAGGACCGTCTCAACGCCCACGCCAGCAGCCCACAAGACATCTGGTTCAAGCGCTTCGTCGAGGGTGAACTGGTGGGCAATGCCTGGACGGAAGTCGGCACCGTGAAAATCGGCGACGTCGTTACTCGGGTTTCTCGCCAGGGTGATCAGTGGGTCGTCAACGGCACCAAGTACTACAGCACCGGCAGTATCTTCGCCGACTGGATCGACGTGTATGCCCAACGCGACGACAACGGCGCCGACGTGATTGCCGCTGTGCGTGTGCATCAGCCGGGCGTCAAGCAAAGCGATGACTGGGACGGTTTTGGCCAACGCACCACCGGCAGCGGCACGTCGCTGTTCGAGAATGCGTTGGTCGAGGCGGAAAATCTCATCGACTTCTCTACCCGCTTCAAATACCAGACCGCGTTTTATCAACTGGTGTTACTGGCCGTGCTGACCGGTGCCGGCCGCGCGGCGGTTCATGACATTACCGAGCAAGTACGCAAACGCACGCGAGTCTTCAGCACCGGCAACGCCAGCGAAGTGAGCCAGGATGTGCAGGTGCAGCAAGTGGTCGGTAAGGCCTCGGCCCAGGTCTATGCCGCCGAAGCCACCACCCTGCGAGCCGCGAGCGCCTCCCAACGCGCCTACGAAAGCCGCTTCAGTCAGAACGCCGAGACCGAACACACCGCCAACATCGCCGCCGAACTGGAATCGGCCCAGGCCCAGGTGGTGATTTCCGACCTGGTGTTACGCGCTACCAGTGATCTGTTCAATGCCCTGGGTGCCTCGGCCACCAGCACCAGCAAAGCCCTCGACCGTCACTGGCGCAATGCCCGCACTGCTGCTTCGCATAATCCGTTGATCTACAAGGAGCGCATTATTGGTGATTGGGAAATCAATGGTACGGAGCCGCCGTATGTTTGGCAGATTGGCGGGGGGTCCAAGCAGCTTTGAGTTGATGGGTTGGTGTGTATATCCGTTGCTGCGGTAACGGCGGCTTAGGGTTCCGCCCTTACGGCGGGTCACTTTTGGAAGAGCGCCAAAAGTAACCAAAAACGCTCTGCCCCACCACTCGGCACCTCGCCTAGGCTCGGTGTGCCCTCACTCCGGCATTGCTCCGTGGGCCCGCCGCGAAGGGCCATCCATGGCCCAGCGCGGCTATCCCGGCATCCATGCCGGGATGCCCACTGCGCAATGCCTGCGTTCGG
>NZ_JBFREY010000024.1:0-86417 GCF_052114545.1 Pseudomonas sp. KB_12 | reverse complement strand
CGTGGCGCAGGATATGGATGAGTACGAGGCTAAAAGCCGTGATCGTCAGCTTAGAGCTTTGCAGCGCAAGGCTACAAAGCTGGGTGTCCGATTGGTTGCGGCTTAAAAAAGCTTAAAGAACAAGGGGATGGATTTTGTTTGATGAGAGCTTGCTCCCGCTCGAGTGCGAAGCGCTCGCAAGCTTTATTAAGGGGCTGCTGCGCAGCCCAGTGGGAGCAAGCTCCCTCGCCACAAAAAAAGCTATCTCACGGGGCCAATGGCTGCTTGCGTCCCGCCATATGCTTCAAATAACCCACCAGCAAATCCAGCTCCGAATCCGGCAGTACCGCAGCCGAGAACCCGGGCATCTTGCCCTGGGGCCAGTGACGCAGCGCTTGCGGGTCGCGAATGTAGCGCTTGAGGAAATCCCCGGAGAAGTATTCGGTCGGGTTGAAAGGGATGTTCAGGTCCGGGCCGAACTGCGCATCACCCGCGCCATTGAGCCGATGGCACGCCAGGCAGTTTTTCTGGAACAGTTCGAAACCTTTATTGACCGGGTCGTCCTTGGCCAGGCTGGGCGCCGGCAGCAGGGCGGGGAAGCGTTCGGCCACGGCCGACAGGCGCTTGATAGTCGCCACCGCGTAGGGCCATTGCTCCGGGCTTATATGGCCAGCCTGCGGATCGGTCCAGACCAGGTAGAAAGGCCCGGCGCTGTGCTTGCCTTCCCCCAGCGACGGCCATGGCTTGGCCGGGTCCTCGATCGCCAGCCAGGCCCGGGCCCCACTCTTGTTGAGTAACGGTGCCGCAGGCATTTCGGCAGCGAAGCCGTCCAGGGCCACGGCTTGCAGGTGGTCGTCCGCTTGGACGCCCGTCAATAGTGCCGTCAGCGGCACGGCTCGATAGCTCATCGGTTTCTTGTAGGAAGCGTCATCAGCGATCTGGACCGTTTGAGCGTCCGGGTGCTTGAGCAGTTCTTCGGTTTGCCAGGTGCGCGTGCCCGCGCCCAACTCCAGCACCAGTTGCGCGGCATAAAGGGGCGTGCTGAGCAGCAACGCCCCGAACACAATAAGAGCTTTCAAGTCGATCGCCTTCCATGTCGAGGGGGGGCCGCAAAGGTTGGCACAGCCATCGCGGCTCGAACAGAGAACCCGTCACATTTTTTGGCGACACAACTAATGGATGATGCAGATGCCCTCGCGCAGGATTCAGCCAATCACCTTGGTGATATTCGGCAAAATCAACAGCAGCGTCGTGGCAAAGAGAATGAGTCCGGCTTGGCGAACTTTCGAATGTTTGAACATGGCTGACCCGCCTTTATTGTTATTTCCTAGAAGCCAGCCTGCATATCCATGGCGGCTGGCGTTGCACTTCCTGTTCGACAAGCGCCTCGGCAAAACCCGACGACTTTCTTGTACAAGGATTACATTAGGGGCCGCGGCGGCCTTGGCTTAGATCCAATTCATATCAGCTTGGTACAGGTTGCTCTAAAAAAGGTATGAGGCCTATTGCCACCTTCCTGCCGGCCCTTTTGCTAGACAGCTTGCCCTCCTGAATCGGTTAACCCGATAGCTCGCTACCGTTCGTCTGAGCGTGGCCGTCAACGCCATTGAGCGCTGTGGTCATTGAATCCGGCGCCGCTGGGCTTATGGTTGAAGGCATCGCATTACCCCGTGGTTTCGAGGACGTCATGACCCAAGCTTTGATTTTCGACGCATTACGCACGCCCCGCGGCAAGGGCAAGGCCGATGGCACCTTGCACAGCGTCAAGCCGGTGAACCTGATGGGCGGCCTGCTCAGCGCCTTGCAGCAGCGCATGGATCTGGACACCAGCCAGGTCGATGACATCGTGCTCGGTTGCGTGACCCCGGTGGGTGAACAAGGGGCCGATATCGCCAAGACCGCGGCGCTGGTGGCCAATTGGGATGTCAGCGTGGCCGGTGTGCAACTCAATCGGTTTTGCGCCTCGGGCCTGGAAGCGGTGAACCTGGCGGCCATGAAAGTGCGTTCCGGCTTCGAAGACCTGGTGGTGGCCGGCGGCGTCGAATCCATGTCCCGGGTGCCCATGGGCAGCGATGGCGGTGCGTGGGCGTTGGACCCGCAATCCAACCTGCACGGTCACTTCGTTCCCCAGGGCATCGGCGCCGACCTGATCGCCACGCTGGAAGGCTTTACCCGTGAGGATGTCGACGGTTATGCGCTGCATTCCCAGCAAAAAGCGGCACGCGCCCGGGGTGACGGTTCGTTCAATAAATCCCTGGTCGCTGTGCGGGACCAGAATGGCATCGTGCTGCTGGACCACGACGAATTCATCCGCGCCGACTCCACGCTCGACGGCCTGGGCAAGCTCAAGCCAAGCTTCGAGGCCATGGGCCAGATGGGCTTCGATGGCACAGCGCTGCGTGTCTACAGTCATGTCGAACGAATCCATCACGTGCACACACCGGGCAACAGTTCCGGCATCGTCGACGGCGCGGCACTGATGTTGATCGGTTCCGAAGCCAAGGGGCGCGCCATGGGCCTGCAGCCCCGGGCGCGGATCGTCGCCACCGCTGTCACCAGTACCGACCCGACCATCATGCTTACCGGCCCGGCGCCGGCTACCCGCAAGGCCCTGGCCAAGGCCGGGTTGCGGGTGGAGGACATCGACCTGTTCGAAGTCAACGAAGCCTTCGCCTCGGTGGTGCTCAAGTTCATCAAGGACATGGCCATCGACCCCGCCAAGGTCAACGTCAACGGCGGCTCCATCGCCATGGGGCACCCCTTGGGCGCCACGGGGTGCGCAATCCTTGGCACGTTGCTCGACGAATTGGAGGTGCGTCGCCTGCGCTATGGCCTGGCGACCCTCTGTGTCGGCGGCGGCATGGGCATTGCCACCGTCATTGAACGCCTCTGAGCCCGACTTCAAGGAACACTTTTTCATGAGCGATGCCATTCGTTACGAAACCGGCCAGGACCGGATCGTCGTCCTGACCCTGGACATGCCGGGCCAGAGCGCCAACACCATGAACGCGGTGTACCGTGAGGCCATGGCCGCCTGCGTCGCCCGTTTGCAGGCTGAAAAGGACTCGATTGCCGGTGTGATCATCACCTCGGCCAAGCACACCTTCTTCGCAGGCGGTGACCTCAACGAATTGATCAAGGTCGGCAAGCCCGAGGCCAAGGCTTTCTACGACATGGTCCTGCTGCTTAAAGCGCAACTGCGAGCCTTGGAGACCCTGGGCAAACCCGTGGTGGCGGCCATCAATGGCGCGGCCCTCGGCGGTGGTTGGGAAATCTGCCTGGCCTGCCATCATCGCGTGGCCCTGGACCTGCCGTCGCTGCAGCTCGGCTTGCCGGAGGTCACGCTTGGCCTGTTGCCGGGTGGCGGCGGGGTAGTGCGGATGGTGCGCCTGCTCGGTTTGGAAAAGGCCTTGCCGTATCTGCTCGAGGGCAAGAAGGTCAATGCGCAACAAGCGCTGCAGGCCGGTTTGATCGATGAGCTGGCGAAGGATCGTGACGAGCTGCTGGCCAAGTCCCGGGCCTGGATTCTTGCCAACCCCAGCGTCATCCAACCCTGGGATGCAAAGGGCTATCGACTGCCGGGCGGCACGCCGTCTGACCCGAAAGTTGCGCAAATGCTGGCAATTGCCCCTTCGATCCTGCGCAACAAGACCCAGGGTTGCCTGCCAGCACCGGAGAAAATCCTCTGCGCAGCGGTGGAGGGCGCCCAGGTTGATTTCGACACCGCGCACCTGATCGAAACCCGTTACTTCACCGAACTGACCACCGGCCAGGTGGCGAAGAACCTGATCGGCACCTTCTGGTTCCAGCTCAACGAGATCAAGGACGGTGGTTCCCGCCCACAGGGTTTTGCGCCTTATCTGACGAAAAAAGTCGGCGTGCTCGGCGCGGGCATGATGGGGGCGGGTATCGCCTATGTCAGCGCCGTGGCCGGCATCGCAGTGGTACTCAAGGATGTCGATCTGGCGGCGGCCGAGAAGGGCAAGGCCCGTTCGGCGGCGTTGCTGGATAAAAAGGTCGCACGCGGTCAACTCACCGCCGAGCAACGCGAAGCCACGCTGGCGCGGATTCACCCCACCGACAGCAACGCCGACCTGGCCGGCTGCGACCTGATCATCGAAGCGGTGTTTGAAGATCGCGCCCTGAAAGCCAGTGTGTCGGCCGCCGCCCAGGCGGTGGTGGGCGAGGATGCGGTGATCGCTTCCAACACCTCGACCTTGCCCATCACCGGCCTGGCCATGGCTGTGCCAGACCCGACGAAGTTCATCGGCCTGCACTTCTTCAGCCCGGTGGAGAAAATGCCTTTGGTGGAGATCATCAAGGGCGCACGCACCGGTGACGCGACCCTGGCCCGGGGGTTCGATTTTGTCCTGCAGATCAACAAGACGCCGATTGTGGTCAACGACAGTCGCGGCTTCTTTACGTCGCGGGTGTTCGGCACCTTTACCAACGAGGGCATCGCCATGCTCGGCGAGGGCGTGAGTGCGCCGATGATCGAGACCGAAGCGCGCAAGGCCGGGATGCCGGTCGGGCCTCTGGCGATCTCTGACGAAGTTTCCCTCAGCCTGATGAGCCATATCCGCGCGCAAACTGCCAAGGACCTGCGCGCAGAAGAGAAAGCGCCGATTGAGCACCCGGCGTTCGCCGTGATCGACTTGCTGCTCAACGAATACAAGCGACCGGGCAAGGCCGCCGGTGCCGGTTTCTATGAATACCCGGCCGATGGGCAAAAGTACCTGTGGCCGGCGCTCAAAAGCCGCTTCGAGAAAGCCGACGGGCAGATTTCCCCGCAGGATATCCGCGATCGCCTGCTGTTCATCCAGGCCCTGGAAACCGTGCGCTGCATGGAGGAGGGAGTGCTGACTTCGACGGCCGACGCCAACGTCGGCTCGATCTTCGGCATCGGTTTCGCCGCCTGGACCGGTGGTGCGCTGCAGTTTATCAATCAATACGGCCTGCAAGACTTTGTCGGTCGCGCCCAGTATCTGGCCGAGCAATATGGCGAGCGCTTCTCACCGCCGGCCTTGTTGCTGGAGAAAGCCGCCCGCCACGAACTGTTCTGACAGACCCGGGAAGGGGCTTGCCTTGGGACCGTGTTTCAGGGCAGGCTCTGGGGTGTGCAATATTCCCATCATCGTGTCAGGTATTTTTTATGTCGCTACGCATCTGCATTCTGGAAACCGATATCCTGCGTCCGGAACTGGTCGACCAATATCAGGGTTACGGGCAGATGTTCCAGCGCCTGTTTTCGCAGCAGCCCATTGCGGCCGAATTTGTTGTGTACAACGTGATGGAGGGGCATTACCCCAGCGATGACGAGCAGTTCGACGCTTATCTGGTGACCGGCAGCAAGGCTGACTCCTTCGGCACCGACCCTTGGATTCAAACCCTCAAGACTTACCTGTTGGAGCGTTACCAGCGCGGCGATAAATTGCTCGGTGTGTGCTTTGGTCACCAACTGTTGGCGTTGTTGCTGGGCGGCAAGACCGAGCGTGCCACCCAAGGCTGGGGTGTCGGCACCCATCGCTACAAACTCGCCGCCAAGGCACCTTGGATGAGCCCGGTGATGGAAGAACTGACCTTGCTGATCAGCCATCAGGACCAGGTCACCGAATTGCCCGAAAGCGCGACGGTCATCGCTTCCAGCGATTTCTGCCCGTTTGCCGCCTACCACATCAACGACCAGGTGCTGTGCTTCCAGGGTCACCCAGAGTTCATCCACGATTATTCCCGGGCCTTGCTGGAGATTCGCCAGCAGCACCTCGGCGAGCAGATCTATAGCCAGGGCGTGGCGAGCCTTGCCCACGAGCACCACGGCACCACGGTGGCGGAGTGGATGATGCGTTTCGTCGCTCACAAGCCGCAGGCCGAAGCCACCCAAGGCTAAAGATCACCACTCTCTAATGTGGGAGCGAGCTTGCTCGCGATGACGGCGGCACATCCAGCATCAGGCCAACTGATCCACCGCTATCGCGAGCAAGCTCACTCCCACACTGGATCTGTGTACGACGCAAATCCCCTGTGGGAGCGAGCTTGCTCGCGATGAATCCCACACAAATTCCACTGTTCGCCTACAACCAACCCGATCGCTTGAAGCTCCACCACAGCGACGAGCAGCCCACCGCAATAACCCCCAGCACCGCGAAATAGCCGTATTGCCAACTCAGCTCCGGCATGTCCTGGAAGTTCATCCCATAGATCCCGGCCACAGCCGTGGGAAACGCCAGGATCGCCGCCCAAGCTGCAAACTTGCGCTGCACCACGCTCTGGCGCGACGCTTCGAGCAACACGCCGACTTCGATGGTCTGGCTGGCGATGTCGGCCAGGGTCGTCAGGTCTTCCATTTGCCGCGTGACATGAATCTGCACGTCGCGGAAATACGGGCTCATGTTCTTGTCGATGAAGGGGAAGTCCAGTCGCTGCAACTCTTCACTGATCTCCACCATTGGCGCCGCATAACGGCGCAGGCGCAATACGTCGCGGCGCAAGCTGTGCAGGTTCTGGATGTCCCGTTCGTTCAGGGAGCTGCACATGACATTGTGTTCCAGCTCATCGATTTCGGCGTGAATGGCTTCACCCATTGGCTGGTAGTTTTCAATCACGAAATCAAGGATGGCGTAGAGAACGAAATCTTCCCCGTGTTTCAGCAAAAGCGGACGCGCCTCACAGCGCTGCCGGACGTGGGCGTAGGACGCGGAATGGCCGTTGCGAGCCGTGATGATGTAGCCCTTGCCGGCAAAGATATGGGTTTCGATGAACTGCAGCTTGCCGTCCTTGCGTATCGGCGAATACGTGACGATAAACAGCGCATCGCCAAAGGTCTCCAACTTGGGACGGCTGTGTTTCTCCATGGCGTCTTCGATCGCCAGTTCGTGCAGGTTGAATTGACGCTGCAGGTTGGTCAGCTCCAGGGCGCTGGGCTCTTCGAGACCGATCCATACAAAATGACCAGGTTTGGCAGCCCAGGCGCTGCCTTCGTCGAGGGTGATATTGGTGACTTTCTTACCGGCGCTGTAGACCGCAGCAGCAACGACTCTACCCATAATGGTGGTTCACTTCTTATTGAAAATGGCAGTGGCAGGCAGCGTCCAGCTTAACGCGCCCTGTAGCTTGAGAGTCAGCAAAATCTGCGGAGTTCGGCGGCAAAAGAAAACCCGCCGAGGGGGCGGGTTTCCATTCAGGCGGTTTGCAGCTGCCGGTCCATTGTCGCGATGCACTCGCGCATCTGTTCACGGCATTGGGCAATGAGCCGGGGCATGTCATCCATACTCAATCCGGCCGTAGGAATCGCCGGCAATGAACGTATGAGGATGTCACCGCTGCGCCAGCGATTGAGGCGCATGTGCTTGATGTAGCTGCTCACGCATACCGGAACAATCGGCACTCCGGCGGCTATTGCCATCTGGAAGGCGCCTTTCTTGAATGGCAGCAGGTCTTCGCCCAGATTGCGCGTGCCTTCCGGAAAAACCCAGATCGAGGTGTCCTCGTGCTGCAACGTATGGGTGGTGGTCAGCATCGACTTTCGGGCCTTGATCGCGTTGCCGCGGTCGATCAACACGTTGCCCGCCAGCCAGAACAATTGCCCGAACAGCGGCACCCATTTCAGGCTCTTCTTGCCGATGCACACGGTACGGCGCGGCACCACGTTGCCGAACATGAACAGGTCATAGTTGGATTGGTGGTTGGCGATGATGACGCAGCCATTGGGCTTGTTCACCAGCGTGTCGACTTGCGTCCGGACCCGCAGGCGCAAAATGCACATCGCTGGCAACGCGTACAACCTTGCGCATAAACGGCTGTTGTCCGGGTTGAACGGCCGGCACAGGCCCACAATCACCCCGAGCACGCCAGCCAATACAAAATGCAGGCCCATCAACAACATACGCAATACAAACAGCATCTACAGGCCCCATCGGGACAAAAGGTGGCGCAGTGTACGGATGTGCACTGTTTTCGGCAATTGGCCCTATAGATGTAGGAAATGGACGATGTTTAAGCGCATGTTGCGAAATAAGGCGACAGAAGCGGCCTAGAGCGGTTGCGGACTTTTAAACGACGCACGTAGGAAAAATCCCGGCGCTAGGGGAGGGCTGCACCTGTAGAGAGGGAGCATTGCTCTCGGTGGGCCCGTAGGAGCTGACGAGCGGAGCGAGGCTGCGATCTTTCCATTACCAATTGAGTCCGGAGCGAAGGATCAAAAGATCGCAGCCTCGCTCCGCTCGACAGCTCCTACAAGCCTCAGCCCATATGCTCCTGATCCAGGAGAATCGCACTGTCCAGCGTTTCCAGCAGAGCCTTGCGCACTTTCAGCTTGGTGTTCTTGTGGGCGGACATGTTGATCTTCTTCAACTGACGCGCCGCTTCCAGGGCCGCGCCCTGCAGTTCTTCGGCCGACACCACCTTGTCGAGGAAGCCGGCATCCACAGCACCCTGCGGATTGAACATCTCGGCATTGATTACCGAGCGATGGAACGCCGACTTGCGCAGGCGATCACGGGCCAGCTCGATACCGGCGTGGTGCATGGTCATGCCGATCTGCACTTCGTTCAGCCCGATGCTGAACGGCCCTTCCACGCCAATGCGGTAGTCCGCCGAGAGCAGCAGGAACGCACCCTTGGCCACCGCATGCCCCGGGCAAGCGACAACGACAGGGAAGGGGTGCGACAACAGGCGACGGGCCAGGGTCGAGCCAGCTGTGACCAGGCTCACCGCTTCCTTGGGACCGGCGGTCATTACCTTCAGATCGTAACCGCCCGACAAAATCCCCGGTTGCCCGGTAATGATCACCACCGCCCGATCCGCCGTCGCCTGGTCCAGCGCAGCGTTGAACGCGGCAATCACATCTGGCGAGATGGCATTGACCTTGCCGTTGTTCAAGGTCAGGGTCGCGATACCGTCGTCGAGATGGTAGGCAATCAAGTCGCTCATGACGCTATTCCTTGTAAGAGAAGTGACGCAGACGTTACCCACCGCCGCAGGTCAGGTAAAGCGCCGTGACTGACTCACCGGTCAGCCTCAGGCTCTGCAAACAGCCTGGCCCGCCCATCCTGCTTCGCCTTCATCTATTGAGCAGCGCCTGCATAACCCCGAAGATTGGCCGGTTTGCCATGCCCAGGCGTGTTTGAAATGCCCGACCAAGCTTAACCGCATGAAAATTCTGAAAAAAACCTTTGCCATCGGAAAAGCTTTCGACTACATTAGCGCGCCTCGACAGACTGAACAGTTTGCCGAGATACGGTGAAGTGTCCGAGTGGCTTAAGGAGCACGCCTGGAAAGTGTGTATACAGGAAACTGTATCGAGAGTTCGAATCTCTCCTTCACCGCCACATTTAGAAAGCCCTGTGAATTCAGTTACTTAGAGTTCACGGGGTTTTTCGTTTGTACTACTCAAATGTACTACTCCCTCTCGTTTGTCTTCTGTGTGGTCTCTAATCGGTTTCCTGACGATTTGAGCATTCTCCACGCGTAACCCCTATACCACTTGTCTGTTTCTCTATTCGAAGCCCTCTGGGCCTAGATGTACCATTTGTCGGCTTATTCAGAAATATCTTGCATTTTTGGTTGCTGTGTGTATTGACAATTGACATATTCTGTGGTATTCTCTGTATGTAAGGTCAAGATTTATTTTGCGATTGAGCTTTGCACTTCGTAACACCTTCCGACTCAGAACATCAAACGGAACCGGCTACTGACTGAGTTCCGTTCGCTGTAGGCCAAGGTTTCCTCAAAGCCTTCGACCAGTCGCGAGTCTGGTAATGGTGGCCGCACACTCGTAGACCAGAGGTTGAGAGTCCTCACAAACAGTTCAACAGGGCTGTGGTCGATTCCTGTAGAGGGTGTAGGGTTAGATCCTCCGCGCCCTCGAACCAAATTCGCGATACAACTCATGTAACTTCGAAAGCCTTGTGCATTCATTAGCCGGACATCGTTCCGGTTATTTTTTTGCCTTCAATCCTATCTGTGACATACAGATAATAAACGTTATATCTATGACAACTCTAATTCAGGAGGTGGCCGCTTATGGCCTTGATTTATCAATATTGTGAAACTTGCGGTGTTCGTTACGCCAGTCGAACAGTACGCAGCAAGAATTGCTCAAGTGCATGCCGACAACGAGCATGTAGAGCGGTCAAGCAACAAAGTACAACACCCACAGCAACACAACCAACCATAAAAACAGAAGGAAACAACACCATGAGTACACAAACACCAATGCAATTTGTATTTTCCGAAACGGAATACCGATCACGCTGCCAGAATGAAAAAGTATTTTACGAAAGCCGAATTGAAAAGCCCTTCGCTAATATTCTCGGTGCAATCGTCGAGTTCACACCTGGAACGTTGGTTGAGGCGCTCGAACTGTATCACCAGCACCGTGCAGCCTGCTGGACGCCCCTTGAACCGATGGCTGGTCTACCCACTGCAACGCTAGTTGAAAGTCCTCATGCCTCATTCATTACTCTGTATCTGAAAAAGCCTGAGCGAGATCAAGAGAAAGACCTTGCCAAGCTGTGTAAGAAAGTTAGAGCAAATTACGAGGCCGAACTTGAAGCAGCGTTGAGTACGGAAGTAGATCGTCAAGTAGCAATGTCTCTGGCTAAGGATGAGCGTGATCGCCTACAGGCGGAAGAGCAGCAACGCTTGAGGCGTGAGCAAACAGTGCGTGAAGAGCTTGCCGTCTCTCGTGCAAAGCTTCGTGAGCAACTGATTGAGTCGGGCAAGCTGAATGCTGATGGAAGTGCGAAATGACTAATAAGACTCTGATCGATCCAGCAACATTGTCAGGTACGGAGTTGCTACTTAGACAGAAACACTGTCCCGAAACACTTATTGCCCTAAGCTCTCCAGAGGCTCCGAAAGTCCCTGTAGTGGTCGAGGCGCTACCAGTGCATAAGGAAGCTGCTAAAGCGTCTGGTATGGCTATAGAGGAGCTTGCAGAGATGATGGAAGTGGAGATGCGTGCTCGCAAGTTAGTTGAAGCGGCAAAACAAGCCCAGAAGAATAAAGGAAAACAATGATAGCAACTGCTGTACCGCCTCAAGGGATGCATAAATCCCCGCAACAATACTACGCCGTTTACAGAGTTACAAATCCCGCAAGTGTTTCAGCCTTCTTGGGTCTTGCTCATGCATTTGTGCAACGTCGCAGCGGAAACACTACCGATTTTGCCCACCATTGGTTCGCTGTTGATGGCAATACAACCATTATCACCGTACAGGGCAGCCGTAATGCTCTGAGTTTTCTTAATGAATACATCAACTCTCACACACGCTATCTCTCTGGTGTGGAGGTTGTATATCACGGCTGGGGCCTTAAAACGTTCAAGGCCATTGTTGGTGGTCTTTACGCCCGCCGTATGAATCTGCGTGAAGGGGTCAGCCGATGAGTTTTCGTGCACAAGCTTGCGGAGCATAAGCTGCATTATGTCGAATGGCGAAATGTCGGATGCCTAAAGCAAATTACAAGGAAACGTTGAGCTATCTCAAAGATTTCGTAGCAAAACTCAAGATGATGTCCGCCCTCGCCGCCGAATTAGCTCAAGATTCGGCGGCGCCTACCTCGTAGTTGATCAACCTAGTTTCCGATTGCGTCTGGCTATGCTCTCTGGGTGTTGAACATAGGTTCGGCCTTTTGGCGTAAGACCAATGGCGAAACCATCCCAGCGGTTGCCTGATGGTTCGACTAGCTTCCATGATACAAGTCCGTCTAACGCAGCATGGACAGCCAGAGGGGTCATATTCAAATGGGAGCGGACGTCGCGCTCATTAGGGGAGCGCTCGCTGTTCCAGAACTCCGCTACCGTCATAATAACGTCATGCTCCGCGTTATTAAGTCGGGGTCGAGGCGGGTTACGCAGTGCTTCCAGTTCGTCCATTGCTCTGTTGTAAGATCGGAGGTAATAGCTGCTCAACCCCAGCAGAAATAAGCAAAGGACAAGTGGACCTATCACCAGTCCCGTAGGCATGGGCAGGTCACTTAGAAGCCAGAACCAGAGTCCTTTAAGCGCGTTCCGCGACTCCGAAAACAGAGATGTATTGAACAGCCAGTCAACCGACTTCTCGACTATGACCGCTCCAACTGCCGCGCCAATACTGAGTTTCGACCACCATCCTAGATTACGCTCCGTGCCCAAAATCATCACCCCATCTCATCCGTCTAACAGTCCCGATGATACACCACGGCAGCGCGGAATAACCTACGCTGCCAGTGGGAGTGGATACCTGATTGCGCTCTGTTAGGCCTGGCAGGCCCACGTCGAGGCTGTGGCTGACAATCTTCAAGCAACGCTTATTCATTCGCCGCTGACGTCTTGCAGATGTTTTTGAGCTACGCGCTGCCTATCCAGGTCGATCTTGTGGATTTTTGTTCGGTGTCAGGGGGCTTTAAGTGCCGTGCGGTGCTCTCGACGTAGTTATAAAAAATAGACCTTTACGAGTGGATGGCATATTGGCACCCTGGACATCTCTCTAGTGTCAAAAGGATTTGTGCAATGAAATCTACGGCCTCGCTTCTAATCTCGATGGCCCTCGCTGGCTGCGTTTCCAGCCCTCCGCCTAAGCTCGCTGTCTACAATCCTACGGCGGGTATGACGGAGCTAGTTGACCCAACGCCAGCAGAATTAGCGGCTGCTGATGCGGGTCAATATCCGCAAAACTACGAATCAATAGTGAAGAGCTGGGCAGAGGGTAATCTCAAAGATCCCCAGTCGGCGATTTTCAAGAGCTTCAGTAAGCCTCGTAAGGAATTCATGTACGCCCAGCGCAAGCTTGTGTTCGGCTATACCGTATGTACAGTGATCAATGCCAAAAACTCATATGGCGGTTACACCGGGAACAATGTGTATTGGATGATGATTCGCAACGGCGTAGTGTTGCGAGACGGCCTCCTTGGCAGCGGAATGGGCGGGCTAATTTCCGTCGGCCATAGGGTTAACTGTAATGATGGCGCTTGAGACGACATATATGACTCAACTTGCATATGCTCAACTGATAACGTTTGTCCTCACAATGATGGGTGGCATCATTATTTTTATCGTTAGTCAAATCGCGTTGAAGCTTGTCATCGAGCCCGTACAGCAACTCAAAGGAGCAATTGGGCAAACTGCGAATACTCTTCTGCGTTATCAAGCAAAGATCACGAACGTTGCGACAGATGAAGAGGTTTCTGCAGCGGTCAAGGGTCACGCGGCGGAACTTATGTCAAAAGCAGAAGTGATTTCAGGCTATCGTCTTGCGCGGAGAATATTTAGGCTGCCCTCAAGAGTTGATATACGGAGTGCAGCGCAGGAACTGAATCTTATTAGTTACTCACTACTGAGCGCCTACACGCAGCATCAGCAACCTTTTGAGCGTCCTCTCAATATCTTTCAGCTTTCAGCGGATAATTCGAAGGCGCTCGCCAAGATTGGGAAACTTCTCAAAGTAAGTACAAGCTATTCGTCTTAACCTCTTAAAAATCCATTCGCGCAGTCGAAAAAAAGTCCCGCATGCAACAGCGACTAACTAAGCCGGTTGGAAAATAGTGGTGCCCAGGGGCTACGTACTCGCTACCGAGGCAAGATCGCCCGTAGAGCGGGCCTGGCGGGCTGTACGGAGCCATATGGGTGTGGGTAGACGCGGAGTTACAGTTTGGGTCGTCTCGCTAGAAGAAAACCCTCAAAGCGCATTGCAGGGGCTTCAATCGGTAGTTTGATTGGGTGTAACTACCGGCATGTAATGTATCTTGACAAAATAGGGTCAACAGGCGTATAAGGTCACTCTTTCCAGCGGTACGCATCGAACGTTCTCGACTCCACCACAGAGTGATGTCAGGCGCCGGTTTTGTGCTGCCTGAAATTTGACCCTATCTAACAAAACGAGGCATTTGCCTATGACATGAGCTGAACACAGGAGATACAAAATTGAGTAACCCATTGCACCTTCCACAACAATGCCATACCAGCAATATCAATGGTTTCAGAGTTGATCGAGATACTGGTGAAATCTACGGTGAATACATCGCCACCCAGTACACACCTGCACAACAAGATTACGAACTACCTCAACCCGCTATCGATGGCATACAGGAGCGATACCTTGCTGATCCAGATTCTCACGTAGTCGTCGGTGACTTCGAACCGAGCGTAACCCCTGTCGGCGTTATTGACTTGGATGCGGTGAGAGCCAAGCGTGGGCCTAAGCCGAAGGTCTTCGTAAATACACTCGCACCTTACGTTCAAGTGGCTCATGCCGAGGGTATGCAGTGGCTGGATGACTTTGTCTATGGTGCCTGCTACACATCAGGCGGAACGAGTAATGGAACGCTCAATGTCTCGCCTTCGGATGTACTGCGAGTGTGTATGTTGCCCATCATCAGCACGGAGACCGTTAGGTCGATAATTCGCAATCGTAGCTTTGAACCAGTCTCTGAGAGTCAGGCAAGACGTATTGCCAATGCGGCAAAGTTCGCTATTGGCGGTATTGACCTCTACCTTTCAGGCAATTCCGAGGTTATGGACGCTCTACGTTATGAGGTTGATTTCATCGCGTCGTACAGGACCTCACTGGTGGAGGATATGACCGCTTGAAATACACGCGGATAAGAGAGAGAAGCGAACGACCCTAGACCGTAGGTCTGAATTAATTACACGCGGATATAGAAAGCGTCAGTGCGTGAGCACTAATGTAATCTCACCGTTGAGAGTGCGTTAGTCGCATCGTCCCGATTCTGGATCAGCCCACCATCAAATACAATAATATCAATACACATCAAAGCTCCTCGCTTTTGATCTTGATACACCGAAGGTGACGTGCAATAACTGTCAGCGGACGCTGACGGGGTTACTACTGAATGCGAACGCATTCGTTTATGCACCGAAGCAAAGAGCAGGGTCAAAAGCAAAAAGCTGGATTTTTGTTATATTTTATTTGTGTCGAGGTACACCCGAAGGGTAGTCGGCGGTCACGCCATAGCTGAGTCAAGATGAAAGCTAAACGCTTTCGGTGCGATCAATGCAGCGAAGCTGAAAGGTGTATTCAGCGAAAGCGACGCTTTATACGATAACCTTATGATTTTAGAAAGTAGAATAAGGCAAGACCAATCGCTATCACCGAAAGTATAAATATTTGGTCATTTCTAAGCTTTTGTGCAGCCTCATTGGAGTCCACTCGACGGTAAGTTTCACCATCGCTGAATCCTTGAGCCTTATATTGCAATATTTGATTTATTTGCTTGTCGATCTTTTTGTTATGGTTGCTGTCGCTGGATGCAACAATAATCCAAACGATAATCCATAGTCCTCCAGTAACTAAACTCAGTATCAGGTGAAGAATGTGGTTGGTGTTCTTCTTCTGGCTGTTGAGTACAAATAGCTTCTCGTTCATTGCGACACACTCGTTAAGATCGAAGCCTTCGACAGTCTTATGGTAGCGCAAGGCTACTGTTCTGCTTGAAACCGTTGCGGTAACCTCGAATAACCACCCGGAAATCCGGTGGAAATCCTTCAACCAGTGAACCCGGTTAGAACGTGAGTTTCAGGGTGGCTGCCTTTAGAGTCGGCGTTTCCGGGGTTTCTCGTGTTCCATGGATAAGCTGGATTCGATGCTGACGCCTCAATCTGAGGTTTCTGCACTAAACGGCAGTTTTGCGCTGGGATCATCTTTTTTCATCAGAAAATACTATTCCCGCCAGCTTGTAGAAAAAGCTTCCTGGGCTAGCTTTGTTGGTGTCGCTACCGTGGCGACGTGCCATTAAGGAGCTGACATGGCAACGAGATACCGTGATGCAGTCACTGGTGAATACGTAACCAAGGAAGAGGCAGAGAAAAGGCCTAGGGAGACGGTGAAAGAGAAGGACAAGCCTCCACCCAAGAAGCCACCGAGTGGCGGTAAAAAGAAAAAGTAGCTTCATCGCGAGAAGGTTTCTGCTTTCTCGCTCCCTCCCTGAATGGCTATCAAAAAAGTAGACATGTCTGGTAGTGCGATAGCCGTCTGTCTGAAGCTTGATTTGTCTATCAAATAACTATGTACGTTTGGCTATCTGATAAATTATCATTGATCTATATTATAAATAGATTAAAGGATAGTCATCAATGAACGCCCACATCTACCTCCGTGCCAGTACCAAGGACCAACATGCAGACCGCGCCCAAGAGTCTCTTGAGGCGTTTGCTGTTGAGAAGGGATTAACCATTGTAGGCGTGTATGCCGAGAACATCAGTGGCACCAAGCTCAATCGCCCTGAACTGATACGTTTGCTGGAAGTGGCAGAACGTGGCGATGTGTTCCTGTGTGAGTCGGTAGACCGTTTGAGTCGCCTTTCTATGGCTGACTGGGAGGTGTTGAAACGCACCATTGCAGATAAAGGGCTTCGCCTCGTGGTGCATGACTTGCCCACCAGTCACATGATGGTCGAAGACAAGGGCATCACCGGCCAGATTATGAAAGTCATCAATGACATGTTGATCGACCTCATGGCAACCATGGCCCGTCTCGACCAGGAGAAGCGCGTTGAACGCATCAAGCAAGGACTAAGCAACAAGCGAGCTGCTGACCCAGAATGGAAGCCAGCAGGGAAGGGCAAGAACGCGGAACTCTGGAATAAGGTGCAAGCGATCATCACCAAGAACCCAACCCTTTCAGCCGACGACGTGGCTAAGCTCGCTGATTGCGGAGTAGCGACTGTGTATAGGATCAAGCGTGCAATGAGTTAGTCTTTCAGACAGTCTATGAGCCCGCCTTGAGCGGGCTTTGTCATGTATGGGGGGCAGTGTGCTAGCTCGAGTCATACAGAGGCTCTGAGAATGTTGTTGCGCCTTTGGTGGGAAGGTTATTTTGGAAAAGCTGGCGATCAGGTAAGCCCCCATCGCACACCGTTGAGCAGCGCGGTTATTTTCCAGCCTTGAAGGCTGATCAATCCTTCAAGTGGTCGAAAATTCTGGCGGGAAAATGAAAATCTGGAAAACACGCACGGGTTATCTTCGACACTTATAGGAGTTTTGAAAGGCAGCCATGGCGAGGAATGCTCCGTCTCGGTGGAGTGAAGCAGGATGCTCTTCTAAATACTTGGCAACTATTCTTGCTGCCTGCTGATTCATCAGGCCCTCGGGGAAGCACGTCTTTTCTTTTGGAAGCATGTAATCGTTCATTGTTACCATGGTGTTCATAACCCCGTTCACCAGACCGTAGCAATATCCGACTTGTATGCGACTGGTGTCGCGCTCGCCATCTGCGTCGCGGACAGCCTCTTTACAGCTCCTCAGTAGTTCATTTCCATCTCCTGCCATGGCCTGACCACACCCTAGTGCTGCTACCAGTGCAACCGCTGCCGCTATCCCTGCTTTCATGACTTTCCCCTCGGTGAGTAAGATGCGGCTCAACTGACAGTGATCCAGCCGTGGCTTTGATATGTGTCCCACACCTTCGTGGCGAGATAACAGAATAGCCCAGCAGCCAACAGGTAATTCCGTGCCTTGTACCAGTAAACTGGTGCACGTCTTTCACTGAGATTTAGCAAGCCTAACTCTCTCTTATGTAAGTCTTTTTCTTCTAATATCGTGGCATTGGAGAGCATGGCGGAAATCGTTGATTCAATCCTTTTGAAACCGCAGATCGCGCTGGCTGTGAAAACCAGCAGGCTACCGAGCAGGAACGTTTCCTTGTTGACGCCGAGCTGAGCATAGGGGTTTGTTTGGGCAAGGTAGGCACAGATTGCCAACGTCACTCCGAGAATGAAGTAGTCCAGTTTGCTTGCCGCTTCGTTGTGAGCGATTTTCAACTGTAGGAGTGGGCTGGGTTGTCCCGACATTTTGGTTTCCTTGGTGCAGAGAATCACCAACCTGAGTCAAGTTGGTGATTCGTCTTCATCGATTAAAGATCGAGTACATACTGGAAAGGCGGGCTACGGAAATGCTGCCTCACATGCTCCCACCGCCCAAAACGCCAGCGTGGGTAATCATGAACGAAAACACTTTTGGTGCGTTGAGATGATGAACGGTTACGATGACGTCTAGCCATGGTGAGTCGAGCCTTTAGGATGATTGCAGTGATGCAATCCTCTGGGCGTGACGCCGTACACTCAAAGTGTTGTTGACGTGACGGTCACGCTGTTGGCTTAATAACCGCCTGCCCAGATTCATGCGTTTTTCGAAACGGGTGTATCGGGGGTGGTGCGGGTGAATCACGTTCTGTCGCCAAACTTCTCGTGACCACCCGCAAGCTTTCCCTTCTACAGACCTACGGTCTTCTATCTACGACAACCCCTACATGTAGGGTTTTTTTCGTGCCGTGCTACAAGATAATGCGTTTTGAGGGGCGAATGCAACGTCCTACCTGTGGTTAAGTCTGTGCGTAATTTGTGCGCAAAAAACAGAATTGCGTCTTACGCTATAGAAGTTGTCCTAAACGCATATTTTATTGCGTTAGAGGCGAAGAATATTTTTTACTCGAAAGGCGATGAACACCCAAACATCGCTTAATTTTCAGTGAGGCTTATTCGCTATTGTTCTTGGGGTGTTTGTTTTTATGCTTTGGTGGAATAGAGTCGCATTATATAAATGCAAACCGCACTCTTGCTCTTTCCTTGGTGTTGTCAGCGGAGCTGACGTCTAAACAGTTGGTATGGCGGGAAGCTTCGATATGGCGTCTAGCTTCTGCTTGGTGGACGCACCTTTCGAGTAAACGTCGTGGGTCACTGACCCCGTTTCGTGTCCAACCAACTCCTTCGCCAAGGCATCTGGCACGTCAGCTCTGATCAGCTCAGTGACTACGGTATGTCGAAAGCTATGGAAGACGTGCAACTTGCTGAAGCCTGCTGCTGTACGCAGTCTGCCGAAGGCTTTCGATATTGCATGGGAACGTTTGCCGTAGGGGCCGTCTGACTTGATGGGGATTAGGTAGCTGTCTGTGGAGTCGTTACTGAGTCGATCCACAATGGACAACAGGCTTGGGTGAATCGGCACCACGCGCTTACTAGCCTTGCTTTTGCTTCTGGGGAAGTCGAAGCACTGGATGCCATCGATAGTAATCACGCTGTCTTTGGTGAGCCTGCACAATTCTTCGATCCTACCACCCGTGTACCAGCCAAGCGTGATGAGGTCGGCCAACGGCTGATCCCCATTCTCCAGAGCGGCTTGATGCAGCTTGAGGGTGTCATCTCGTGTGTAGATTTGTCGTTCCTGCCCAGCCAACGCCGAACCGCCACCCTGTGGTAAGTCGTGTCCTAAGAATGGGTTCACCTTGTCCTTGAAATCAACTCGCCAACCGGCGTCATATTTCGTTGCCCACTTCCAAAAAGCAGTGCCTGCCATGAGATATTGTGAAAGGGTGTTTGGTGCTCGGTTTAGCGACTTCAGCCATTTATCCACAGTGTCAAAGTCCAACGGTAGCTCTTCGTCCTTGAGGAGCTTTGATAACGTCTTCATCCGTACGCATTGCGTATCGATGTGCTTCGCTGCACCCCCACGACTTTCTCTGAATTCACGGAATGCTGTAACACGGGCGTCTGTTATTGGTGATTTTGGTTTGTGAGCCTTGGGGTCGTTGAGTATTGATTGCGCCTCGGTCTGCTCCGTTGAGGAAAGCTCCAGCGTTACACCGAAGACCTTAGCCATGAGGGCTGTAGCCATTTCTTTTGCAAATTCGACGTTAGCTAGCTCACCTTCAACGCCCGTCATGGCGTAAACCCGGTCCGCCTTCTCTCTGCGTGATCTCCCTTCGGGAGAACCGTCAAAGATACCTTGATACAGGGCTTCTACTTCGTCAGGAGCAAACGTCGTTTGGTCGTCCACTTCTCCAAGCGCTACATCGGTTTTCAGCTTGCGTGTAGCTTGTGCCATGCCTTGTGCAACTGTCGCAATCGGGTCTTTCCACGTGTCGCCACGTGCAGCCCGTTTTCCTCTTGCTCTCTCAAATGCTGCCTTCCACTCGGCAATTACTGCGTGTCGCCGCTCCATGGCTACGCCGCGTAACCCTGTTTTCAATGAGCGAGTGAGGACAGTTTTACCGCCCATAGCTGCACGAACATCAGCGGGCACTGCCAGCCGGACATACCAAGTGGATTCGCCTTTCTTCTGGATCAGATGGTCTGCCATGGTGGGCCGTAGGAGGGGAGTAGTACGGTCGATTGTATTACTCAGCTGTACTACTATTCAAGCTGAAAGCCCCGTAATACGGCGCTTAAAGGGCTTGAGAGGTAGTAAATTCGAATCTCTCCTTCACCGCCACATTCGATACACACAAAACCCCTGGTTTTCCAAGAAAACCAGGGGTTTTGTGGTTTCTGCCGTCTGAAAAATACACAAGGCATGTGGAGTATCCAGGAATAAGCACCGCCCCCTGTGGGAGCGAGCTTGCTCGCGATGACGGCCATACATCCAACATCAAAGTGACTGATCCACCGCTATCGCGAGCAAGCTCGCTCCCACAGTGGCCTGATTACCAAACAGCATCAGACAACCTCACAGCAGTATCGGGCAAAGGTTTCTGGGCACATGCCGTTAAGGTCCTCCTGGAAGAGCGTCTTATCAACTGCATTGCTGTGAGAGAACATCATGACCAGATGGATGAATTTTGCTTGGCGCGTCCAGGCGCTTGCACTGTCTTTAATATTTTTTACGAACAACGTCTGGGCTTCGGAAAACACCCAGCACGCGAATGCGACTCTGGTCCGCCAGGCGTTCACTCACTGGCAGCAGGGCAAAGGCACGGTGTTCGATCTGCTGGCGCCCAATGCGAAATGGACCGTGGCCGGGACGAGTCCTGTTTCCGGCGTCTATAACAGCAAGGCTGAGCTGGCCCAAGTCGTGCGGCCGATTACTGCGCGACTGGCAACACCGATTGTCCCCACGGTGCAGAGCATCGTTGCCCAGAATGATGTCGTGGTTGTTCTGTGGAATGGAACAGCCACGGCGCTTGATCACAAACCCTACAACAACACCTACCTGTGGCACATGACCTTCAAGAATGGGCAGATCATTGAAGTCACAGCCTTCCTGGACACCTACGTGCTGAACGATCTTATCCGGCGCGTAAAACCCCCACAGTAGTGGCTGGGCTATCTTGTTGGCTGTGAAGCAGTTCGCTTTTGCGTAGCGTGTTTTCCAAAAGGTTGGCTCGATTCAGAACAAAAACCGGAAATGCGTGGTCTTTGTCAGTACCCCAAGTTCGTCTCTCCCTGAGGTCGCACATGAGTCTGATCGATTGCCCTGAATGCGCTTCCCGAATTTCCGACAAGGCCTACGCCTGCCCACATTGCGGCAATCCTTTCCGGGAGCCGAGTTTCCGCCTGACCGAAAAGAACGTGGGGCAGATTGCCGGGGTGACCGGCGTCTGGCTCACCGCGCCGTGGATCGCGCGGATGGTCTTTGGTGTGGTGGCCGTGATTGCGGTGGCGGCGGTGTTGATTCTGCGGTGACTGTGTCGATTGGCTAGCTAGCCGGGCCCGTCGTGCCGCTCTGCCGAACATAATAATTGTCGAACTCGCTGCTTTCGACGAATTGGAAGCCATGGCGGATGTAAAAGCGATTCGACGCGCTTTCCTTAAGGGCGCCCACCCTGAGCGGGAGCGCGGCCGCATCCGCTTCCTTGAAAATATGATCGAGAACAGCCGCGCCTATTCCTGATCCTTGCGCGCAGGGCCTTATATACAAGTGGTCAAGCAAGAGTTCATGACTGAAAGGCTTGACCACAACGAACCCGACCCTCTTTCCCGACACCTCGATGTGGCGCGTATGGCAGGGTTGGAAACCACCAAGAAACCGCTCGCGCGCCCGCACCGGATCAAATCGCCCCACACGCTCCAGGCTTTCGCGCATGGCCTCGATTCGAATGCCCGCCAGATCCTCCGAGTCGCTTTGTTGAGTGGGGACCAGAATGACTGGAGGGTTCTGATTGGGGGTGAGGGCCATTGTTCACGCTCTGATTTTCATCCGGGAAGCCAGTATAGATAACCTGACGATGCCGGCTCATCGCGTCGGGTGCTCCAGCAACCTCCACCCCGCCCATTCACCCGCCACGGATCTGAGGTTCGTTTCGAGCACCGGGAACACTTCATTCCACAGGATGCTGTGGATTTCCTTTGGCGAATAATTGGTTTCAAGGACTGCGCGAGCGATGTAGTCGCAGGTCAGGTCGTCGATCTCGGTATCCAGGAAGAGCGAGGAAAGGGCCTGCCAGGTTTTTAGGCGGTTCGAGTCGACAGGGTTCATGTTTTTGTCTCGGGATGTGTAGGTGATAACCCATTTGGCCCAATGCTGCCGGCCAAATCGCCTGCTTGCCACCGTATGAGTCCCGTGGCTGCTAATAAATCGTAGTTGTGAAAAAACACAACCAGAGTACCATCGGCTCAAAGACAAGGAAGCCCATGGATATACTCACGCCATCACGTTTTGACGACGCTGCGATTTTGTACCCGAACGACAAGGCCGGGCTTGATCGATGCCTGCGCATTTTGAGGATGGCACGCCCCAAAGCGTTCGCGGACCTGCAAAAGCTGTTCGGTACGCACGGTGTCGACTTGTTCAAGCCCAGAGCCGCAATGAATTGGGTGGTGATCGACGTAGGCGGCAATAATCTCAGGGTGATAGGTGGCGTCAACTACACCCGGCAGAAGTTCTACGTCAAACACATCTACACGCATGCCGATTACGACGTTGCCAACGTCTGGTATGCAGGAAACAAAGGGGTAAGACGATGAGCGCAGCCCGTAACGACTTTCAAACCGTGATCGCAACGCTTGGCGAGCTACATGCGGTACTGGATCGCCTGCGCGGTGAGTTTGTGCATGGCATCAAGACCCCTGCCGATTATGAGCGTGCAACCGACCTGCTCGATGCGCTCACCGACGGGCGCGAATTGAGCAGGACCGAGGAGAAAATTCTCGTTGAGCTCGAGGACGAAATCCTGGTCTACCAGCGCGACTCCGAACAGTTTCGCGAATCGAATGCCGCTTTTGAGGCGACCTGCACGCCTGTGCAATTGATCAAGGATCTGATGGAGACGCTCGGGCTCACCGGTTCAGACCTCCCTGAAATCGGTGATAAAACGGCGGTGTCCAAAGTGCTCAATGGCGATAGGCCTATCAGCCACAAGATGGCGTATGCGCTGGCGGAGCGGTTTGCGATGGAGCCGAGTGCTTTCTTGACCGCGGCCTCAGCAAAGGTGACGGCTCATATCGAAACTGTCCCTCTTTCCGTTAGTAACACTTCAGCTCATTACGTTTTGCACGAGGGCTCTCCGGTCGCATATTCAGTTGAAGAGGCCGGTGCCAGTGAATACAACGTGGTGACTTCGAACGGCCGCAGAAAGACAGCCAAAGAGCCGGACAAGGGGTAGGGCAATCATCTGCTGATCAAGGGGCAGGGTTGGTTGTCGATCCACGGGAGCTCAGGATGACACGCGCCCTGATACATCGGCCATTGCAGCCAATCCCCGAACCCTCTATAAAATCTCGCGCTGGCATCGCGTTCATCTCGACCGTCGTTGGCCCTGGATATCTGACCCGCATGGAGCATCATCGTGAGCCAATCGCCGCGCCCCCTCAACTCCCGAACTGACATTTGCCCGCGCATTACGTCCCGCGCCCTGCGACAGACCTGGAACTTCACCTTACTGACCCTGCTCACCGGCTGTGGAGCGCTGTCGGATGTCCGCTCTTTCTCCACGCCCTACTCAACGCCAGACGGTGGTGAGACAGCGCGCTTGCGGGTGATCAGCGATGGCATGGTCAGGGCTGTACCCAAGTCCGATTGCGTGGACTTCCGCCTGCCGGGCGCCGGGGTCATGGTGGCGTTCCGCGATGGCTACGCCAATCGCAACGGCGAAAGCCTGGGCATGCCAGATGACGATAAATACTCATCCTCCACGGTGATGACTGAGCTGCTGGTGCCTGCCGGGCAGCCCATCGCGTTTCATTACATCGGTGCTCAATGCTACAACATGTTCCGCTTTGTCCCTAAAGCAGGGGCGGACTACCAACTGGACGCCGCGGGGCGATACAAGTGCACGGTGACTCTCAAGCAACTGTCCGTGAAAACGACTGAGCTTCCCCCTTTATCCTTGGAGGACAGCAAGCTGTGCAGGATGACGGATAACTTTTAGCGTGGAGGGTTTTCCAAGGACGCCATAACGTTGAAAAAGGAGTTTCAGCATGAGCCCCATCCCCACGTTCCAAACCCGCCGCCTCATCCTAACCCCCCTTGAGCTGACAGATGCACCGGCGATCCAACAGCTATTTCCCCATTGGGAAGTGGTCCGTTACCTGGACAGCCGCGTACCCTGGCCTTACCCGGATGACGGCGCGCTGGCCTACGTGCGCGACCATGCGCTCCCCGCTATGGCAGCCGGACGCGAGTGGCACTGGATGATCCGTATTGCCGAAGAGCCGATACAGAGCATCGGCAGCATCAGCCTCTACGACCAGCCCGGCAACAACCGAGGGTTCTGGTTGGCTCCGCAATGGCAGGGAAAGGGCTACATGCGCGAGGCTTGTGAAGTGATCAATACCTATTGGTTTGAAGCGCTGGGGCGCCCTGTCATGCAAGTACCCAAAGCGGTGGGCAACCAGGCTTCGCGCAGGATTTCGGAACGCGAAGGTATGCGCATGATTGCGACGCAGCAGGGGGAGTTTGTCTGTGGGGCGTTGCTCAAGGAAGTTTGGGAGATGACGCGTGAGGCGTGGCTTGAGAGGAAGGCCAAACTTGGAGCGCATTGAACGGAATCAAGCTTTGCCATCATGAATTTCATCGTCAACATTGATCAAGGAAGAACACATGCAACCGTCACTCAATCGAATCATGCTGTATGTCCGGGACGTTCAAGCGACCTGCGATTTTTATGAGCGTCATTCCCTTTCAATCGCCAGCAGGGCGTTTGCATGCAGCTGAACTTTCAAAAGATGCATGCCAATGGCGATGACTTCGTTATTGTCGATTCGCGAAATTCGGCCAACCCGGTGACGAGTGCCATGGTCCAGCGAATGGGGGATCGGAACTGGGGTGTGGGCTTCAACCAACTCGCGGTGTTGCTCGATTGCGACGATGCCGATGCGCGCGTGATGTTCTGGAACGCCGATGGCTCCGCGCTGGACGTTTGCGGCAGCGCAACACGGGGAGCGGCGGATATGCTGATGCGCGAAGCAAATGTTGCTTCGGTAGCGCTGCGCACTAACCGTGGTCTGCTCACGTGCGAACGTACCCAAACCGGCGACATTTCCGTCGACATGGGCGTGCCGCGTTTCGGCTGGTCGGACGTTCCTTTGGCGCAAGCACTGGACACCGCCGTGTTGCCACTTGCCGGCAGTCCAGCCGCGTGCAGCATGGGAAATCCGCACTGCACTTATTTTGTCGATGACCTGGCTAGCGTTGATATCGCGACCATCGGCCCGGCCATCGAAACCAACGCGCTGTTCCCGCTCAAGACCAATGTGCATTTCGTCCAGATCATTGATCGCACGCATATTCGGTTGCGCATCTGGGAACGCGGGGCGGGTATTGCGCTGGGTTCGGGGTCCTGTTCGTGCGGTGCGGTTGTTAATGGGATTCGTCGTGGGTTGTTGGACAGCACCGTCGAGGTTGAATGTGATGGCGGGTGTGTGACCGTGCAATGGGATGGCGTGGGGGCGGTCTTTCTTATCGGGCCGGTGGAGGTGAGTTTTTCGGGGACGATGAGTCAAGGCTGAGTCGGGTGTTCTAACCCTGATACTGGGATTTGCAGGACGTTGTGAATCATTAAATCAAAAGGAAGTTTTATTCATGTCGGAGCAACGCATTCGCCCCCTAGCTCTTTGTATCTTTCATCATCATGGAAAAATACTGGTCAACCAGTTTTACGACGCCAACAAACAGCAGATGTTTTTTCGTCCCGTTGGTGGTGGTATTGAATTCGGCGAGAGGAGCCACGATGCCATTGTCCGAGAAGTGCAAGAGGAACTGGGTGCCTCGATCAGTGACCTTCGGCTGATTGGCACTTTGGAAAGCATTTTTACCTACGCCGGCAAGCCTGGGCACGAGATCGTCCAGGTCTATGACGCAAGGTTCGACGACGCTGATCTCTACGAAAAAACCTGGTTGGAAGGCTTTGAAAGCGACGGTGCATCGTTCAGAGCAACGTGGTGCTCCAGTGCCAGTTTCACCGCCCTATCACCGCTGGTGCCTGAAGGACTTCACGATTTGCTCAAGTCGGCTTCGCTCCTGGAGTGAGTCGGATCAGTGAAGGTCATCCATGATTCGGAGCCACTGCCAGCGAGCCTGATAACTCTTCGCCTTCTCACCGAACAAATCTGGCTGGGGGTTCTTTGGATTGATACGAAGAACACCTTGCTCTATGTCGTCCAGGCCATAGGGCGCATAGACGTCACCGGTTTCAACATCCAACCCAATACACGTCCCCGCTATCAAGTAACGATCAATGCCATCCTTGGCCGACTGAAGCTGAGGATAAGGTTTGCCAAACCGCTGACCGTACCAAAGGTGGACGCGGGCCTGGTTCTTGACCTCGATGTTGACGTCCAGGTCCTGAAAGAGACGCTGGGCGGCGTTGATGACTTCATTCTCGGCTTCCCAAGACAGGTTAGGGTCGAAGTAAAAAACATCGTAATCCTTCACGCCCCAAGCGGGTGGCCGTTGCGACTGATGATTCCAGACGGCTTGGAACAGGCAGCCAGCCGTAAGCATGCATTGATTCAAACCGAGTGAAGGTAAGCGCGAGGTGATCTGCGCGTTGATTGGATTGGTCATTGCTATCCTGACCAACCGTTCGACCGTCAATGTCATATTCATCCTTTTGGAATCGGTCCGGTCCTGGCGCCCCGACAGATGTTTGAGCAAAATCAGGTGAGCCAGGGCACCAAACGCATAGATCTCAAGGACGCCCAATGATATTGCAAAGCAGGCCAGTGATGGCTGATGACATCAAGACCCTCTGTAGCTTTGCGCAGGACGCTCGGGAACTGTTCTATATGTTCCCGAAAGCTCAATACCCTCTGACTGAGGCTCAGTTGTCTGAAGCTATCGCTCGACGATTCGATTCGACGGTCATCGAGGCAGGGAACCGTGTCATTGGTTTTGCTAACTTCTATCGGGCCGAAACGGGCGGGGTTTGCTGTATCGGTAATGTCATCGTTGCCCAAGAGGCTCGAGGTAAAGGTGTTGCCAGTTTTCTCGTGGAAACGATGACGGCCCTGGCGTTCGACCGCTATGACGCCACTGAGGTGCAGGTATCGTGTTTCAATGAAAACACGGCAGGCTTGCTGCTTTATCCAAAGCTGGGCTTTTTGCCCTTCGCTGTCGAAGAGCGAGTTTCTCCAGATAATCGTAGAACCGCACTCATCCACATGCGTCGCGTTAGATCGGGTCGACCTTAGATTCTTTTGAGCGGCTACCCCCAGAAAATGCTTGAAAACCCAAGCCCAGCCCAACGCGACTGATTTACAATGCCGCTCCTTCGACAGAGACCGGCCTTTCGTGGATGCGTTTTCCCTTGTCTATCAACACCTGGGCGCATGGGTAATCGCCCCCATCACCCAGCAGTTCCTCGACATCTTCAACTTGAACGGTCGGTTCGGCGTCCTGTTTCTCTGCGCCTCCTACGGTGTCGCCTATGGCCTGTTCCGTTTCAGAAAACACCGTGGCCTGACTGACGCTCGTTCGTTCTGGCAATTCATCGGTGGTCGTGGGGTTTACCTGCATCGTTCGGCGTTGCTGGACTATCGCTACTACTTCGTCCGGGCGATTCTCAAGATTGCCTTGGTGTTGCCCATTGTTCATCTGGTCGATCCGTACATCCTGCGCTCCGGAGATTACTCGGCTTTTTTCAGCAACCTCTGGGGCGCGCGTCCGCGCCTCGGCGAGAATTTTTCGCTCGCGTTGCTTTATGGGCTGGGGGTGTTCCTGGTGAAGGACTTCGTCCACTACTGGGCGCACCGGGCGTTTCATTCACGCTGGCTCTGGGCGTTTCACAAGGTTCATCACTCGGCGCCAGTGCTGGTGCCGGCTACGGCCAGTCGGATGCATTTTTTGGAAAAGATCGTCGAGAAGCTCGGCATCACCGCCTGCATGGGCCTCTTCGCGGGTGGCTTCTGGTACGCCTGTGGTGGTGAGATCAGCCGCTACACATTGTTCGGCGTGACGTACCTGGTGTTCATCTTCAATAGCCTGGCGGCCAACTTGCGTCACACCCATGTCTGGCTGTCCTTTGGCCCGGTGCTGGAACATGTGCTGAACAGTCCGGCCCAGCACCAGATTCACCACAGCGATGCACCGCGTCATTTCAACCGCAATTTCGGCGTCAACCTGTCGCTGTGGGACTGGATGTTCGGCACGCTCTATGTCACCCGCTCGCAGCCCGAGCACTTGCGTTTCGGCACCGGAGAACAGGACCACCAGCGTTACCTGACGGTGTATAGCCTGATTGTCACGCCTTTCGTTGAAACTGCCCGCAAGTACCTGCCCGCGTTTTCATATCAACGCCAACACGCCACAATGCGCCCAACGCCTGCCCTCGGATCAGCGAGTGTTGATACCGGTGAAGCCGAGCGAAAACCCAGCAAGGAACGCCCATGAATTTCTTCAAGAAGCTCTTCGGTTCATCGAAAGCCCCTGAAACCCAAGACGACCAGCCTGCGCCGCAATCCCACGAGCTTGGCGACCTGACCGAGGCTGAAGCCGCCAATCTGGCCGTCCGGGAAGCCGGCGCAGCGTGCCTGGATCGTCATTGGAGCGCTGTCGGCACGGTCGAGCGGGATGTCCTTGCCTACCTGATCAGCCCGACTTTTTCCGGCGGCCCGTACTGGCCTTCGACCCGCCAGGCCTACCGCGTGGTTCGCCGTGGCGACACGATCATTCTCGCCACTGAAGGCCTGTCCGATCCGTTCGATGATGCGGAAGGAATGGGCAACGGCTTCGAGATGGAATTGTTCGTCGAAACCTCGGATATCCCCGAGCACGCCTATGGCCCCGTGGGGGAGGTCGATCCTTTCAAGCGCAGCTGGGCATTCGAGCTGGTGGAGCACGTCGCCAAAACGGTGGCCGACGCTGGCGGCATCACCCACCAACTCGACCAATACGGGACGCTATCCCTTGAGCTGCCCGGGCTCAGCCAATCGCATCACATGAGCGATCAACTGCCCAAACTCTTCGTGACCGATGACGACTCCACCGGCGTTCTGCTCGGCGCGCCAGCACCGGATTTTCCTACCCAACTGGATGACATGCCCTTGTCTCCGGTCAGATTGGTGCCGGTGGTCTTGATTACGGCGGCGGAGCTGGAGTACGTGCGTTCGGGAGGGCGAGCGGCGCGGGAGGATCTGGTGAGCCGTTTGCAGGCGGCGGGTGTTGGGCATATGAGCAGCCTGCATCGGGCGAGTGTGGTGTGATGCTTCGCGGCAATTGATTAGTAGAAGCGGACTAACCGTCGCATTGGACATTCAAGGACAGTGAGGCCCCATGGAATTGATTGAAGAAATCGAAAAAGCATGGGGCTGGGTCGGGCTCAAACCTGCAGTAGTTATTGGGGATAACGATTGTGGCAACCTCATCATCAAAGACGCAGCAGGTAGTTACTGGCGCCTGTGTCCCGAAGATCTTTGCTGCAATCGTGTTGCCAATGATCGCGCGGAGTTTGACGCACTCGCTCAGAGTCAGGAGTTTTTGCATGACTGGTACATGGAGGCGTTGGTCAACCAGGCAAGGGATAAACTCGGCCTGCTTCGTCCGGGGTACAAGTACTGTCTGAAAATCCCTGCCGTGTTGGGTGGGAAGTACGAGGAGAGCAATCTGGCGATCATCTCACTTCATGAGCTGGTGGCAGTTTCAGGCTACCTTGCTGAGGAAATCGACGGTTTACCCGATGGCGCACAAATCCGCCTTAATGTTACGAGGTAGCGCCTCTTTAAACAGAGCTTCATACCCCGAGACATACCGTTGCACAGGAATCTGACAGCCTGCTTCGGCTCGATTGCGGCGCTCCCTGAGGGGCAGCCACCTGCCAGAGGAGAACCTCCGAAAGCTCGTCCTTCCCTTTCCAATAATAGAGCGTACCCGACAGCGATCTTGGTCATTACGGCTATCATCATGTAACTGTGCTTTTTTATTATTGGATTCAGAAACTGGGAGCGTCACAGCAGATCACTGTGTCGTCTAGTCTTTTTGGGAGTGCGTCATGAAATGGACTTCGCACTTGGCACTCGCGGTCCTTTGTAGCTCCATTGTCCAAGCTGCGGATGTGTACAAATGCACGACCCCGGATGGTCACGTGGTTTTCTCGAACTTCGGGTGCGGAACCGCAAGCGGGAGCGCAGAACTACAGGAACTGAAAATCAACAACATGGGGGAGCCCATCAAACCATCATCTGAGCACCGAGAAATCCAAAGCGTGGATCGGGATTTGCCTGCTAACTCGCCGACTGTAGTTCGGGATTCCGCTGATGAAGATACAAGGGATGGTCGTATCAAGCGACGCTTAAGGGCTCAGGAGGAGTACCTCGACAGCCTGAAACCGAAAGTTCCGGGCGTGACGGTAATCAAGAATAAGGGTAGCGAAACCAATCACGAAAAAGCTATACGTCTGAGAGAGGAGGCTCGAGAGCTTTACTACCGACAGTAATTTCTTGAGTGACGAGTTTGGATTGATAGTTGCGCGTGACTGGGCTTTTCGTGCTGCTCAAGACTCTAACGCATAAGTGATACCTCTTTCTGGTCCATGGGGCGAAGCAACTCTTTGCCCTAGATAGCATCCAGCCAAAAGCGCCCCGATACGAAGCTTTCATCGTGGGCTTTAGCAAGCTTTCGGACCGCTATCAGTAGCTGTTTGGGTCATTGGAAATCTCTCTACCTACAGCTCTGTAATGCGCACTTAAGAGCGATGAATGCGTGGCGAGGGAGCTTGCTCCCGCTTGAGTGCGAAGCGCTCACAAAAGGGGCCGCTGCGCAGCCCAGCGGGAGCAAGCTCCCTCGCCACAGGTTGTCGGCTGGCAGGCTTATAGAGTGGAACCTGCCGGGGCCGCATCCAATCGTCGCGCAATCACATCCATCACGTCACACCCATCACGCAGTGGGATGCAGCAAAGCTGCGCCAGATCCTGCAAGGTCGCGGGGTCGATGGTCTGTTCATCGCGCATCGCCAAATTTTCCAGGAACTGGGTAGCGGCACGGATTCGGTAGGCGGCTGAGTCGAGCAGGATGTGTAGCGGCGCGGTGGTATCGACGTAGAGGGGTTGGTCGTCGGCGTTGCTGGTAAGGCCCATATATCGGTTCATATCTATTCCTTGTGTCATGAATGAACTGTCACGCTTTGTCGCCAAACAAAGGGTGACAGCTGTACGCAGGTTGGCGAACCGGAGACACAAGGAGCCGGCAGACCCGAAGGTCTCCCGCGCACAGCTGCCATAAAGCAGTTTCTGTGAGCACAAGGGTGCTTCTGCCACAGCAGAAAGCACCGTTGCACTTGTGTCAATCGGGTCGCCAAACCCGGCCGCCATTTGGGCGACGCCAAGACTATAGTCGCCACAGTAAAAAATACGCAAGGGATTGATAGGGAAGGGGATTCCCAATCATATGTAGGACGTTGGCATGATCGTAAGCATCCGAGCTGTACGTCTTACAAATCAGCAGGGCCACCACCTACATCTTCCGCGGGCAAGAACATTGCGAATACTGGGGGCGAATGGCAGCGTTCACAGCGTTTAAAGAATGACGAGTGATTCAAGCCATGCAAACCAGAGAAGTAAGATTGATATCGCGTCCCACCCAATACCCTTTCGAGACATCATTGACTGATTACCGTGGACTGATCCTTGAAGACATCCGTGAAGGCGCCGCCGACCGTGCCATCGCGCAACTGGAAGCCAGCCTGGGTGCCCGGCTGTAGGACTACTATTGCCAGTTCCTCAAGACCTGCAACGGCGCCCACTTGGAATACGATGTGCTGGCCACGCTCGCCAATGGCGATGAGGAGTTGCTCAGTTTTTCGCTGTACGGGCTGGATCCGGACAAAGAGTATGAATCCAACCCCTTCGAACTGGAGCAACTGCGAGCTCAGCCCGCTTTCCCGCAACGGGGTTGCTGCCGATCGGTCGCGACGGTGGCGCGAGTATTTTGCTGCTGGACCTGCGGGAAGGGCGCCAGGATGTGGCTGCGATGGTGGCAGGCTTGCCCGCTTGGGCTGGGCGTCGTCAGTAGGGCGATGAGTCCGTGGTGTTGGCGGATTCTTTCAATGGCTATCTGGACTCGCTGCATCTATCGGAAGAGCGGATTGAGGAGCATATCAATCACTCCGTCATTAGCCCTGAGAGTATTGAGGCGACGTTGGAGTGGTTGGATAAGGGGATTCCGGGGGGGCGGGAGCGGTATGGGGGGGTGTGGAATGCGAGGGTTGTAGCTCGGACGATTTGAAGTCTTGCCGGTGAATGAGTCCCATGCTTCATGGATGTATACGGGTTCTTTTGGGTCGACTGTGCCTGTCTTGAAGGGCTGCAATCGACCGATTCTGTTGAAAAAGTCGGTCTGCCCAAACTGCCTGATCATTGACTGGCGAAAACGCCTTTTTTGCACGCTGCTACGTGAAATCCGAGTCCGGAAGCCTCTGCCAAAAGTAAAGATTTCAATCTCGGACGCGTACTTTTCTGATGCGCAAACCATGGCCGACTTTTTCAACACAATCGACCCTTTGCAGACATTCATAACGTCTAGGCTCAGCCGCGGGTATGCCGGCCCGAAGCGGAGTCAGATCATCGGCTGGAATAGTTTGTTAGATGCGGCTACTCGCACCATACATCGCACTTTTCGCGAGTTCTCAGGTTTAGAAGCTCTGCGCTTGTACACGCACCGACCGGGCTTCCCTCTAGAAATAGAACTTCATCTCCTTCTTCCCAGCCCAGGCAATAAGTTTGTGATTCAAATTTTTCTCCATTGATAATGAAAAGCTCATCGTTGTGGGCTACCTCGATTTTATAGCTCTCATGACCTGAGCTTCTGCTTGGTGTGTTGTAGAGCTGGCGTGGAGCAGGAGACGCGGTTGCGCGTGGTTGTTGGGGAGCGGATTGTGTGCCACGAAGAGCTGCCGATTCTCTTTGAACGCATGCCGCAAATAGCGAAGGCCCCAGAGATGTAGAGCAGGAGCTGAACAACCATTGCTTTTGTTCTTCGGTAAGAGATGAAATGTTTGGCAGCCCGTCTGCCAGTGCAGCTTTCTCGCGGGTGAGGCAACTAATGGTAAGAGATGGGCCGAGGGAGTCGGAGCAGCTTCTTATGACCCAAGCCCGCAGCTCCGGATTTAGACTGGAGAGATCTGGTTTTCCACGCGAAGCAGCTGACGCTTCCCGCACGACGCAGCTAGACCAGAGAGACGGCCCGAGGCTGCGAGTACATGAACGATTGACCCAATCGCGTGCGTCGGTAGAAAGCTTAGATAAGGCCGCGTCAGGGTCTTGAGCTATCGCTGACCGAGCAACCAAAATCGCAAGAGCTGTGAAAAGCTTAAGTTGAAATCGCATGTGCCTCCCGCATCTAGCTAGCGACATCGCTCTCGCATTTAAACGCGATAGTAATGTCGTATAACGTTCCTTGATGTCCTGTACGTCCTTGTTTTCCCTAGGGTGATCACGGCGAAAGCGAGCTTATTCAAGGAAAAACACGATACAGATAACAAGCCAAGCTGCTTGATCAGTGTAGGCGGCAAATCAAACAACACTGCCAGCAGCTTCATTGACCGCTCCTGGCCGATTTCAGTCTGTCTCGAAGGGCAGCAGCCGACCCCTTACGGATTATCGGCGTCATCAATATCGTGGTCTGTCCCCGATGCCGATGGATCGCTGCAGTGCTACAGGTCCAAGATTTTCGTCATGATGATCGTGCGCTCAGATTTGTGAAACTCATCCCTGACTTTTATAAAGCCAAGCGAAGCATAAAAGCCCTCTGCGGTGATTGAAGAGGGAACCCGTAGCAGGTTCAGACCTGCATTTATGGCGATCGATTGAAGCCTCTCCATCAGGTGTCTCCCGAGACCCTGCCCTTGATAGCTCGGCTCGACAAACACGCTTCGGACAACGTCCTGATCAAGACTCGCCGTTGCAACAATATGATTGTCGACTATTGCTACGAGTACCTGACGTTGAGTCAACAATTGAAGAATTGCCAAGGGAGAAAAACTTTGCGCCACTTGATCGATAATTTCGGATGAGTAGTCTTGGGCATTGGACTGGCGCAGAGCATTGATGATCGTTTGACTGATGGCCGGGGCATCGGTATCCATAGCGTTTCGAATCAGGTAATCCATCAAGGTAATTCCTTGCGCATAATCGCTTGAGCATAGAAGGATTCGGCCTCACTGACCAAAACGAAAGGCGCAATGGCTGCTGTCGTCCATGATCTCTCTTCCACGAAGGGCTGCTATGGATAACAGCTCTCGTCCCGAAGCGGTCATCGAACCCAGCGGTATCTCTTTTGCATTCTTGCTGACCCTTTCAAATCCACCCTCAAGGACGAACCTATGACCGCATCCCCCTCCAAACTCATCTTCCTGCCCGGCGCCTCAGGCAACACCCAGTTCTGGCGTCCGGTCGCCGAGCGCTTGGCCCACCCGGCGCAGCAAGTACACATCGGCTGGCCCGGTTTTGGAGACACGCCGCCCGTGCCTGACGTGACCGGCATGAGTGACCTGGTGGCGCGTGTGCTGGCCGAGATCGACCGACCCACAGCGCTGGTGGCGCAATCCATGGGCGGTATCGTCGCTGTGCTCGCAGCACTTGAACGCCCTGAGCTGATCACCCACCTGGTGCTGACCGTCACCTCGGGCGGGGTGGACATGTCGGCGCTGGGCGCGCAGGACTGGCGCCCGGATTTTGCGGCGGTCAACTCGACACTGCCGAGTTGGTTTCTCGACGACCGCACCGACCTCACGTCCCGCTTGGTCGAGTTGCGCATGCCGGTCCTGCTGCTCTGGGGCGACGCTGATCCGATCAGCCCCGTTCGCGTCGGCCAGTACCTTGCCCAACTATTGCCCCGTGCTGAACTGCACGTTTTCCCTGGCGCCGATCACAGCCTGGGCTTTACTCACGCAGATGAGGCGGCGAGGCTGATCGAGAGACATCTGGCCAGCGAGTGAGCGGAGCACTTGTTATCGACGTGTCGGACTGATTGTGCGGCGCGGCGTGTTTCAAGACCTTCAGGACCCAATACCTTTTCGAGACATCAATGACTGACTACCGCGGACTCATCCTCGAAGACACCCGTGAAGGCGCCACCGACCGTGCCATCGCGCAACTGGAAAGCAGCCTGGGGGCTCGCTTGCCGGACGACTATCGCCAGTTCCTCAAGACCTGCAACGGCGCCTACGTGGAATACGATGTGCTGGCGACCCTGGCCAATGGCGACGAGGAACTGCTTAGTTTTTCACTGTACGGGCTGGACCCGGACAAAGAGTATGAATCCAACCCCTTCGAACTGGAGCAACTGCGGGCCCAGCCCGGCTTCCCCGCAACGGGATTGCTGCCAATCGGTCGCGACGGCGGCGCGAGTATCTTGCTGCTGGACCTGCGGGAAGGGCGCCAGGACGTGGCGGCGATGGTCGCGGGCTTGCCTGCCTGGACTGGGCGCCGTCAGCAGGGCGATGAGTACGTGGTGTTGGCGGATTCTTTCAATGGCTATCTGGATTCGCTGCATCTATCGCAAGAGCGGATCGAGGAGCATATCAATCACTTCATGATCAGCCCTGAGAGTATCGAGGCGACGTTGGAGTGGTTGGATAAGGGCAGTCCGGGGTGGCGGGAGCGGTATCGGGAATTGTGGAATGCGAGGGTTGTGGATCGGTTGATCTGAAGGCTGATTGGGTGGATGAATTCCGGTCTTGTCCCCTGGAGGCTGTTTACCTCTACTTCCCAAGCCGTCGCCACCATTTCGTAAGCTATGAGCGATGCAAGTGGGAGCTATAGACACGAAGCGGCCTTGATCAGCACAGTAGCTGTAACTTCGATCTTCAGTCAGCAAGGACATCTCATTGAACGACTCTGAACATGTGAAAGAACTGTGCGCCCGTTTCAACTCTGGAGAACATCTGACGTTTACGTTTTTCTGGGGGCACCAGCGCAGCAAAATTGCCGTTACGGCTTCGTGCTTCAGCCAATGGTTCGAGGCCGGGTTCATTGTCGAGGGGCAACATTACCCGACAGCCGAACACTTCATGATGGCCGAGAAAGCGGCCTTGTTCGGCGATCAGGACATTCGTGCGCAGGTGCTCCACGCACCTACTCCTAATGCCGCCAAAGCACTGGGCCGCAACGTGCGCGGCTTCAACGATAAGGTTTGGCTGCAACACCGATACGACATCGTCGTTCGAGCGAACCAGGCCAAGTTCTCTCAGAATCCGCAGTTGCACGAATACCTTCTACAAACCGGTTCGAGCGTTATTGTCGAAGCCAGCCCGGTTGATAACATCTGGGGTATAGGGCTCGCACAGGACAACGCGGATGCGAACAATCCGAATCTGTGGAAAGGCTTGAATCTGCTGGGGTTTGCGCTGATGCAGGTGCGGGACGGGACGAGTGTGCCAGCCCCAAGGTAGTGTCCTACTTACAGACTCCCTCGGGCCGGCAGTGGTAGCGATTTTCCGACGCAGAATCATCATTCCCGCAGATACAAGGCGAGTTGCACTGCTGCTCGCGGATGGCCGCCGGCCACCCGCGAGCCCGTGCCATCAAGCCAGCAGCTTAAGCTCGTCTTTACCGTACTTGAGCGATTTCTCGTCTGGAATCATCAGGCCGGTGTGCTCGTCGCGCCCCTGCAGGACGAAGCGGGCGTCCGGCTTGCCCAGTTGGGTAGCGGCCTGCTGGCTGTCGGCGCCGATCTCGCCCTTCTTCATGCGGTTGACGATCACCCCCACCGCCGTATCGTTGAAGTCGCGCAGCATCCAGGCATCGCCATCGCTGTCGCCAGCCACCAACACCGGGCCATAGCCCTTCTGTTTAACCAGCACGTTCTTGATGCCGACGGTCTTGCCCGGACCGTAATTGAAGTGCCAGTCTGGCTGATAACGAGTGGTGTACTTGCCGTCTTCCATCGCCATGCGCAGGCCGATCACGTTCTCAGGCGGCACGCCGTATCCGTAATGAGGATTGCCCGCAAATACGCGTACCACATCGTCGATCGAGGCGGTGCTGACATAGACGTCGATGCCGTTGGCGCGCAGCGTGTGCATCAGGCCGCGAATCTCCTCATGGATACGAATGCCATGGAAGTGGGTATCGGCCACCACCCCGGCCCTGCCCGGTAATGTGCGCGAACTCTCGTACTTGACCTTGCGCAGCGCGTCGCCGATGGCGTAGTTGTTGGAAGCCTCGGCCATCGCCTGCAACTCAGCCGTGGTCATGTTCTTGTAGAAATACAGAATCCACTTGTAGCCGATCTCCACCGGGTAACTTTCGCAGATCGCGTCGTACATGAAGTAGAGCTTGGCGAGAAAATCCTTGTACTGCTCGCTGGTCTGGATCTCTTCCAGGCTCTTGTCGCCAGCGAGCCCCTTGTAGTTGGCGTGCAACCAGCGGTAATCCGCTTCCACATCGCTGGCGATGTCTTCCATCTTGACCGGCTTGCCGTCCACCGTGGTGTAGTCCTTCATGAACGCGCCGTTCGGCACGTCCTGACGCACCACGGCAGCGAACTCATCAGGTGTCAGCTTGTACTGCAAATGATTGATCTGGTAGACCAGCAGCGCTTCTTCACAGTCGTTCATGATGCAGGTGTTGTCCCAGTCGAACACCGCGTATGGGCGCTGGTCAGGACGGTAGGACGCGCTTTTTACGCCGTGCTGATCGATCACTGCTTGCAGACGCTTTTGGTTAAGCGGCGACCAGCGCGCTGGGTCCAGTGCACTCGGTGTGGCCGCAGGCGTGGCGGCTTGCGTTATGCGGGATGACAACAACAGTGGAGAGACGACGGAAACGGTGGCGAGGGTGTTCAGAAACTGGCGACGCTGCATGGCATAGCTCCTACTTCTAGACGAGAGGTTGCAACCGAGGCGATGGCGAAAGCGTGTTTCGAAATACGGACGAGGGGAAGAGACCGTCCGGCCACGAGGCTAGCTCCAAATACGCAAAAAAACAATATTGCCTCAATATTACACAAGCATGCCGCGCAAACCGTGTCAGCGCATTGATCCTGGGGCCGCGCCAAACTTGACAGCGACTGACGCCCCTCCACAATGCGTGCTCGAACAGCAGGGACACACGGTATGTGGCAAGAAGAGCGTTACCAGCGGATCYGCGCACTGCTATCGACCTTGCAGCGCGTCACCACCGACCGCATCGTCACGGACCTGAATGTTTCTCGCGAGACAGTGCGGCGCGACCTGGTCGCTCTGGAAGAACAGGGAGAGTTGAAGCGGATACACGGCGGCGCCATCCGCGTCGAGGACGAAGCGCCCATCGCCGAGCGGGCGCAAAGCAACGTCAAGTTCAAGCGTGACCTCGCGCGCGCCGCAGTCAGTCTGCTGTCACATGGGCAGACAGTGTTCATCGACGCGGGCACCACCACCGTCATCCTTGCCGAAGAGCTGGCCAAGCTGGGAGGGCTGACCGTGATCACCAACTCGTTCAACGTGGCACTGCAACTGCGCAACCCCGCTGCGTCGGGCGGTCGGCATAACGAGGTGCTCGTACTGGGCGGTTCACTCGACGATCGTGCGCCGGCGACGGTCGGCAGCACCACGGTGGCGGAAATTGCCCGCTATCGAGCCGACCTGGCGCTGTTGTCGCCGGTCGGCATCGACGCCCAGCGCGGTGCCAGCAACTACGACCACCGCGAAGCCGAAGTGGCGCGCGCCATGGCCGACAATGCCGAAGGCGTAGTCATCCTCGCCGATTACAGCAAGATTGGCGTGGAGAGCCGCGTCGCTTTCTGCCCGCCAGAACGCATCGACGTGCTCATCACCAACCACAAGGCCAGTACCGAAGCGGCGTTCGCCGCACTGAACGCCAAGCTGAAACGTATTGTCCTGGTGTAGCGGTGGTTTGGCGGTTGCAACAGGCATTGACGCAGCGTGATGCTCAAGTGCAGGCAACCGGGTAGATCTAGCACGATACGACTCTCGGCGCGGGCAAACTGACGGTAACTGTATTGGCCGCTAAAAAGAGCAGGAACGAGATGGGAGCGAGTACTTTGAGGGCCTGCTTCTCGAAGCGATGAAGCGAGTGCAGTCAGGGGAGTAAGTTATCCCTTCGCCGCTTGAATCCAGTCCTCAGTCGAGGCGGCCGATGACGCGTGCAAGATTTGCGTGTGCCTGCTGCTCGAATGCGTCGAAGTACGCTGCGGTCGTATAGATTCGCCCGCGCGCCTGGAATCCCTCCAGGACCTGGCGCCGCTTTTGGCGGTACACAGGCAGAGGCACAAACTGGTACTCGTGGCGAATTTGTTGGTCGTATTCCTCGAACCGTTTGAACGACGCTCCAAGGATCGCCAGATCCGTGTCCACCAACACCGCTTCGTCTGCCGACTTCGGGGCGCCATCGTGTCGCGTCACCATGATCAGGTCGTAAAGCCTGCGTCGCGTTTCATCGCCCAGGCCGCTATCACGTGCCACGTCGTCCAACCATTGCGCACTGCGCAGCTCGTTGTCGCTGCGAAGGGGGTCGTAGATCGCGTCATGGAACCACAGCGCGAGGTCGATTTCGGCGGGGGCCTGGCAGGCCGCGTTGACGAATCGGCGCACTTGAAGGCATTCCTTCAGATGCTGGAGGTTGTGGTAGGCGCGGTGGGGCTCGCAGTAATGCCGAATGAGTTCTTCGTACGCCTCTCGTGACGCGCATCCGACGCCAAGCTCCGCCCAGACGCGAGCCCAGGCGTCGAAACCCGTGCCATCAGCCACGTCTAGGTCGCCGGGTGTGCTGGCCGGGAATAAACCGTTCTCTTCTGGCGAACCCGTCATCGTTTCTCCTGCGCTTCAAAAATGAAAAAAACAATTATTGGGCATCACTCGCCGGCTCATCGTCGGCATCCTCCGCTGGTGCCCCATAAGGTGCGCCAATCTCGACCCGATCAGCCTTTACCCAACCGGTATAGTCGTCGCCGCTCTTGGCGATGAAGTTCACTTCCAGCCATGATTCGTCTTCAAGGCTGGAGTAAACGGTGAGAGAGTCGCCGGGTATGACGAAAATCTTCTTATTGGCACAGGCTTCATCCGGCGCTTCGTGGAAATGCAGGCGCCCGGTGCCAATGACCTTGCCTTGCACTGACGGATGAAACTCAGGCACCGTTCCGGAGATCTTTTCCGCCAGGGCCGAACAGTTAACAGCGGCCTGGCTCAGGCTGCTGAAAAGGCATAGGCACAACACGCTTGAACGCAGATACATCGTGGCGAATCCGTTTGGGGTGGGGGCGTAGGATAGTTAAGTCAGAAACTCTTGGGAAAGAGAAAAAAGGGGACTCGAACAATGGCAGAAAGGGGCGCCCATCTGCCAATACCCCGCTATCCAAACCATCCACTCAGCACCGCCGCGCCCAACGCGACTAACGCGGTATTGAGACAGACCAGCGTGAAGCCAAACCTTACCAGTTCGCCTTCCTCCTTGGCCTGGGTCTTGGCAAGTCCCAGGATCAGCATGACAACCGACAGCGAGCCCAGCGCTGCATGCCCTGCCGAGCTGTTCTGGACGGCAGCCAGCAACAGGCGAGAGGATTCGGGCAACATCGCGATGGCCGGCATGAAGATCGCATTGCCGCCAACATTCGACCCGGTCATGTAGCCTGACAGCGCGCCAAACAGGGCCACCAGCGACGTCGCGGCGGCGGGCGACAGGCCCGCCAGCATTTGCATCAAACCCGCGAGGAAGCCGGCCTTCACCATCATCTGCGACATCGCGAGGAAGAAGAAAATGGTCAACAGTGGCCGCTTCGCCCGCGCCACCAGCGCAGCAGGCATACTGACGTCGAGTGCTGTCTGGTGTTGGGTGTGGCGTGTGTGAAACCCTAGCCCGATCAGCACCAGAACCAGTGCCAGGCCTGGTGAGGCGAGTGGCTTCCAGGTGACCTGGGCGCCCTGTACAAGCCAGTGATCCTGCCAAGAGGTGATCGCCCACACCATCTTCAACGCGACAATGCAGACAATCAGCACCAGATACGGCCATGCCTGGCGCGGCCATTGCACCGTACCGCGCTCGCTATCGTTGCGGCGCAAGCGCCACAGCCCCGCAGAGAGTACCGCTGCGGCCGTCACCAGGCCCGCGGCCACGCCGGCCACTTCCGGCCCCAGCCACCGACTGGCACTGTAGAGCACGCCCACAAACAGCAGCCAGAAAGCGCCCAGCGCCCTCCATTCCCGCGAGTCACGAACGCCTGCAAGAAATAGCGCGATTGCACTGAGGACCAAAAAAACCGGTGCGCTGGTCAGTGCCGAGGTCGACGCCAGCGTGGGTGCGTCCAGGTGAACCAACGAAGCACCAATGACCGATGCCAGGCCCAGCGTTCCCCAGGGCATGATTGCCATGCCGGTCAGTGCTATTCGTAGCGCGACCCGACGTTCGAAGAGACTGAGCAGCAGGGGCACCGTGGCGATCAACGACACGCCGAAGCCGGTCATCGCTTCGAGCAACGGTGCCAGTCCAAGAACGATAAACACGACTTGATCGCCGCGTCCAAGTCCCAGCGACCGCACCCATTGGCTAAGCGCCAGGTTGACGCCCATGCGCTCGATAAAAATCACGAAGACCAGGCCTGGAACGATCACGAAAGCCGTACTTGCAAACAGCACGGCGGTATCTTGAGCGGCGGCCACCATACTGCCTAGGCGCCACGCGTCGGCAGCGCCGGCGAGCCAGAGCACCATGACTAATGCAGTACCTGCAATGGCGGCGTGCACGGGTGGCCGGCGCAGCACCACGAGCATGGCTGTAACCAACAGGACAGGGGAAAGATGGAACAGTGCGAGCATGCCAATAATATCCTGTGTGTGTTCCCGACTAAGGCTGCGTACGCAGACTGCTGGCAAGATAATATTTCTCTTGGCTAGATAAAGGGGTGCGGTTTTCTGTTAGTTTTCGAGAAAATTTCTCACGGGTTTACCATGGCCAAAAACGACGCAGCACTTGAATCGTTGGACAAATTCGACCGTGCCATCCTGGACCTCGTCCAGTGCGACAACACGATGCCGCTGCGCCTCATGGCCGAGCAGGTCAATCTTTCCACGGCCGCCGTTCAGCGCCGCATCAAGCGGATGGAAGCGGGGGGCGTCATCACGGGCAACGTAGCCATCGTGGATCCCACCGCCGTAGGACGGCCGATCACGATCATTGTGGAAGTGATGGCAGAGCGCACCAGCATCGAGGCACTGGAGGCGATGAAGGCACACTTCGCGGTGCCCGAAGTTCAGCAGTGCTACTACGTCACCGGCGAAGTGGATTTCGTCCTGGTATTAACCGTTGCCAGCATGAACGAATACCAGGCGTTGGCGCGGCGATTGTTTGCCGAAAATTCCAACGTGACCTGGTTCAAGACAATCGTGGCGCTGGACCGTGTGAAAGTCGGGCTTAATGTGCCGAGCATGCCGGTGGGAAAAGGGGTGGAAAAGGGGGATTTACTTTTACTTCCATAAAACAAATCCGGCCGGGTCGGGCACGTGACTTTGACAGACGCTCACGTGGGGCGAAGCGCTTACCCATGTTCCGCTGCCAACATCGATCTGAACTGAGCAATGATCTCTGAAGATAACCCGGCACCTTCGAACACTGCGCAGGTGAAGCTCACGGGGGCAGGGCCTGGAGCCGTGATGATGCGGTCCGCAACCACAGCTACTGGGCTGCTTCGATAAAACTCATTGCCTTCATAACCCACGGCATTCTTTTGCAAGAAGTCGGCGCTGTTCGAGGTATGAGGAACCGTGTCGAGAAGCCCAGCCCTGGCCAGTGCCAGCGTTCCTCCGCAGATACCGGCAATTGTCGCTCCACGTGATCGACTCGCCTGAAGAAAATCGCCAATATCGGGCGCTTCTGCACGTTCCCAGACCATTCCACCAATGACCACGACAACGTCCGGTTTCCAGTCCAGGCATTCCTGCAAATTGCTATCAACCGTTACGGCCAATCCACCCTGGGAACGGAACTGCCCCGTAGCAGGAGCGAAAAACCTGACGTCGACCCCGTAAAAAGGGGACGCAGTTCCAGCGATGAAAGCGTATTCCCAGTCCGCAAAACCGGGTGTCAGTATCAAACCCACGCGTGCCATCGATCAGAATCCTCCATGAATGCTAAATGACTGCCACGGCCTTTTCGTTAAGCCGCAGCGAGTCAGTTCCACCGGTTACAAACTGTCTTTTTTGTCTGCAGGTGATTGCGCCAGAAACTCCGCGATCAGCGATACAACCTGCTGCTGAATCACCCCGCGAGCACGACCGCCATCACCATCCCGACAAATGATTCCATCCCCCGGCACGTCCTCTTCGAGCATCCCCTGCGCACCAGGTTTGCACATCGACGTGAAGCTGAAGTGGCTTGCGTCTTTGATCTCGATGTAACGGCTTGACGCCGAGGGCAGGCGCTTGGCCAGGTTGGCAGATTCCAACTCGGCGGGAAGTTCTCGCGACGGTACGCCAGCCGCGATCACCAGGGCGGGGACAGGCAGCGCGGTCAAGCTTTTATCGGTCATGCCCCGTGAAAGGCCCAGGTCCAATGTCACCACCGCAGTAACGCGTTTATCACGCCAATCGGCGGCCAGTTCGGCCTTTGATTCAGCGGTGCTGGCGGGGTTCATCTGTTCGTAAACGGAGCAACTGGATAACTGCGAATGGGCTTTGCAGTCTTGGGCGAAGCGCTCTGGGTCGAAGCGAGCGCCGACGATTTCCAGGGCGGTCCAACCACCGAGTGAATGGCCCACGGCTGCAATTCGTCCATTGGCGACCCGGCCAAATTTTTCAGGCTGAGTCGTGACCGCATCGATGGCTCGAYGCAGATCGCCGGGCCGCTGCCATAATTGCGCCGCTGCTTGCGGGCTGCGGTCATGGGTGGTGCTGCCGGGGTGGTTGATGGCGGCGACGATGTAACCCTTCTGGGCCAACGAGCTGGCCAGCCAGATCTGGTTGCTCCAGTTGCCCCTGTAGCCGTGGGAGAGCACCACCAATGGATGTTCGCCGGCAGCGGGTGGTGCGTTACGCACGGCAGCAGCGCCGACAAACACCGCGTTATCGGCGATCAGTTGCGGGGTTTCGGTCGTTGCGCTGGGGTACCAAACGACCATCTCCAGTGCGCGGCCATTGTGCGGATCCGGCAGGGTGGAGGATTGGAAACCGACGGGGTTTTCGTCAGCAAATGCGATAGGTGTCAGGCAAGCCAACAACAGGGCGCCGAAAGCTGTTTTCAATGTCGTTTCTTCCTTGATTAGACGAATGGGGGTGTCGATAAGCACGGGCATTAAAGCTCAGATTCGAACCGCTGCGCACAACTTTTATCGACCAAAAACCTCGCCCCCGAAAGCAAACTCCGAAGGGGTGAACCGGTCGCTGGTGTCCATACGAATATTGCGCAGTACCACGGTTTCCAGGTGTGACGCGTAGAGCGACTCCGAGAAATAACTGATCAGAATGGAACGACGGCGTGCGCCGATCACGTTCAGGCTGCCCGCGTGCACCAGATCGACATCGAACACCAGGATGTCACCGGCAGAGCCGGAAAGCTGTACGGCGCGTGACTCGTCATTGAAGTCGAAAGGTGGGGCGCCCGGCTCAGGTCGATGGCTGCCGGGGACGATCCGTGTCGCGCCGTTCTCGGGGCCGTAATCGTCGAAAAAAGCCAGGGCGATGGCGATGTCGCCTGGCCGTTGGGCCGACAAGTCGCGGTGCAGTTGTTGGTGGCCGCCACCGGCAAGAGGCTCGCGGCCTTCCACTTGGGAGAGGAAGAATCGCTCGCCGATCAACTCTCCCGCCACCGACAGTAGCTGGGGTAGACGACACACGGCCTGAATTGTTGAATCGTCATCCAGCATCGAATAGCGCCAGTCCATGCCGCGGGGCACTGGCCATTGGTCCGACGGTTTCACGCCCGCATCAAACACTGCACGAAGGTCGGCCAGCCACTCGGTCGGGATGGCTTGACGGAGCAGGGCGTAGCCGTCTTGGTGGAGTTGTTTGCGGTCAGGCATGGGTTTCTCCACGTCCTTGTGCGGGCATTTGGAAGGCTAGTATGCAAACCAAAGTGGGACCATCAGCCCTTGATGAGTCAGGGGCCCTGTAGGAGCTGTGTAGGAGCTGTCGAGTGCAACGAGGCTGCGATCCTTTGATCTTTCGCTCCGAACTCAATTGGCAGTGAAAAGATCGCAGCCTCGTTGCACTCGACAGCTCCTACAACGCAGTTCAAGCGGGAGCAAGCTCCCTCGCCACAGGTTGTCGGCTGGCAGGCTTATAACGTGGAACTTGCCGGTGCCGCATCCAATCGTCGTGCAATCACATCCATCACGTCGCACCCATCACGCAGTGGGATGCAGCAAAGCTGCGCCAGATCTTGCAAGGTCGCGGGGTCGATCGTCTGTTCATCGCGCATCGCCAAATTTTCCAGGAACTGGGTAGCGGCACGGATTCGGTAAGCGGCTGAGTCGAGCAGGATGTGTAGCGGGGCGGTGGTGTCGACGTAGAGGGGTTGGTCGTCGGTGTTGCTGGTAAGGCCCATATATCGGTTCATAAGTAAGCTCCACTGGATAGTTTTGCCCACTGCGGGTCGCCAAACCCGGTCGCCATCTGGGCGACGGCAAAACTATAGACTCCCCCACAAAAACGACGCAATAGATGGATAGGCAGGCCAATTCCCAACGATATGTAGGACCTTTCTGTAGCCACACCCCCCATTTTCGCCTTTCATCTCCCATTTGCCCCCCGACACATCCCACAATCCAATCGCGCATTCCCACCCGGCGCGGGATAATACAGTCCTGCTTGGGGTCACAAGCTTTTCCCCCTCGTTGGTATTGGCGGCTCAGAAGGATCGAACGCAATGACAGATTGGCTCCAGAGCTATGGAGAAATGGCTGAGCGGGTTCGCCGCCATCCTTGGGAGGACACGCCGCTCGGGCCGCTTGCCCACTGGCCTGATGTATTGAAGACCACCGTGGCGCTGAGCCTCGCCTCGCATTTTCCCCAGGCCATCGTATGGGGGCCGGGCCTGATTACGCTGTACAACGATGCGTTCCTGCAGATCCTCGGCAGCAAGCCCGAGGCGCTGGGGCGGCCGTTCGATGAGGTTTGGCAGGAGGTCTGGAGCGATATCGGGCCGATCGTGCAGGGCGCCTTCGATGGGCAAGCGACTTATATAGAGAACTTCCCCCTGGTCATCGAGCGCGGCGGCGGTCCTGAGCAGGCTTATTTCACGTTCTGCTACAGCCCCATCCGTGACCAGTTCGGCAAGGTCGTGGGCATGCTGGATACGGTTACCGAGACCACGTCCACGGTGTTCATGACCCAGCGGCTGGCGGTGCTCGATGCCATCGGCAATGCCGTGGCGAACGCCACCGACCCGCAAAGCATCATGGCAGCCACCACACGGATCCTGGCGGCGCACCTGAACCTGTCCAATTGTGCCTACGCGGACATGGATGAGGACGAGGACGGCTTCACCATTCGTGGTGACTGGGCCAGGGTGGGCTCGCCGCATATCCTTGGGCATTATCGACTGGCTGATTTTGGCCGACTGGCAGTCACTAACCTGCGGGCCGGCAAGCCGCTGGTGATCAACGATAACCTCAAGGAACTGGCGCCGGAGGAAGCGGCGACGTTCCAGGCCATTGGCATCGCGGCCACCATCTGCGTGCCGTTGATCAAGGGCGGGCGATTGACCGCGTTGATGGCGATCCACGATAAAACGCCGCGGGTCTGGTCATCCTACGACCTGGCGCTGCTGATGGAGGTCACCGAGCGATCCTGGGCCCACATCGAGCGCGCCCGTGCCGACGCTGCCGTGCGCGAAGGCCTGGCGGCCCTGGCCGAATTGAACGCGACGCTGGAAGAACGGGTCGAGGAGCGCACCACGCGTTTGAAACAGACCGAAGCGGCGCTGCGCCAATCGCAAAAGCTCGAAGCCATCGGCCAGCTCACCGGCGGTGTGGCCCATGACTTCAACAACCTGCTGACGATCATTCGTTCTTCGGTCGACTTCCTGCGCATGCCCAGCCTGTCCGAGGAACGTCGGCAACGCTACATGACGGCGGTGTCCGAAACTGTGGAGCGCGCCTCCAAGCTGACCAGCCAGTTGCTCGCGTTTGCCCGGCGCCAGCCGTTGAAGCCGCAAGTCATCGATGTGGGCAAGCAAGTGCAGAGCCTGGGGGACATGCTGCAAACCGTCACAGGGGCGCGGATACAGGTCCACGTCGAGCTGTGCGATCGGCCCTGTTACATCCGCGCGGATCTGAGTCAGTTCGAGACGGCGCTGATCAACATGGCCCTCAATGCCCGGGATGCCATGAATGGCCAGGGCACGCTGTGGCTTCGGCTCAGTTGCGGCGGTGGCATGCCGCCGATCCGTGGTCATGCCGGGGCCGGGCAATCCTTTGCTGCCATTACCCTGGCGGACACTGGTACCGGTATTGACTCGCCAGTGCTCGAGCACATCTTCGAGCCCTTCTTCACCACCAAGGCAGTGGGCAAGGGCACGGGGCTGGGCTTGTCCCAGGTGTTTGGCTTTGCCAAGCAGTCCGGTGGCAACGTCGATGTTTCGACCGTGGTGGGCGAGGGCACGGTGTTCACCTTGTACCTGCCGGAGGTGGCGCCCGAGAAAAACCATGAGCCTGTCCGGGAAGAACACACGCATCTGCTGCCGGAAAAGGGCAAGCGTCGGGTATTGATCGTGGAAGACAACCTGGAGGTGGGGCGTTTTGCCAACCAGATCCTTCAGGACCTGGGCTACGAAACCGCCTGGGCGACCAACGCCGAGGAAGCGCTGGAACTGGTCGGCCCGGATGCGATGGCATTTGACGCGATATTTTCTGACGTGGTGATGCCCGGCATCAGCGGCATTGCCCTGGCCAGGGAACTGCGCCAGCGGCGCCCGGATTTGCCGGTGGTGCTGACTTCTGGTTACAGCGAAGAGTTGGCCCACAGCGGCCATGAGGGCTTTGAATTCTTGTCCAAACCCTATTCGGCCGATCAGGTTTCCCGGGTTTTAAACCGGACGATCCTGGGGGCTGAATGAGTGTTTCCTTTCTGAAACAGTGAGTTCCATTCGTCGGCCAAGGGCGTTGTTGAATCAACAGTCTGTTGATGACCGGCTAGTCTCATTGTCGTGAAGGTCGATATTGTCAGGCAACCGGTTGTTGCCGGTATGGGCCTCGATGAAAGGGGAAAGGCAATGGGAGCACCGTACAGCGAGGAGAACACTGCCGCGTATCCGATCAATGAAGGGTTGCAATGTGGTCAGTCGGCCTATCATGCGGACTTCGGTGACGAGCCGATCAAGTCCATCAGGACGAAGGTGGCCAAAGTACAGCGAGGGGAGAAGGCCAAGTTCTTGCCCAGGGTCCCGGTCAGAAAGTGACGGCGGATCGTGGTAGGGGAGCTTGCTCCCGCCGGGCTGCGTAGGAGCTGTGTAGGAGCTGTCGAGTGCAACGAGGCTGCGATCTTTCCCCAGACAAATTGAGTCTCAAGCGAAAGATCAAAAGATCGCAGCCTTCGGCAGCTCCTACAGGGCGATTTCGGCTTTTGCGTAAATATTTTTCATCTTTTCTCAACTGGCATTTTCTTTCACGTTTCTTTCACAAGCAGGTACGTAGTCTCAGCTCATCCGTTAGAAAGCAGTACCTGCCCGTTTCCCCAGCGGGCTTTTTTTTGCCTGTCATAAAATAAACCCCCGTTTCGTTGTCCAACCATCATGGCTGACGCTGTCTGGCGTAAACTCGCGCCCGCGCGCACCGGCCATTTCTCCCCGATGCGGCATTTTTGAGGTTTCTATCATGCGTTTGACTTTGTCCACCTTGGTACTGGGGTTGGTGGTTGCCCAGGGCGCGATGGCTGCCGGCGATGGTACCGCCGCGGTCGGCGGTGGTCTGGGCGGTGTATTGGGCAACGTGGTCGGCCAGCAGATGGGCGGCAGCACCGGCGCCGCGATTGGCGCGGGCGTTGGCGGCGCAGCCGGCAGTGCCGTAGGCGCTCGCAAGGGCAGCCGCACCGAAGCGGCCATTGGCGGTGGCTTGGGGTCGGCCGGTGGTTCGGTTGTCGGTAACCGTCTGGGCGGCTCCACCGGTTCCACCATCGGCGCAGGCATCGGCGGCGCGGCGGGCGGCGCGTTGGGCAGCAACCTGTCCAATGACAACGACCGTCACTCCAGTGGCAAGAAGTACAAGCACAAGAGAAAGCATCGTTAAGCGGATGCTTGGATGAATAGACCCGGCCTTGTGCCGTGATGCTGTTCGCTTGGAAAAAACGGCGCTTCTTTCAGCAATGGGAAGCGCCGTTTTTTTTGGGCTTTTTTGGGTTGGCGGGCTAAGTACCCAAGGCAAGTCCAGCAGGCAAGTCCAGCCGCTATGCAACTGCACTACCGCTATCGCGAGCAAGCTCGCTCCCACAGGAGAAACGCGGTCTCCATCAAGAACCAGATCGGCTGTCAGGCCGCCTCGCGGTGGGGCATGAGCGTTTTGCTTACTTTTGACTGGGCCGGCTCCCGGGCTTCTCAAAAGTGAGCCGCTGTAAGAGCGGAACCATACGCGGCCGTTACCGAGGAAATGGATATACACTCCCACTGAAACATACCCCCCAGAACGGCAAATCAAAATCTCCGGAACGATTGCCATCCCCCCGCTTCGAACTCATACATCCATCAACAATTGCGAGGTGTACCATGACGCCGCAAACGCAAGACAAGGACGAGAACGACTCCTCGGGCACGCCTGTCGTCAATGACCCAGGTAATGAAGACCCCGGTTCCCTGATGGATGACGCCCAGGTTCCCTTGATCGAGGAGGATGAAACCCCGGAATACCCGCTGCCTTCGCCCACCAACTCCCTGAGCCGCGACCAGCGTCCACCCGATGACGATGCGGGCGTCGAGCAGGTCCCCAGCGACGATGAGGAGATCGAAGCGAGCCCGGATGACCCGGACATCGCCGGTGACGATGCCTCCGGCAAGCCGAGCTGATCGCAGGCCCGTCTGTCGATTCAGCGGCACCATCGTCCCGCCACGCGTGCCACACATCAGGTAAGGATCTTGAAAAGGAGACTCACCATGATGAAGTCCAACATGACAGCGCTGACACTCGCCGGGATTCTTTCGCTCAGTTCACTGGCTGCCTTGGCAGAATCTTCGGGCGGCACGCCCCCCGTGGACAAGGGCGGGATGCCACCTTCCACGGAAATGGAGGCCGGCTCCAATTCCGGTGCCAACGGTAACGCCTTGCCCCCGGGCTCTGTGAGCGGCGGGAACGGCGGCGATGCCAACGGCAGCAGCACCAGCCCCGGTACCGGCAGCGGTTCGATGAGTGGAGGCAGCACGATGGGCGGTGCCGACGCCGGCGGTGGGAGCAACGGAGGAACCGGTACCCGCGACAGCGGCGGCAGCTCGGGCAGCAGTGGCTCGGGATCGGGCGGCTCCGGCAGCTCGGGTCAATAACCATCCTTCCACACCCGTCCGCTTTCTGTGGCGAGGGAGCTTGCTCCCGTTGGGTCGCGAAGCGACCCCACGATCCAACGGTCGCTGCGCACCCGAGCGGGAGCAAGCTCCCTCGCCACAAAAACCCATTCATAGATTGCCCATTGCCGCCTCCAAGCCCCCTTCGTTATCCTGCTGAATCCTTTAAGGCGAACACGCTGCCCTGGCCGCACCTGAGCCATCCCTGGAATGTTGTGTTGATAACGGATCAGATGCGATGAATGCACCGCTGAAAGAGTTTGGCCCGATCAAAGCTGTGATTTTCGACATGGATGGACTGTTGCTGGACACCGAGGGGATCTACACCGAGGTCACGTCCATCATCGCCGAGCGCTACGGGCGCACGTTCGATTGGAGCGTCAAGCAGAACATCATCGGGCGCGGGGCCACGGACCTGGCCAATTACGTCGTCCAGGCGCTGGAATTGCCGATCACCCCCGAAGAGTTCCTGGTCATCCGCGAGCCCTTGATGCGCGAGCGCTTTCCTCATGCCCTGGGCATGCCCGGCGCCGAGGAGCTGGTGCGGCATTTGAAAGCCCACAACGTTCCCATTGCGGTGGGCACCAGTTCGTCGAGCCCGACCTTCGCACTGAAAACCACTTTGCACCGGGACTGGTTCGCGCTGTTCGACTTCATCGTGACGGCGGATGACCCTGAGGTCGGGGCGGCGAAACCAGCGCCGGATATCTTCCTCACGGCTGCCCGGCGCCTGGGTGTCGAGCCGCGCGACTGCCTGGTGTTCGAGGATTCGCCGTTCGGGGTGACGGCGGCGAAAGCCGCCGGCATGACCGCCATTGCCATTCCGGATTCGGCCATGGCGGATGAAAAGTACGCGCACGCCGACGGGATCATTCGCTCCTTGAAAATGTTCCAGCCGAGCCTTTGCGGTCTGCCGGAGTTGGAGTGGGCCTGACACTGTCGCGCTACACAGCAAAACGCCGGTCATGGTTAAAGCCATGACCGGCGTTTTTTCATGCCTGGATCAGGCGCCGAAACCACCGTCGATGGTCAGGCTGGCACCGGTGATGTAACCGGCCTCCGGCCCTGCCAGGTAAGCGACGAAGCTGGCGATTTCATCGACGTTGCCGTAGCGCCCGACGGCCATCAGCGACATCAGGCTGGAGGCGAAATCGCTGTCGGCCGGGTTCATGTCGGTGTCTACCGGGCCGGGCTGCACGTTGTTGACGGTGATGCCGCGCGGGCCGAGGTCACGGGCCAGGCCTTTGGTCAGGCCAACCAGTGCGGCCTTGCTCATGGCGTAGGGCCCACCGCCGGCGAAGGGCATGCGGTCGGCGTTGGTGCTGCCGATGTTGATGACCCGACCCCCTTCGCCCATGTGCGGCGCAGCGGCCTGGGTGGCGATGAACACGCTGCGCACGTTGATGGCCAGGGTCTGGTCGAAATCTTCGAGTTTGAATTCATCCAGCGGCCCTATCGCCAGCACGCCAGCATTGTTGACCAGGATGTCCAACCGGCCAAAAGCCTCGACGGTGGCCGCGACGGCGTTACGGATGGCCTCGGCGTCGGCGCTGTCGGCCTTGATCGCCAGGGCCTTGCCGCCTGCTACGGTGATGCTGTTCTGCAGTTCTTCAGATTTTGCGCCAGAGCTGACGTAGGTGAAGGCCACGGCGGCGCCTTCTGCTGCCAGGCGTTTGACGATGGCGGCGCCGATGCCGCGAGAACCGCCCTGGATCAAGGCGACTTTACCGCTCAGTGCTTGGTTACTCATGATGATCTCCAAAAGTGCCGGGGCGAGATGCCGCGGTGATGGGGCGAGTATCAAGAAGGTGCCGTGGGCTGTGTAGACCGTCATTGCTATAGTCTGTCTAAACCAAAAGTTTAGAGTGAGGCTCATGGAGACCTTCAACAGTATCGAATGCTTCGTGCGCAGCGCCGAAGTCGGCAGCTTTGCCGAGGCGGCGCGACGTCTGAGCGTGACCCCGGCCGCGGTGGGTAAAAGCGTCGCCAAGCTGGAGGCGCGAATGGGCGTACGCCTGTTCCAGCGTAGCACCCGCAGCCTGAGGCTGACCGAAGCCGGCCAGTTGTTCTTGGGAGAAGTTGGCAGCAGCTTCAACACCATCCAGAACGCCGTCGCCAATCTGGCCAGCGCCGGCGGGCAACCGGCGGGGACGCTGAAGGTGAGCATGGGCACGGCGTTCGGTCGATTGTATGTCGTGCCGTTGCTGGGGGAATTTCTGCGACGTTATCCGGCGATCAACCCGGACTGGCATTTCGATAATCGCCAGGTGGACCTGATCGGCCAGGGCTTCGATGCCGCCGTCGGCGGCGGTTTCGAGCTGCCCCAGGGGGTGGTGGCGCGCAAATTGACGGTGGCTCATCGGGTGCTGGTTGCCTCGACCGGCTACCTGCAAACCCATGCCGCGGTGACAGAGCCGGAAGATCTGTCACAGCATCAAGGCATCCTGATTCGTTCCCCACAAACCGGGCGCGTGCGTTCCTGGCAACTGACCAGTCGCAATCGGGAACACAGCCCGCTGACGCTCAAGACGCGCATGACCATGAGCGATTCGGAAGCCGACTGCGCGGCCGCCACCCAAGGCCTGGGTATCGGTCTGGTGAGCATGCCGATCGCCGTTCCCTTTCTGGAAAGCGGGGCACTGCAGCGGGTGCTGCCGGACTGGTATGTCGACGATGGCAACATCTCCATCTACTACGCCGAACACAAGCTGTTGCCAGGCAAGACCCGGGCGTTTGTGGATTTCATCATCGAGCAGTTTGCCGAGCAGGGGTTGGCGCGGCGGTTTAGTGCGGTTTGAGCTGGGCTCTGGACCGCGTTGGGCCGAATCGCGAGCAAGCTCGCTCCCACAATTGATTTTTGTGAACACAACCAACCCTGTGGGAGCGAGCTTGCTCGCGATTCGAGGCACCTCAGTCTAAAACCATGAACTCACCGCCCAAACCGCCCCGGCCAACCAATGATGGTCTTGGGCCGAGGCGTCGCGTAGGTGCGCACTTTCGACGTCGACAACCCCAGCCGTACCAGCGCTTCGGCAATGGTCACCGCCGCCGTCACCCCATCGACCACCGGCACGCCGGTGCGCTGGCGGATCTGCTCGTCGAGCCCGGCCATGCCGCCGCAGCCCAGGCAGATCACTTCGGCTTTGTCCTGGCTCACTGCCAGTTCGGCCTGTTGCACGATGGCTTCAACCGCCCGTTGCGGATCCTGCTCCAGTTCCAACACCGCCAAACCACTGGCCCGTACCGAGGCGCAGCGGTCGAACAGGCCGGACAGCTTGAGCCGGTCTTCGATCAGCGGCACGGTGCGGTCCAGGGTGGTGACCACCGAATAAGCGTGGCCGAGGAACATGGCGGTGCTCGCGCCGGCATCGGTGATGTCCACCACCGGCACGTTCAGCAGTTCCTGCAAGCCTTCACGACCGTGTTCGCCATAGCCGGCCTGGATCACCGCGTCGAACGGCTGGTCGTAGGACATCACGCGGTCCATCACCGCGATGGCCGCCAGGTAGCTTTCAAAATTGCCCTCGATGGAGTCGGCACCGAAATGCGGCGTGAGCCCGACGATCTCGGTGCCCGGCGCGGCCACGGCCTGGGCCTGGCGGGCGATGGCCTGGGTGATGGATTCGGTGGTGTTGACGTTGACCACAAGAATTCGCATGAACTGTCCTCCTTAACACATAAAAGTAAGCGGCCCGAACCTGGCGGGCCGTTCGAGCGATCAATGATTGACGTTATCCACAGCGATGGATTCGCCGCTGACGTCCTCGTAATACGGCTGGCGCTTGGCGATGATCAGGTACAGCAGCCCTGCAATCGAAGCGCCAATCAGCCAGGAGAACGGTGACACGCTGTCAAAACCAGGCACCAGCGCCAGGATAATCGCGATCAGCGCCGCCGGAATGAATGCCGCCACCGCCCGCAGGTTGACCCCATTACTGTAGAAATACGCACCGTTTGGGTCCTCGCTATACAGTTGCGGCACGTTGATGCGGCCTTTTCGCAGCAGCCAGTAGTCGACCATGATCACCCCGTACAGCGGCCCGAGCAGGGCGCCGAGGCCGGACAGGAAATACACGATCACCAACGGGCTGTTGTAGAGGTTCCACGGCAGGATCAGCACGGCAATGGCGGCGCTGATCAACCCGGCGCGACGGAAGGTCAGGTATTTGGGCGCCAGGTTGCTGAGCACGAAGGCCGGGGCGACGAAGTTGGCCATGATGTTCACGGCCACGGTGACGATCAGGAACGCCAGGCAGCCCAACACGAGGAAGAAGGTGTTGGGGATCGAGGCAATCACCTGGGTCGGGCTTTCAATGATTTGCCCATTGATCTGGAACTGCGCGCCGCAGAGCAGGATGGTAATCCCGGCAAACACCAGGATGTTCACCGGCAGGCCCCAGAAATTGCCGACGACGATGGTCCGGCGGCACGGCGAGGAGCGGGCGAAGTCGCAGAAGTTGAGAATCAAGGTGCCGTAGATCGACAGCCACAGCGCGCCACCGGCAAAGATATTGCGCCACATCTCGCCACCGGTCAGCGGTTCGCGGATCGACCAGGCAATGGTGGCGTCGGCCTGGGTGTACATCCAACCGGCCAGGGCCGCGACGGTTACCAGGATCACCGGGCCGGCAAAACCTTCGTAGCGGCGCACCGTTTCCATGCCGTAGGCCAGGATCACCAGTTGCACGAACCAGATCGCCACGAAACACACCCAGCCCAGGCTCGACAGGCCGAGGATCGAATCGTGGTCGTAGTCGGCGAAGCCCGGGTGGATCGCCACCAGCAACACCCGGAACACCACTGACGCCAGGTAGGTCTGGATACCGAACCAGGCAATGGCGATGACCGCCCTGATCAAGGCAGGAATCTGCGCACCGTGGATACCGAAGCTGATCCGGCTGATCACCGGGAACGGCACCCCGGTTTTCTGGCCCATGTAGCCGGACAGGTTCATGAAGCCATACACCAGCGCCGCGCCTATCCCCAGGGACAGCAAGATCTGCCAGCCACCCAGGCCCAGGGCATAGAGGCCGATGGCGAAGGAGTAGTTGGCGATGTTGTGCACGTCGTTGGTCCACAGGGCAAAGATGCTGTAGCGACCCCAGCGTCGACCTTCGGCCTTGGTCGGCGCCAGGTCCTTGTTGTGCAGCCTCGGGCTGAGGGCCAGGGACGCGGCAGTGTTGTCGTCGAGGGCCGTGGTGGTGGAGGGCAGATCCAGCGCGATGTTATTGGAGAGACTTGTACGCATTCCGGCAGGCTCCTGATTCTCGGCGCAGCGATGACTGTGCATGAGCGCAGGGCTCGACAAATCTTCGTCGCGGCGGGCGAGCATCATTGATTACGGGGCATCTGCAGCCTGTACGGGATAGGGCGCTTCAGGCTTGCGGATCTAAAGTGTGTGTATGTTTTATATAAGTTGTATACAAAACACGTGTCGACTCAAGCCAGATCTATGCCACTTACGGATCTATCCGAAGAAGCGCTAATTTCGTTTCGTTATGATCTTTGAATAAGTAACTGAAATACCGTGATTTAAAACTGACCGTTTAAACAGGTATTTATTTTTTTGCGAACGCCAATGGAGTAAGGAGGGCAGGCGAGGCGGGAAGGTGTGTGTAACCTTTGGGGGCAGTAACGTAATAAGTGCACACAAAAATGCCACTTGCAGTGACATTTTTGTGTACAGGGTGCGGCGGACGCTTAGACGGTCTTGGATTTGGCGATGATGTTCCCGGCGTGCAGCCCGCATTCTTTCTGCGTGGCTTCTTCCCACCACCAACGGCCTTCGCGCTCGTGCTGGTTTGGCAGCACCGGGCGGGTGCAGGGCTCGCAGCCGATGCTGATGAAGCCGCGTTCATGCAGGCTGTTGTAAGGCAGTTCCAGCATGCGGATGTAACCCCAGACTTCTTCGCTGGTCATCTGCGACAGGGGGTTGAACTTGTACAGGGTGCGCTCCGGGGTGGAAAACGCCGTGTCGATTTCCAACACCGCCACCTGGCTGCGGGTGCCGGGGCTCTGGTCGCGGCGCTGGCCGGTGGCCCAGGCGCGGACATCGGTCAGTTTGCGCCGCAATGGTTCGATCTTGCGGATGCCGCAGCACTCGCCGTGACCGTCCTTGTAGAAGCTGAACAGGCCTTTTTCCTTCACGAAGGGTTCAAGTTTCGTGTAGTCCGGCGAAACCAGCTCGATGTCGATCTTGTAGTGCTCGCGCACCTGGTCGATGAAACGATAGGTTTCCGGGTGCAGGCGGCCGGTGTCGAGGCTGAACACCTTGACGTTCTTGTTCAGTTTCCAGGCCATGTCCACCAGCACTACGTCTTCGGCGCCGCTGAAGGATATCCACAGCTCGTCGCCGAATTCGGCGAAGGCCAGTTTGAGGATGTCCTGCGGGGACTTGTTGGCATAGGTCGTGGCGAGTTCCACGACGTCAAACGATGGGCTCATCAGGGCGGTTTCCTACAGGTCGGTGGCGCTGGGCGCTCTATATAGGGCTGATGGTAACAAAAGCTGTCGGGGCTGGCGCGTTCCTGTGCGTTGCGCAGGCTTCGACGAATGGCTAGAGTCGGCAAGCCTTTTGTTCGCTCAACCAATAAACATCAGAAAAAATGGGAGTGTCTTGTGGAAATTGCCTGTCTCGACCTGGAAGGTGTACTGGTCCCGGAGATCTGGATCGCCTTCGCTGAAAAAACCGGGATTGACTCCCTCAGGGCAACCACTCGGGACATTCCCGACTACGACGTGCTGATGAAGCAACGGTTGCGCATCCTCGATGAACACGGCCTCAAGCTTTCCGATATCCAGGAAGTCATCGCCACCCTCAAGCCGCTGGACGGCGCCATCGAGTTCGTCGACTGGCTGCGCGAGCGCTTCCAGGTGGTGATTCTTTCCGACACGTTCTACGAGTTTTCCCAGCCATTGATGCGCCAGTTGGGCTTCCCGACATTGCTCTGTCATCGGCTGATTACTGATGACAGCGGGCGGGTGACCGGCTACCAGTTGCGTCAGAAAGATCCCAAGCGCCAGTCGGTCCTGTCCTTCAAGAGCCTGTACTACCGGGTGATTGCCGCGGGAGATTCCTACAACGACACCACGATGCTGGGCGAAGCCGATGCCGGGATTCTGTTCCATGCGCCTGAAAACGTGATCCGTGAATTCCCGCAATTCCCGGCGGTGCATAGCTTTGCCGAGTTGAAGCAGGAATTCCTCAAGGCTTCGAACCGCAGCCTGAGCTTGTAACCCCAACCCCTGTGGGAGCGAGCTTGCTCGCGATAGCGGTGTATCAGTTAGCACAAAGGCTGCTGGCCCAACGCAATCGCGAGCAAGCTCGCTCCCACAAGGTCTTGGGTCAGGCCAGGGGGCTGTTCAGAGGTTCTGCAAGGTTTCCAGCAGCACCTTCACCTTGGTAATCGACTCCTGATACTCGGCCTCCCAGTCCGAGTCCGCGACAATCCCGCCGCCGCCCCAGCAGCACACCTGCCCATCCTTGACCAGCAAACTGCGGATGGCGATGGAGCTGTCCATTTCCCCGCGCACGTCCAGGTACAGCAACGAGCCGCAATACAGGCCGCGTCGAGTCGGTTCGAGTTCGTCGATGATTTGCATGGCGCGGATTTTCGGCGCCCCGGTGATCGAGCCGCCGGGAAAGCTACCAGCGATCAGGTCGAGAGCATCTTTATCCACAGCCAACTCGCCGGTCACGCTGCTGACCAGGTGATGCACGTTCGGGTAGCTTTCCAGGCTGAACAACTCCGGCACCCGCACCGAGCCGATGCGGCAGGTGCGGCCCAGGTCGTTGCGCAGCAGGTCGACGATCATCAGGTTTTCCGCCCGGTCCTTGGGGCTGGCCAGCAGCTCGGCGGCGTGGGCCGCGTCTTCGCTGGGTGTTGTGCCGCGGGGCCGGGTGCCCTTGATCGGCCGGGTTTCCACCTGGCCTTCGCTGACCTTGACGAAGCGCTCGGGGGACAGGCTCAGCACCGCGCCGCCATCGGGCAGGCTCTGGAAGCCGGAAAACGGTGTTGGGCACGCCGCCCTCAGAGCTTGGTAAGCGGCCCAGGCATCGCCCTGGCAGGGCGCGCGAAAGCGCTGGGCAAAGTTGACCTGGTAGCAGTCACCCGCCTGGATATACGCCTGGATACGCTCGAAGGCCTGTCGATAGGCTTCGGCGCTGAGGTCGGGGGTCATCGCTCCTTCGAGGCTGAAGACGCCAACGGATGCCGCAGTCGGCTGGCTGAACAGCGCGATCAGACGCTGGCGTTCGCCTTCGCCACAATGGGGGTGGAAGACCAATTGACTGGTGCCGGCCTGGTGATCGCTGACCAGCGCCCAGTCGTACACGCCAAAACGCGCGTCGGGCAGTTGCAGGTCGTCCTTGGCGTGGGACGGCAAGGTTTCGAGGTGACGGCCGAAGTCATAGCTCAAATAGCCGATCAGGCCGCCGGCAAAGGGCAATTGCACCGTGGTCGGTAGTACCGCGTCGCCCAGTTGTGTCAGTTGAATGCGCAGGCGTTGCAAGAAGTCGCTACCGCTCTCGTCCGGCAACACCGCCAGTTGCTCCAGCGGCCAGGCGCTGAGCAGATCGTAACGCCCGCGCTCGGCACTCGGCCGGCCGCTGTCGAGCAGCACGCTGCCGGGGGCATGACGGATCGCCGCGAAATACTCGGCAGGGTTGGCGCGGTAGGGCAGCGGGTGTACGGAGCAGGTTGGCATGGGCGGGGCAGGTCAGCCGTTCAGGCGGGGGAGCGATTGTAATCCCTCTGTAGGATTTGCTCCTAGAGGGATGTCGGAGATGGGCATGTCTGGAAGGATCGACGATATCTGTGGCAAGGGAGCTTGCTCCCGCAGGATTGCGCCCGTAGGAGCTGTGTAGGAGCTGACGAGCGAAGCGAGGCTGCGATCTTGTCCCAGACAATTGAGTCGCAAGCGAAAGATCAAGATCAAGATCAAGATCAAAAGATCGCAGGCTTCGCCAGCTCCTACAGAACCCGGCGGGAGCAAGGTTCAATTTTCAGCCGTCAGCCGTCAGCCGTCAGCCTTCAACCGGCGGAATATGCCCAAACAACGCCTGGGCAAACGCCACGCGCTCTTCCACGGTTTCGGTAACGCCGCGGGCCTTGAGTTCTTCCAGGTGGGCTTCCACCGCGTGGGTGCGCAAGGTCAGGCCGCAGTCGTTGGCGATCTGGATGTTCAGGCCTGGCCGGGCGTTCAATTCCAGGATCAACGGGCCTTTTTCCTGGTCCAGCACCATGTCGACGCCGATGTAGCCCAGCCCGCACAGCTCATAGCAACCGGCGGCCAGTTTCATGAAACCGTCCCAGTAGGGCAGTTGCACGCCGTCCACCGCGTTGGTGGTGTCGGGGTGTTTGGTGATGATGTTGTTCAGCCAGGTGCCGCGCAGGGTCAGGCCGGTGGCGAGGTCGACACCCACGCCGATGGCGCCCTGGTGCAGGTTGGCCTTGCCGCCGGACTGGCGGGTTGGCAAGCGCAGCATGGCCATCACCGGATAGCCCATCAGCACGATGATGCGGATGTCCGGCACGCCTTCATAGCTGATGCTCTTGAAGATCTGGTCCGGCGTCACGCGGTATTCGATCAGTGCCCGGTCACGGTGCCCACCCAAGGAGTACAGGCCGGTGAGGATGCTGGAGACATGGTGCTCGATTTCCTCATGGCTGATGATCTTGCCGGACACCGTGCGATAGCGGCCTTCGAAGCGGTCGGCGATGACGATGATGCCGTCGCCGCCAGCGCCCTGGGCCGGCTTGATCACGAAGTCGGTGCGCCCGCCGATGATCTCGTCGAGCTTGTCGATTTCCTTTTCGGTGGAGATCACCCCGTACAGCTCCGGCACATGAATGCCGGCGGCGATGGCCCGTTCCTTGGTGATGATCTTGTCATCGACGATGGGGTACAGGCTGCGCTTGTTGTACTTGAGCACGTAGTCGGCGTTACGCCGGTTGATGCCCATGATGCCCCGGGCTTCCAGGGCCTTCCAGGTCTTCCAGAAGCCGAACATCAGGAGTCTGCCTTGAGGAAGGCCTTGAACCGTACCAGTTCGGTCAGGCGGTAGCCGCGATAACGACCCATGGCCAGCATGAAGCCCACCAGGATCAGCAGGATCGCCGGGAAGGTGAATACGAAGTACACCAGTTCCGGCACGCTCATGATCAGGTGTGCCAGGGACGCGGCGAACAAGGTGCCGATGGCGACTTTCATAGCGTGGCCGGCGCCGCGCTCTTCCCAGGTGATGGACAGGCGTTCGATGGTCATGGTCAGGATCACCATCGGGAACAACGCCACCGACAAGCCGCGCTCCAGGCCCAGCTTATGGCTGAACAGGCTGATGGCGGCGATCAGCACCACCACGAATGTCAGCACCACCGAGAGTCTCGGCAGCATTTGCAGCTTGAGGTGCTCCAGGTACGAACGCAACGACAGGCCCAGCGTGGTGATCACCGAGAACAGGATGATGCCAAAACCCAGTTGGGTCTCGCGAAAGGCCAGGGCGATCAGTACCGGGGTGAAAGTCCCCAGGGTCTGCAGGCCGATCAGGTTGCGCAGGATCAGGATGACCAGCACGCCGATCGGGATCATGACCATGATCATGAAGGTTTGCTGAGTTTGCAGCGGCAGGCCGTAGAGCGAGTATTCGAGGAAGTTGGCGTCGGTGTTCTCGTCCGTCAGCTTGGCCAGGCGAATGGCGTTCATTTCGCTGTTGTTCATGCTGAAGGTGACGGTGGCTTTCTTGCCGCCATCGACGGTAATCAGGTTTTCATCGCCGGTCCACCACAGCAGACGGTCGGTGGGCAGGCCCTGTTCGCCGGTGTCCGGGTTGAAATACAGCCAGTCGGTGCCGTTGAAGCTGCGCAGCCACAGCTCAGGTGTCTGCGGCTGCTCGGCCACCAGGCGGATGGTGTGGACCTTTTCCACCGGCACGTGGGCGATGGACAGCACCAGTTCGACGATGCGCGCCTTGTTGGCCGAGGAAGGGTCGCCGGCCAGCAACAGCTTGACGTTGTCGTCGTTGAGGTTGTTGACCCGCTTGATCGCTTCGCTGATGAACGTCTCGACGTCGGCCGAATGCTGGCGGATCGGCGCGAGCAGAGCCTCGGCGGCCAGTTTCTCCGGGCCTTCGACGGCGATGCTGTCGCGGAAGGTCGGGCCCTTGACCTTGGTTTTCTCGGCGCTGTAGCGCTTGGTCAGCACCAGGCGGTAATACAGGGTCTGGTTACCTTTGGCGCGCCGGGCCGACCACGTCACCTTGCGGTTACCGTCGACCCGGTTCACCGCTACGCCGTAATTATTGGAAATGAAACTCTCGTTGAGGCTCACGTAGTCGCGGCTCAGCGGTGGCACGAACATCTGGATCTTCACCGGGTCCTTGGCATTGGGCACGAACTCGACCTTGGCGTCGATGTTCCACAAGTCGTCGGTGGCGTCTTCGGTGACCGGAATGCCGAGCACGAAAATCTGATAGGCCGTCACCGACAGGCCCAGCACCACCAGGATGGCGATCAGCATTTTCAGATGGAGGGTAAGGGAGCGCATTGGAATTACTCTGCGGTTTGAGCGGCATTGGCGCAGGCGGGTTTGCCGGCAGCGTATTTAAGACTGGGGTCGACCAGCGCGTCGAAGCGCTTGAGCGCCTCGGAACCGATCAGCAACGGGTATTGGAAGGCGCTACGGTCGGTCAGGTTCACTTCAATGCTGCGCAGGGCCGAGCCCATGCAGATGTCCAGTTCGATGACCGGCCGGGCCGTGTATTTCTTGCCTTCTTCCGGGTCGTAGTCACCGGCGCGGCGCTTGATCTTGCTGACCCGGGCCAGCGGACGTTCGATGGGGTGCGAGTGGGCCGCGTCAATGGCCAGGTAAAAGCGCACCCAGGACTCGCCATTGCGCTTGAAGCGCTTGATGTCCCGGGCGCTGAGGGACGCGGTCTTGGCGCCGGTGTCGAGCTTGGCGGCGACCTCCAGGTCGATGCCCTGCAGGGCGGCATATTCGTTGAGGCCGTACACGGTTTTTTCACCCGCCACGGCAAGCCCCGGCAGGCACACGAAATAAAGAGCAGCGGTGAAGGGCTTGAGTGTCATAGATCCTGGTGCGCAGCGTTCCGTTTATCGGTTCAGGCCCTGGCATTACTGCACAAGCTCCCTGGGCAGCCTTCCCTATAAAAGGAGAGCGGCAAATCGCGCGGCATTCTAGCACGGTGGTTTTCTGACGCCACCGCTGGCCGGACGCTACGACGCATTCAAACGAGCGGTTATGGCGGGTGAGCTTATTAGACGATTGTCGACAATGTTGATTTTTGCTTTGACGTTAACGCCGCTATTGGTTAGTTTTTGCCGTATTGATTTGCAAGGTGTCGACAATATGCTCGATCAGCTCGAAACCCCGGTGATGGCCCAAGACGATTCGGAGACGCTTTCCGAGAACGTCTTCCGACGTATCCAGGCCGCCATCGTCAAAGGCGAGATCGCCCCCGGCAGCAAGATCTCCGAGCCCGAGCTGGCGCGCACCTACGGCATCAGCCGCGGGCCGCTGCGCGAGGCGATTCATCGCCTGGAAGGCCAGCGCCTGCTGGTGCGGGTGCCTCACGTCGGTGCCCGGGTGGTGTCGCTGAGCCATGCCGAGCTGCTGGAACTCTACGAAATCCGTGAATCCCTCGAAGGCATGGCCTGCCGCCTGGCGGCCGAACGCATGACCCTGGAAGAAATCGACGAGCTGCGCCGGGTGCTGGAAACCCACGAGCGCGATGCGGCGTTCCAGGCCGGTGTCGGTTATTACCAGCAGGAAGGCGATTTCGACTTCCATTACCGGATCATCCAGGGCAGCGGCAACCGCACCCTGACGCAGATGCTCTGCGGCGAGCTGTACCAACTGGTGCGCATGTACCGCATCCAGTTTTCCACCACGCCCAACCGTCCGCGCCAGGCCTTTGCCGAGCACCACCGGATTCTAGACGCCATCGCCGACCGTGACGGCGAACTGGCTGAATTATTGATGCGCCGGCACATCGGTGCGTCCAAACGCAACATTGCGCGTCATTTCCAGGACAGCGCCGCCACTGAACGAGGTGAGTCATGAGTTCCAGCAAGAGCACGCCAGGCCAGCGTTTCCGCGATGCGGTCGCCACCGAGCATCCGTTGCAAGTGGTGGGCACGATCAACGCCAACCACGCGCTGCTGGCCAAACGCGCCGGTTTCAAGGCGATCTACCTGTCGGGTGGCGGCGTGGCGGCCGGCTCCCTCGGCGTGCCGGACCTGGGCATCACCGGCCTGGATGACGTGCTGACCGATGTGCGCCGTATCACTGACGTGTGCGACCTGCCGCTGCTGGTGGACGTGGACACCGGTTTCGGTTCCTCGGCGTTCAACGTGGCGCGCACGGTCAAGTCGATGATCAAGTTCGGCGCGGCGGCCATTCATATCGAGGACCAGGTCGGCGCCAAGCGTTGCGGCCATCGCCCGAACAAGGAAATCGTCTCGCAGCAAGAGATGGTCGACCGCATCAAGGCCGCCGTCGATGCCCGCACCGATGACAGCTTCGTGATCATGGCCCGTACCGATGCCCTGGCGGTGGAAGGCTTGGAATCAGCCCTGGACCGCGCCGCGGCCTGCATCGAGGCGGGTGCCGACATGATTTTCCCGGAGGCCATCACCGAGCTTGAGATGTACAAGCTGTTCGCCAGCCGCGTGAAAGCGCCAATCCTGGCCAACATCACCGAATTCGGCGCGACCCCGCTGTACACCACCGAACAGCTGGCCGGTGCCGACGTGTCCCTGGTGCTGTACCCGTTGTCGGCCTTCCGGGCCATGAACAAAGCGGCCGAGAACGTCTACACCGCGATCCGCCGCGACGGCACGCAACAGAATGTCATCGACACCATGCAGACCCGCATGGAGCTTTACGATCGCATCGACTACCACACCTTCGAGCAGAAGCTCGATGCGTTGTTCGCGGCGAAGAAATGAAAAGATCGCAGCCTCGCTTCGCTCGACAGCTCCTACAGGGTGGGGCCGCGTAGGAGCTGTGTAGGAGCTGTCGAGTGCAACGAGGCTGCGATCTTTTTCCAATCTCTACAAATCTAAAAAATGGAGACAGCAAATGGCCGAAGCAAAAGTACTCAGTGGCGCCGGGCTCCGTGGCCAGGTGGCCGGGCAAACCGCATTGTCCACCGTAGGCCAGTCGGGCGCCGGCCTGACCTATCGCGGCTACGACGTTCGCGACCTGGCGGCAGATGCGCAATTTGAAGAAGTGGCCTACCTGCTGCTGTACGGCGAGCTGCCGACCCAGGCACAGCTGGACGCCTACACCGGTAAACTGCGCCAGTTGCGGGACTTGCCCCAAGCCCTGAAAGAGGTTTTGGAGCGCATTCCCGCCGACGCCCACCCGATGGACGTCATGCGTACCGGCTGCTCGTTCCTGGGCAACCTGGAACCCGAGGAAGACTTTTCCCAGCAGCACGACAAGACCGACCGCCTGCTGGCCGCGTTCCCAGCGATCATGTGCTACTGGTATCGCTTCAGCCACGAAGGCCAGCGCATCGAATGCGTGACCGACGAAGTGTCCATCGGCGGCCATTTCCTGCACTTGCTGCACGGCAAGAAACCGAGCGAGCTGCACGTCAAGGTGATGAATGTTTCGCTGATCCTCTACGCCGAGCACGAATTCAACGCCTCGACCTTCACCGCCCGGGTTTGCGCCTCCACGTTGTCGGACCTGTTTTCCTGCATCACTGCCGCCATCGGCTCGTTGCGCGGCCCGCTGCATGGCGGTGCCAACGAAGCGGCGATGGCAATGATCGAGCGCTTCAGCTCGCCGCAGGAGGCCATCGAGGGCACCCTCGGCATGCTGGCGCGCAAGGACAAGATCATGGGCTTCGGTCACGCGATCTATAAGGACAACGACCCGCGCAACGAGGTGATCAAGGGCTGGTCGAAAAAACTCGCCGATGAAGTGGGCGACACGGTGCTGTTCCCGGTCTCCGAAGCTATCGACAAGACCATGTGGGAACAGAAGAAACTGTTCCCCAACGCCGATTTCTACCATGCCTCGGCGTACCACTTCATGGGCATCCCGACCAAGCTGTTCACGCCGATTTTCGTCTGCTCGCGCCTGACCGGCTGGGCCGCCCACGTGTTCGAACAACGCGCCAACAACCGCATCATCCGACCGAGCGCCGAATACACCGGCGTCGAACAGCGCAAGTTCGTGCCAATCGAACAACGCTGAGCTGGAGGGTTCTAGCCGCAGGAACTGGATACCCCCGAAACCCTGTGGGAGCGAGCTTGCTCGCGATTGCGCACTGACATTCAACATTAATGTCGACTGATACACCGCTATCGCGAGCAAGCTCGCTCCCACAGTGGCCGGGGGCGCTTCAAGTCCGGCGCCAACCCTTCTGAAACCACCGTGACCCGAGTCCTGACGATGAACACAGAATTTCGCAAACCGCTGCCCGGCACTTCGCTGGATTATTTCGACGTTCGCGAGGCCGTGGATGCCATTCGTCCCGGCGCCTACGACGGCCTGCCGTACACCTCCCGCGTGCTGGCGGAGAACCTGGTACGGCGCTGCGACCCGGCCACGCTGGGCGAGTCGTTGCTGCAACTGATCGAGCGCAAGCGCGACCTGGATTTCCCGTGGTTCCCGGCGCGCGTGGTGTGCCATGACATCCTCGGCCAGACCGCGCTGGTGGACCTGGCTGGCCTGCGCGACGCCATCGCCTTGCAGGGCGGTGATCCGGCGCAGGTCAACCCGGTGGTGCCGACCCAACTGATCGTCGACCACTCCCTGGCGGTGGAAAGCGGTGGTTCCGACCCGCAAGCCTTCGCCAAGAACCGCGTCATCGAAGACCGGCGCAACGAAGACCGCTTCCACTTCATCAATTGGACCAAGAAGGCCTTCAAGAACGTCGATGTGATTCCGCCGGGCAACGGGATCATGCACCAGATCAACCTGGAAAAGATGTCCCCGGTGATCCAGCAGCGTGACGGCGTGGCGTTCCCCGACACTTGCGTGGGCACCGACAGCCACACGCCCCACGTCGATGCCCTGGGCGTGATCGCCATCGGCGTCGGTGGCCTGGAGGCCGAAAGCGTCATGCTCGGCCGCGCCTCGTGGATGCGCCTGCCGGAGATCATCGGCGTCGAGCTGACCGGCAAGCTGCAACCGGGCATCACCGCCACCGACATGGTGCTGGCGCTGACCGAATTCCTGCGCAAGCAAAAAGTCGTCGGTGCCTGGCTGGAGTTTTTCGGCGAAGGCGCCAGTGCCCTGACCTTGGGCGACCGCGCGACCATTTCCAACATGGCCCCGGAATACGGCGCCACGGCGGCGATGTTCTACATCGACCAGCAAACCATCGATTACCTGAAGCTCACTGGCCGTGAAGACGACCAGGTGCGACTGGTCGAGACCTACGCCAAGCAGGCAGGCCTGTGGGCCGACAAGCTCAAGGGCGCGCAATACGAGCGGGGCCTGAGCTTCGACCTGTCGTCGGTGGTGCGCAACATGGCCGGTCCCAGCAACCCGCACGCCCGTGTCGCGGTGTCGGATCTGGCTGCCAAAGGCATTTCCGGGCAATGGGACGATGTGCCGGGGCAAATGCCCGACGGTGCGGTGATCATCGCCGCCATTACCAGCTGCACCAATACCAGCAACCCGCGCAACGTGATCGCCGCCGGCCTGCTGGCGCGCAACGCCAACCGCCTGGGCCTGGTCCGCAAGCCGTGGGTCAAGTCGTCCCTGGCGCCGGGTTCGAAAACCGTGGCGCTGTACCTGGATGAGGCGGGCCTGACGTCCGAACTCGAGACGCTGGGCTTCGGCGTGGTGGGGTTCGCCTGCACCACCTGCAACGGCATGTCCGGTGCGCTGGACCCGGTGATCCAACAGGAAATCATCGACCGCGACCTGTACGCCACCGCCGTGTTGTCGGGCAACCGCAACTTCGACGGGCGCATTCACCCGTACGCCAAGCAGGCGTTCCTCGCCTCGCCACCGCTGGTGGTCGCTTATGCCATCGCCGGGACCATCCGCTTCGACATCGAGAAGGATGTACTGGGTGTGGTGGACGGTCGGGAAATCCGCCTCAAGGACATCTGGCCGAGCGACGAAGAAATCGACGCGGTGGTCAAGGCCTCGGTGAAACCGGAACAGTTCCGCCAGGTGTACATCCCGATGTTCGCCATCCAGGAAGACACCGGGCCGAAAGTGACGCCGCTGTACGACTGGCGCCCACAAAGCACCTACATCCGTCGTCCGCCGTATTGGGAAGGCGCGCTGGCCGGTGCGCGACCGCTCAAGGGCATGCGCCCGCTGGCGGTGCTGCCGGACAACATCACCACCGATCACCTGTCGCCGTCCAACGCCATCATGCTGGACAGCGCCGCCGGCGAATACCTGGCGAAAATGGGCCTGCCGGAAGAGGACTTCAACTCCTACGCGACCCACCGCGGCGACCACCTGACCGCGCAACGCGCCACCTTCGCCAACCCGAAACTGTTCAACGAAATGGTCCAGGAAAACGGCAAGGTCAAGCAGGGCTCCCTGGCCCGGGTCGAGCCGGAAGGCAAGGTCATGCGCATGTGGGAAGCCATCGAGACCTACATGGAGCGCAAGCAGCCGCTGATCATCATTGCCGGCGCCGACTACGGCCAGGGTTCGTCCCGGGATTGGGCGGCCAAGGGCGTGCGCCTGGCCGGTGTCGAGGCGATCGCCGCCGAAGGTTTCGAGCGTATCCACCGCACCAATCTGGTGGGCATGGGTGTGTTGCCGCTGGAGTTCAAGCCCGGCACCGATCGCAAGACCCTGGGCATCGACGGTAGTGAAACCTATGACGTGATCGGCGAGCGCACCCCGCGTGCGACGCTGACCCTGGTCATCACTCGCAAGAGCGGCGAGCGCGTCGAAGTGCCAGTGACCTGCCGCCTCGATACCGCTGAAGAAGTGTCGATCTATGAAGCCGGGGGCGTGCTGCAACGCTTTGCCCAGGACTTCCTTGAATCGGCGGTTGCCGTCTAAATCAAAGCTGCGGACACCCGGCGTGTCCGCTTGAGGAGCATCATGGCTCACGCACCGCAAATCAGAATTCCCGCTACCTATATGCGTGGCGGCACCAGCAAAGGCGTGTTCTTCAGCCTGCAAGACCTGCCCGAAGCGGCTCGTGTCCCTGGCCCGGCCCGGGATGCCCTGTTGCTGCGGGTGATCGGCAGCCCCGATCCGTACGAGAAACAGATCGATGGCATGGGTGGTGCGACGTCCAGCACCAGCAAGACTGTGATCCTGTCCAAGAGCACCCGGGCCGATCACGATGTCGATTACCTGTTCGGCCAGGTGTCCATCGACAAGCCGTTCGTGGACTGGAGTGGCAACTGCGGCAACCTGTCGGCGGCGGTCGGTTCATTCGCTATCAGCAGTGGTTTGGTGGACGCCGGTCGCATCCCACAGAACGGCGTGGCCGTGGTGCGGATCTGGCAGGCCAACATCGGCAAGACCATCATCGCCCATGTGCCGATCACCGACGGCGCGGTGCAGGAAACCGGTGACTTCGAACTCGACGGCGTGACTTTTCCGGCGGCCGAAGTGCAATTGGAATTCATGGACCCGGCCGCCGAGGAAGAGGGCGGTGGTGGTTCGATGTTTCCCACCGGCAATCTGGTGGACGACTTGGAAGTGCCCGGTGTTGGCACCTTCAAGGCGACGCTGATCAACGCCGGGATCCCGACGATTTTCATCAATGCCCGGGACGTCGGTTACACCGGCACCGAATTGCAGGGCGCCATCAACGGCGATCCCAAGGCATTGGCCATGTTCGAAACCATTCGCGCTCACGGCGCTCTGCGCATGGGCTTGATCAAGCACCTGGACGAAGCCGCCCAGCGCCAGCACACACCGAAAGTGGCGTTCGTCGCGCCGCCGGCGGACTACGTTTCATCCAGCGGAAAAGCCGTGGCGGCCGGGGACGTTGACCTGTTGGTACGGGCGCTGTCCATGGGCAAGCTGCACCACGCCATGATGGGCACCGCAGCGGTCGCCATCGGCACGGCCGCAGCGATCTCCGGCACGCTGGTAAACCTGGCAGCCGGCGGTATCGAACGCAACGCCGTGCGTTTCGGCCACCCCTCCGGCACCCTGCGCGTCGGCGCCGAGGCCAGCCAGGTCAACGGCGAATGGGTCGTGAAAAAAGCCATCATGAGCCGCAGCGCTCGGGTGTTGATGGAAGGGTTTGTGCGGGTGCCGGGGCAAGCCCCGAGCTGAGTTGAACCCTGTGGGAGCGAGCTTGCTCGCGATGGCGGTGTGTCAGCCGATATCAATGTTGGATGTGCCGGCCTCATCGCGAGCAAGCTCGCTCCCACAGTGGATGTGTGGTGAACACAGAATCTTCGAACATCCACGATCAAACCTGTGGGAGCGAGCTTGCTCGCGATGGCGGTGTGTCAGCCGATATCAATGTTGGATGTGCCGGCCTCTTCGCGAGCAAGCTCGCTCCCACAAGGGATGGCCGTCAGTCCGCCGTCAGTGCGGTGACCACCAGTCCTACATTGCTTTCCAGTTCCGCCACCGGATCGGCGCCATCGGTGCTCAACACCAGCAGCCGGCTACCTCCTTCGGTGATAGCTGCCTTCAGCGCATCCGAAGGCTGGCGATGATGCAGCACCAGCGCCACGTCATTGTCTTTCAACGTCGCGCTCAACTGCTTGAGGGTTTCGGCTGTCCATTCGGCGTCGGGCCGGGTATCGGTGCTGATTGCGTCCAGGTTGAGCCCGCTGATCAGGTAGCCGAAATGCTCGCTCAGGCTGACCACGCTCAGGTTATCGGCACTGGCGAGGCGTTTTTCGCTGTCGGCGCTGAGTTTGAGCAGGCGCTGCTTGAGGGTCGCCAGGTTGGCGTCGATCTTCGGTTTGTCCGTCGGGGCCAGGCGCACCAGATCGGCGGCGATCACGTCGGCCATGCGCCCCAGGTTATGGCTGGCCATCCACGGCTGGCTCGCCAGGCCGTCGGCCATGCCCGGCTGCACGGCGATACCGGGCAGGGCACCGTCCACCGGGCGCGCGGCATCGACTTCGACGATGCGGATATTGCTGCGTCGCGCCATGGGGTACAGCGGATCGTCCGGCCATAGCGAGCGCAGCCCGATCACCCCGTCAGCATCGCTGGCCAGTTTGCTCAACGCCGGCGCGCCACGGCCGCTGAAGTAGGCGCTCTGCCGGGTGCCAGGCAGATTGGCGGACGCGGCCCGCTCCAGGCTGACCTCGGTGCCCTTGAGCAAGGCCTCGCCCAATCCGTAGGTGACCGGCAGCGATGCCAGCAGACGGACCTTTTCGCTGGCGAATGACGAAGTAACGGCCACGCCGCACAACGCCACGGCCAGGGTCAGTTGTCGCAATGAAAAAACCATTTATCCAAGATTCCCTTTGAGGCTGGGGACGACACCGCGGGCGATGGCGCTCAGGGCGAAGGCGATGCCGGCCACCAGGATGATCGCAGCGCCGGACGGGATGGGCAGGTCGAACACGATCGGCGCGAGAATCCCGCACAAGGTGCTGGCGGTGGCGATCAACACTGAACACCAGAAAAAGCCTTTCAATGATTGGCTGAGCAGGCGCGCCGCCGCAGCGGGGATCACCAGCAACGCGCCCACCAGAATGGCGCCAATGACTTTCACCGCCGCCACGGTGATCAGCGTCACCAGGATCACGAACAAGTAGTCCAGCGTCTTGACCGCCACCCCGCGCACCGCTGCCAGTTGCGGGTTGAAGCTGGCAAGCATGATGCGGTTGTACAGCGGCAAGGCCAGGGCCATCACCAGCGAGCCGACCACCGCCAGCACCAGCAGGTCATTGCCATTGACCGTCAGTACCGAGCCGAACAGTACGTTCTCCAGGATGTGCACGTTGATCTTGCCTGCCAGGATCAACAGCAGGCTGGCGCCCAGGGCCAGGGACACCGACAGGAAGACGCCGATCAACGTGTCGGGCGCCAGGCCGGTGCGGTTGCGCAGGTAATTGAGCAGGATGCCGAACAACAGGCAGTAGCCGAACAGGCTGCCGTAAGGCCCGGTGTAGGGTTCGCCGAGCAGGATGCCGATGGCCACGCCGGTCAGCGCCGCATGGCCCACCGCCTCGGAGAAAAACGCGAAGCGCTTGACCACCACCAGCGTGCCGAGACCGCCCAGCACCGGGCCGATCAACAGCCCGGCCAGCAAGGCATTGACCACGAACCCATAGGCCAGCGCTTCGGGCAGATAACCGGCCGAAGCCCAGCCCTGGACCATCAGACGAAAGGCTTCATAACTCATCAGGCAGCGCTCCCGTTCGTGCGCGGATGGGTGGAAAACAGCGTCAGCAGGCGTTCTGGAGTCAGGGTCTGGCGGGGCGGACCGTCGAACAGCACCCGGCGGTTCAGGCCGGTGACACGGTCGGCCAGACGCCCGACGGCTTCCAGGTCATGTTCGATCCACAGCACGGTGATCCCGGCTTGGCGCCAGTCCTGCAGCAACCGTTCAAACACCTGGATGCCGGCCTCGTCCAGGGCCGACATCGGTTCATCCAGTACCAGCAATTGCGGCGAGGGAATCAGTCCCTGGGCCAGCAACACTCGCTGACGCTCGCCGCCGGACAGCGCGCCCATGCGCCGCTTGCGCTTGTCCTGCATGCCGACCCGCTCCAAGGCCTGTTCTATGGCGCCGGCGTAGTGCTTGCTCAAGCCGAGAAAGGCCGGCCGCCGCTGACACATCGCTGCCATGAAATCGTCCACCGTCAAGGGCAGGCCCCGGTCGAACTCCAGCGCCTGGGGCACGTAGCCGATCACACCGGGCTCGCCTGGCCATTGCAGGCTCAAGCGTCCCTGGTGCGGCATCTGCCCCAGCAAGGTCTTGATCAGCGAACTCTTGCCGCCACCGTTGGGGCCCACCAAGGCATGGATGCTGCCGGGCTCGACCTGAAACGCCACGCTGTCGAGAATGGTGGTGCGGCCCAGGTTCAGGCTGACGTCGGCGAACTCAATCAAGGGCCCGACGCGCTGCAGAGTGAGGGTTTCCTGGACGGTCATGCGCCAGACTCCTGGATGGCCCGGACCACGGTGTCGAGGTTGCCGGCCATTTCCTTTTCGTACTTCTCGGGGCTGTAGTCGCCGTAGGAAATGTGTGAGAGCGGGTACAGCTTCACGCCCGATTCACGCTGGATGGTGTCGACGTAGGTGGACGGGAAATCCATCTCCGAGAAGATCACCTTCACGTCCAGCTCGCGCAGTTGGTCGATGGTTTTCTTCAACTGGCTCGGGCTCGGTTCGATGCCATGGGCCGGCTCGACCACGGCGGTCACTTCCAGGCCGAATTCGCGCAACAGGTAGTCGTAGGCGGCATGCACCGTGGCGACCCGCAACTCGGCATTGGGGGCCTGGGTCAGCTTCGCCAGGGCAGCGGCGCGCATCTGCCGCAGGCGCTTGCCGTAGGCGCGGGCGTTCTGGGTGTAGGCCTTGGCATTGTCCGGGTCGAGCTTGCCCAACTCCCGGGCGATGTTATTGACCTGGGCAATGGAGGCGCTGATGGACAGGAACGTGTGCGGGTTCACGACCTTGCCCGCGCCACGGGCCGCCGTGCCGGTGGCAGCCAGCAGGGGCACGTTTTCATTGGCCTCGATCACTTTCACGTTCGGGGTTTCGCTGGCGGCGATCATGCGGTCGGCGAAGTCGTCGTGGCCCACGCCGTTGAGCACGATCACGTCGAGGCCGCTGATGCGCTTGATGTCCTCGGCCCGTGGTTCATAGGCATGGGGGTTGAAACCGGCCGGGATCAGCGGCACGACCTCGGCCTTGTCGCCGACGATGTTGGCCACATAGCTGTAATAAGGGTGCAGGGTGATGCCGATGCGCAGGCGCTTGGCTGTTTCGGCGCTCACCGGCGAGGTGAACAGGCAGGCCAGCAGGCCGATCAGCAGCAGGCGCAGCAAGGGGCGGCGTTGGGATGCAATAGGCATGGGCAAACGGTCTTCTCTCGAATGAAGGCGTGGGGGTCAGTGCCGGTGCTGGCGGGTTACGCCGGCATCGAATTGCGCGACGATCTGTTGCCAGCCGGCGGCGGACAAAGCGGCGTCGTCCAGCGCGGTAGGTGTCGCGAGGCCATTGCTGCGGTTGAGCCAGATGTCCGGCGCAGCGTCGGACGCTTCGCCGATGCGCATCAGAAACGAACCTGCGACGGAAGAATTGGCACTGGCGCCGAAGTAGGCCTGGTCCTGCAGCAGTTGCCAGGCGTGGCCGCCCCGGCTGACAGCGCTGGCGTCCTGGGCGAACGGCGCGAAGCCTTCTTCGGCCAGGGTTTGCGGGCCGGGCAGGGTGGATTGGTCTTCGCGCAGCAAGCGGATTTCATCCAGGGTCACCCGCAGGTCAGCGTAGATGCCCTGCTCGGCGGCGCTGAGGTCGCGGCGGGCGTCGAGTTGGTTCGAGGCCAGGTGCGTGGTGTCTTCGGCTTTGCCATGCCAGGCCACCACAGACCCGGCGACCAGCACGATGACCAGGCACAGCAGCAACACATACAGGGTTTCATGGCCCGCGCCAGCGGGGCGGATGACTTGAGTCGTGGTGTTGGTCATGGGGCCTCGATGTCGGCTTGGTCGATTTCCACCACGTGGCCGGGGCCGGCGTCGAAGAGCACGTAGAACTCAGCGTCCGGCTTCTTGAAGGTCAGCTTCGAATCGGCGCCGAGCTTGCCCGGGACGAGGATGGTCTCGTCATAGCCGATCACGTCCAGGGTCACTCCGGGCGCGCCGCTGCCGTCGGAAAAACCGCCGGTGCATTGAATCTGCTCGGCGTCGATGGCCTTGCATTCGCACATCGGGTTGTGGGCCAGGGCGCTGGTGCTTGCGCCTGCGCAGAACAGCAACGCCAGGCCGTTGGATAAGGCGCGGAAGGTCATGGTTTGGGTCCTTGGTTCTTCAGCCAGGCGACGGTGGCCGGGGAGGCCTGGCTCAGGGGAATGGAGGCCTGGTGCATCGAACCGTCCCAACCCTCGAGGGTTATCCACAGTTCGGCATCGGGCTGGGTCTTTGGCGGGACCGGCAACAAGGCGCTCATGCGATAGGGCGAGCCGAAGAAAATCACCCCGGCGGCCCTTAGGCTGCGAGGTTTGCCGACGCGCAGGTAGGTGGCCTTGACCTGACCGATACAGCGTTCGCACAGGGCCGCGTTGAAATGCTTCATGGGCCCGGCAGGCCCCTGGACGCGTGGGGCTTCGTTGCGAAATTCCGCCAGGCGCAGGCTCCAGGGACCGACCTGGACTTCGCCGACTTCCCGCTCACCAAGCCCGGCGTCCCCGCGAAACAGCGCGGCTTCGGACAAATATTTGGGCATGAACCCCAAGGGGATCAGCAACAACAGCACGTTGAGGTGGAAGCGCCATTTATGCCAGAACAGGCTCAGGCGTGACGGTGATGAAGTGGTATTGGACGGATTCACAGGCTGCCCTCCGACGACTCACGGTGGACCGACGGCTGCAATGCCTGCGCGATGCGGGTTTCACGGGAGGGTTTCTGGCTACGCTTGAGGGCATTGGCGGTGGCCAGGGCCGTGCGTTTGGTCCAGATCAGCAGCCCGCTGAGAACCATCATGCTCAGGACCAAACCGAAGAAAAACCAGATGAGCTTGATCCACAGGCCACCGAAGTCGCCGGTGTGCAACGGGCGCATGGATTCGGTGACGAATTCCAGGGTCGTGCGGTCGGACAGCAGTCGTGAGGCGGCGACGTCACCGGTGTAGGGATTGATGGTGGCGGTCTGGAACATCAGTGGATACCAACCGCGGCCGCCGACTTCGAGATGGCTGTAGGCATTGCCGGGCAGGCTGACGAAACTCGCTTCCAGGCCCGGGATGCGTTGCTGGGCGATTTCAATGGCCCGGTCCAGGTTCAATTGCTGCGGTGCAAGACCATCGGCTGACAACGGAACGTTTTCACGGGCCACCACCGGGATGACCGGCTCGCTGGAAATGGATATCTGGTTGTCCGATAGCAAGGCTTCGATCAGGAACCAGGTGCCCGTAACGGAAATCACCGCGATGAACCAGATCGACCAGATACCACTGAGTCGGTGGAAATCCCCCCAGAAAATTCGGGCGCCGTGGCGGATCCGCAGCGTCGGACGGAAAAAGCCTTTCCAGAAACGCTTGTAGACCACCAGCCCGGTCACCAACGAGGCCAGCAACGGCAGCCCCAACAAGGACACCAGGTACCAGCCCCAGCTGTAGCCGTTGGTGAACGGCACCAGCCACCAGCCATGCAGGGCACGGGTAAACCCCCTGAAGTTGAATGTCGGCGCCGAGCCTTGGATGACGCCGCTGTAGGGGTTGACGTAGACCTTGTCGGGGCGTCCGTCGGGGTAGGTGACGCTGACCTCCAGCGCAAAGTGCGACTCGTCCGGGCGGACGATGCCTTGCACCTGGGTGTGCGGCTGGGTTTGCTTGATCGCGGCGATCACCTGGTCATAGCTGAGCAGTTGGGCATCGTCCGAGGGCTTGCTGGCGCGCATGTCGGGGTTGACCAGCCAGACAATCTCCTGGCTGACCACCGCGAGGGTGCCAGTGACGCAAACGATGAGCACGAAAAACCAGATGGGCAATGCCAGCCAGCTATGGACCAGGAACCAGAGTTTGGAGCGGGACTTCTTCGACATGATTGAACGTCTTGATTCGATGAAAGGTTCGGTATTACGGGCTTCGCAGTACCGTGAACCGTAAAAAGCAGACCGTGGCTTTTGCCGACGCGGCCTGCTGCATCTAATTAAGACGAACGAGCGATCGCAATCCTGAAGGGGAAGATGAAAGAAAATGTTTCGCGTGGTAGGAGCTGCCGAAGGCTGCGATCTTTTGATCTTTTGATCTTTTGATCTTTTGATCTTTTGATCTTTTGATCTTTCGCTTGAGATTCAAGTGACTGGGGAAAGATCGCAGCCTCGTTGCACTCGACAGCTCCTACACAGCTCCTACACAGCTCCTACACAGCTCCTACACAGCTCCGACGGGGCGAAACCCTGCGGGAGCAAGGGCAAATCAGCCTTGCTGTTGGAACATCTCCCTGGCCCGTTGCTCGATCTGTTCCTGGCTCAGATCTTCCTTGTGCGTCGCCAGGAACCACAGATGCCCATAGGGATCTTTCAAGGTGCCGGTACGATCGCCGTAAAACTGGTCCTTGACCTCTGAAATCACTGTGCCACCGGCAGCAATGGCCTGGGTAAATGCGCTGTCCACGTCCTCGACATATAAATGCAGGCCGACCGATGGCGATTTGTCCGGATTGCTCAGCGGGCCTTGGTCGCAAGGCGTGCCGAGCATGATCGGAAATCCGTTGATCCGCAGTTCGGCATGCCCGATGCCGCCGTCGGGCATGGCCAGGCGCATGACCTCGGTGGCATTGAAGGCTTTTTTGTAGAAGTCGATGGCTTCGGCAGCTTTTTGAATGCCCAGGTAGGGCGTGATGTTATGGAAACCTTCGGGAATGGCTTTGACGCCCATGACGGTTCTCCTTGTTGTTATGGGAGGCGAAGAGAGTCTTCGTCGGTTTTGCGCCCATCCACTATAGGCCAGCCGCCGTGGACGGGCTCATGTCCCGACGAACGCTTCACGGCTGCTCCAACAGGTGAGCCCCTGGCCCGTGTTTTCCCAGCACGTCGCCCTGATTGCGCAGCGGGCAAGCCTCCATCGACAGGCATCCGCAGCCGATGCAGCCGTTGAGTCGATCACGCAGCGCCACCAATTGGTTGATGCGCTCGTCCAGGTCCCGGCTCCACTGCGCCGACAAGGTCTGCCAGTCGGCGGCCGTTGGCGCACGGTCGTCCGGCAGGTTTTTCAAGGCCTCGCCGATTTCCGCCAAGGGAATGCCCAGGCGCTGGGCAACCTTGATCAGCCCCACGCGGCGCAATACTGCCCGTGAATAGCGACGTTGGTTGCCCTGGTTGCGCGTGCTTTTGATCAGCCCCTTGGATTCATAGAAGTGCAGGGCCGTGACCGCCACGCCGCTGCGGGCGGCCACTTGGCCGACGGTGAGTTCCTTGTGGATATCGATCTGCGTCATCGCTTCAATTCACTGCTTGACCTCAAGTTAACTTGAGGTTTTACCCTGCACGCGTTCGGGTCGCAAGATCCGCCTTACGTGCAGAGGGGACCTTTCATGCAATTACCAAGGAACAATCGCAGCTTCACCCAGTTGATGGAATTCGATATCGAACCGCAATGGCAGCAGGCGCTGGTAACCGCCTTGTCGGAACAAACCGAGCGCCTGGCTCGGGATCACCAGGGGTTCCTGAGTGCCAGTATCCAGGCCAGCGAGGATGGTCGGCGGGTGCTCAACTATTTGCAGTGGCAAACCCGCGAGGCAGGCGAGGCGGCGCTTCAAAGCTTCGAAAGTGGCGAGCAGGATTTCTGGCGGCTGATCCAGGCTCATCGAGCCAAAGCCGTGACGTTCGGCTCGTTCCAAGTGCTGCGCAACATCGAGCGCAGCCCGGACAACGCGCTGCATTGCCAGTTGGTCGACTGAGTGCAGCGGCTGATCCGCAAAGGCAATAGCCACTATTGAGAGGGTTGATTTCTGCCGCGCAGGGCTGGCGGGTAGCCTTTGTTCATCGCCCAACTCCAGTACACCGGACACTTGCCATGAACCGTACCTTTACTGTTTTGCTGCTGTTGACCGCCACCCTCCTGGGTGGTTGCGCCAGTTCTTCCCCAGAGCTGCGCCCCTACACCGCCGACGAGACCCGCGAACTGGCTCTTGAGGCCTTGAATCGCCGCGGCCTCTCGTTCGATGAGTACCACGCGAAAAAAGCCGAGCTGCTTGGTTCGTCGCAGAAAAACGTGGGTTTCGACGATCAGGGCCAGATGAGTGCCGAGCGGGTCGTGCAACAGCCAGGCCGGTCAAGCTGAGGGACTGTACCGCTTAAAGTTTTGCCCAACTGTCCGTGGGTTTGCGCCAAGGCGTGGGGTAGGGTCATGACTTGACTGACCTGCCCTGATGGACTGACCTGACATGACCCTTTCGCTTGACCTGCTGCTGGGCTTCGCCCTGTTTGCCCTCGTGACCTCGATCACGCCTGGCCCTAACAACACCATGTTGTTGGCCTCGGGTGTCAATTTCGGTTTCAACCGCACCATTCCTCACATGCTGGGTATTACCTGCGGCTTCTTTTCCCTGGTGCTGGCGGTGGGCCTTGGCCTGGGCGCGGTGTTCCAGACTTATCCACTGCTCTATACCGCGCTGCGCTACATCGGCGCGGCGTACCTGTTGTACCTGGCGTGGAAAATCGCCCACTCCGGTCCGGTTTCGGAAAACCAGCCGGGAGACAATACGCCGATCAGCTACTGGGGCGCAGCGGCGTTCCAATGGGTCAATCCCAAGGCCTGGATCATGGCCATCGGTGCCATCAGTACGTACACGCCACTCCAGGGTTATTTCTTCAACGTGTTGGTGATTGCGGCGGTGTTTGCCCTGATCAACCTGCCAAGCGTGAGCCTGTGGGTGGTGTGCGGCAGCCTGTTGCGCAACCTGTTGCGTGATCGTCGCTGGCTACGCGTGTTCAACTGGGGCATGGCGCTGTTGTTGGTCGCTTCGCTGTATCCATTGTTGCTCGAAAGCATCAGTTGAGGGCTGAGCTTCGCCGCGATGCCTGCTAAGCTCGCTGTTCAGGAGCGTTCCTACGCACTTTTAAACGAAGTCCGACTTCTTTAAGGTCTTTGATCAGGTATTGCTAGTCTCGAACCCAACGAGGGCGCCTGATCCCGGAGCAGGCTCTGCGAGTTTCCTATGAAAAAACGTCCTTTGTATTTCGACTACGCCGCCACCACGCCGGTGGATGAGCGGGTCATCCGGGTCATGGTCGAGTGTCTGGGCTTTGACGGCAACTTTGGCAACCCGGCCTCCAGCTCCCATGCCTTCGGCCAGGAGGCCCGGCGCTCGGTAGAGCGTGCCCGCCAGCAGGTGGCGCAACTGGTCGGGGCTCAGCCCGAACAGATCGTCTGGACGTCCGGCGCTACCGAATCCAATAACCTGGCCCTCAAAGGGGTGGCCCAGGCGCGCGGTGGTTCCGCCGGCCATGTCATCACCAGTCTGATCGAACACAAGGCGATTCTCGACACGGCGCGTCAGCTTGAAGAGAGCGGCGTTGCGGTGACCTGGCTGGCGCCGGACGCCGAGGGCCTGATCAGTCCGCAAGCGGTTCGCGAGGCGCTACGCGAAGACACGTTCCTGGTGTCGCTGATGCTGGTGAACAATGAGTTGGGCACCGTCAACGACGTCATCGCCATCGGCGAGATCGTTCGCGAGCACGGGGCGCTGTTTCATGTGGACGCGGCCCAGGGCGCCGGCAAGGTGCAGATCGACCTGTCTTGTTGGCCGGTGGACCTGATGTCTTTTTCCGCGCATAAGATCTACGGCCCCAAGGGCATCGGTGCGCTCTACGTCGGCGACCGTGCCCGGCCACGGTTGTCGGCGCAGATTCACGGCGGTGGGCATGAAGGCGGTTTGCGCTCCGGGACCCTGGCGACCCACCAGATCGCAGCCATGGGCGCCGCATTCGAACTCGCAGCCGAGGCATTTGACGAAGAATTCGCTAAAATCGCCCGGTTGCGCAATCGTTTGCTTGAGCCGCTGCTGGCCTTGCCCGGTGTGCGTATAAACGGCAGTGCGAGCCGTCGGATTCCCCACACGCTGAGCCTGACCTTCAACGAAGGTGAGTTCAACCCGGCGACGTTGGGCGCATCGATTGCATTTTCCGCCACCTCGGCCTGCAATTCGGCGCAGAACAGCCCGTCCCACGTGCTGCTGGCCCTGGGGCACGATGCGCGCGCGGCCGGGCGGACCATTCGCTTGAGCCTGGGCCGCTTTACCACCGAACAGGATATCGACGAGGCGGTGCGGCTGATCCAGGCGGCGTGCGCGACAGCGCCGGCGTTCTGGGCCACGACCCCATAAGCCGTCTTCGGCATCGAACAACAATATCAATGAGCAGGAGAAACAATGAGCACCGAGCCCTTGCCCCATGGACTGGTTCCCCAGCGCCTGGCCCAAATCCGCCAACTGATGAGCCGAGAGGGCATTCATGCGCTGCTGGTGCCATCGGCCGACCCGCATCTGTCCGAATACCTGCCGGGCTATTGGCAGGGGCGGCAATGGCTGTCGGGGTTCCACGGCTCGGTGGGTACCTTGATCGTGACCGGCAGTTTCGCTGGCGTCTGGGCCGATAGCCGTTATTGGGAGCAGGCCACCAAGGAGCTGGAGGGCAGTGGTATCGAGCTGGTCAAGCTCATTCCCGGCCAGCCTGGGCCTCTGGACTGGCTGGCGGAACAAACGCCTGAGGGTGGAGTGGTCGCCGTTGACGGTGCGGTCATGGCCGTGGCATCGGCCCGCACCCTGGGCGGCAAGCTTGCGGAACGCGGCGCACGGTTGCGCACCGACATCGATCTGCTCAAGGCGGTCTGGAGCGATCGCCCAAGCTTGCCGGATCAGCCGGTCTATGCCCATTTGCCTCCCCAGGCGACCGTCAGCCGGGTCGAGAAACTCGCCAAGCTGCGCGAATCCCTCAAGGAGCGTGGTGCCGACTGGCATTTCATCGCCACGCTGGATGACATCGCCTGGTTGTTCAACCTGCGCGGCGCGGATGTGTCGTTCAACCCCGTGTTCGTCTCCTTCGCCTTGATCAGCCAGCAACAGGCAACGCTGTTCGTGGCCCTGGACAAGGTTGACGCAGCGCTGCGTGCCGTTCTTGAACAGGATGGCGTGGCCCTGCGCGATTACAGCGAAGCCGATGCCGCATTGCGTGAAGTGCCGGACGGCGCAAGCCTGCAGATCGATCCGGCGCGGGTGACGGTCGGCTTGCTGGATAACCTGGGCAGCGGCGTGAAGCTGGTCGAAGGTCTCAATCCAACGACGCTGGCCAAGTCCCGCAAAAGCCTGGCCGATGCCGAACACATCCGTCGGGCCATGGAGCAGGATGGCGCGGCGCTCTGTGAGTTCTTCGCCTGGCTGGAAGGGGCCTGGGGGCGCGAGCGCATCACCGAGTTGACCATCGACGAGCACCTGACCGCCGCCCGCACGCGCCGGCCGGACTTCGTCTCCCTGAGTTTCAACACCATCGCCGCCTTTAACGCCAACGGCGCGATGCCTCATTACCACGCCACGGAAGAAGCCCATGCGGTCATCGAAGGTGATGGCCTGTTGCTGATCGATTCCGGCGGCCAGTACTTGGGAGGCACCACCGACATCACTCGCATGGTGCCGGTTGGCACACCCACTGCTGAGCAGAAACGTGATTGCACACGCGTGCTCAAGGGCGTGATTGCCCTGTCCCGGGCCAAATTCCCGCGGGGCATCCTTTCGCCGTTGCTGGATGCTATCGCCCGTGCACCGATCTGGGCGGAGCAGGTGGATTACGGCCACGGCACCGGCCATGGCGTCGGCTATTTCCTCAATGTCCACGAAGGCCCGCAGGTGATTGCCTATCAAGCCGCTGCCGCGCCGCAAACGGCGATGCAGGCTGGCATGATCACCTCCATCGAGCCGGGCACTTATCGTCCCGGTCGCTGGGGTGTGCGCATCGAGAACCTGGTGTTGAACCGTGAAGCAGGAAGCAGCGAGTTCGGCGAGTTCCTTGAGTTCGAAACCCTGACCCTGTGCCCGATTGACACCCGCTGCCTGGAACCTTCGCTGCTGACCCAGGACGAAAAAGACTGGTTCAACGCCTACCACGCCGAGGTTCAGCGTCGCTTGAGCCCGTTGCTGGACGGTGACGCACTGCAGTGGCTCAACACGCGAACGATGGCGATTTGAAGTAGAGGGTCAGGCGAGGGCTTCACGGACGAAGTCCAACCGATCCTGGCCGAAGAACAATTCGTTGCCGACAAACATGCTCGGGGCGCCGAACACGCCCCGTGCGACGGCTTCTTCAGTGGTGGTCTTGAGTGCTTGCTTGACCTGCTCGTCGTTCGTCAAGGCCAGCACATAGTCGGCATCGAAACCGCCCTCGTTCAGGACCGCTGCGACAGTCGTCGGGTCATTGAGGTTGCGGCCATCCACCCAAAAGGCGCGGAACAGGCAATCGACGAAGGCCTCGAAGCGTTCAGGTTGGCGCAACTGCATGCCAGTCACCGCGCGCATCAGTTGCAGTGTATTGATGGGAAAGTGTGGATTGAACTTGAAGGCGACCCCGTAGCGCTTGGCGAAGCGATTCAGATCCTTGAACAGGTAAGGGTTCTTGGCCGGCACTGTCGCCGGTGATGCATTGCCGGTTGCCTTGAAGACGCCGCCCAATAACATCGGACGATAGATCAACTGGCTGTTGGTCTGCGCGCACAGCGTCGGCAACTGGGTGTAGGCCAGGTACGTGGTCGGGCTGCCGAAATCGAAGTAAAACTCCACCGATTTGCTCATGGGATCTGCTCTCTTGTTGTTGTGAGGGGAGGGTTTACCAGCGTTCGCTCCAGGGCCGCAGGTCCAGCTCGAAGGTCCAGGCGTCGCGGGGTTGGCTGTGCAGGTACCAGTAATTGTCGGCGATGTGTTCAGGGTTCAGGATGCCGTCCTGATCCTTGGTGGCATATTTTTCCGGGAAATTATCGCGGATGAAGTCGGTGTCGATGGCGCCGTCCACCACCACATGGGCCACATGAATATTCAGCGGCCCCAGCTCACGGGCCATGCTCTGGGCCAGTGCCCGGATGCCATGTTTGGCGCCCGCGAATGCGGCAAACCCCGAAGCGCCGCGCAATCCCGCCGTTGCCCCGGTGAACAGAATCGTCCCGCGCTGGCGCTTGACCATGCGCTTGGCCACTTCCCGTGCATTGAGAAAGCCTGAGAAACAGGCCATTTCCCAGATCTTGAAATACTTGCGTGCGGTTTCTTCGAGGATGCTGCAGGGGACGTTGGCGCCGATGTTGAACACAAAGGCTTCGATCGGGCCGATCTGGTTCTCGATTTGTTCGATGAGTGCGATCACGTCGTCTTCTTTACGCGCATCACAGGCAAACCCGTGGGCTTCGCCGCCTTGGGCGCGGATTCCATCCACCAGTGGCGTGAGCTTGTCGGCGCTACGGCGGGTAACGCAGGCAACAAAGCCTTCCTGTGCAAAGCGTCTGGCAATCGCGCCACCCGTGGCATCGCCCGCGCCAACAACCAGTACGACCTTCTTGTTATTCATGGTCAGCCTCATTGGTAAACGATCGTTAACTGAACGGACGTTATGCTAAGATCCGGCAAGCGTCAAGGTGAGCAATCAGGGGCAGGACCATGCGATATTCAGCCAACCACAAAATGGAAACCCGCGAGAAGCTGCTCGCCAGCAGTGCCGTTTCTGCCAAGAAGTCGGGTTTCTCCACGGTCGGTGTCGATGGCTTGATGAAAGCGATCGGGTTGAGCGGCGGTGCGTTTTATAGCCACTTCTCATCGAAGGATGAGCTTTTCAAGGCCATTGTTGAGCGGGAGTTGGCCCAAAGCCTGGATCGTCTGAGTGGCGACGGTGCCATGGACTCAATGAAGCTGGAGCGCTGCCTCAAGCAGTACTTGAGCATGAGCCACGTTGAGCAGCCCGAAGCAGGGTGTGCGTTGCCAGTACTGGGTGCCGAGATCGCGCGATCGGATGTCGAGGTGAGGGAGGCGGCGCAAACATGGATATGTCGTTTGCACGAAAGCTGGGCGCGGATATTGGGAAGCGACAGTCTGGCCTGGGCCATCCTGTCTCAATGCGTGGGAGCATTGGTCGTTGCGCGGATGCTGGTCACGCCGCAGGTCCAGCGTGACGTCCTCAAGTCCAGTCATGAGGAGATCAGGCGCCGAATGGCCGAGCAAGGGCTCGACTGACATGGCCTATTTACAGATGACGATCATGCTGCGGCTGGTATAGCCAGCGGGGTTGAGCCCGAAGGGATAATCCCCGGGTTCCTCGACGGCGTCGCCGGACTTGGCAATGACCTTGTAACCCTTGGGAGCACATGAGTTGGCAGCGCTGGCGGCGCACTGATCCCAGGATGAGGACAGGCCGGAGCAATTGATGTGCAGGCCTTTTTTACCGCGCTTGACTTCAGTTTTCGATGTTGCCGCACAGCCCGCTACTGCAAGTACGGCGATCAGTATCAAAATTCGTTTCATTCCCATCCTTATAACCGTCGTGGATCTTGTGTCCACGTACGATTGTGTTCGCTCTTGCTTGAAGCGTTCATGACGTCCTGTATGAAAAATCCATGTCTGACATTGGGTTAGCGGTCTAAACATGGCCTAAATGCGTGGCAAATACCAGACCTTCGTTAAATCCTGCTTCAATCTGCCGCGACGGCAGGCTTTGCGGTGTTGGCCATGGTCATCGTTGCGCCGACCGACGCGAGGATGATGCAGGTAATGGCTAGCCATTGGGCCAAGGACAGGTACTCCTGGAGAAAGACCAGCCCCGACAGGGCCGCGACTGCCGGTTCGACGCTCATCAGAGTGCCGAAAGTGCGGGCTGGCATTCGGGTCAGAGAGATCATTTCCAGGGTATAGGGCAGGGCCGTAGACAGAATGGCGACGCCGATGGCGATTGGAATCAGGCTCGGTGTGAGCAGTGCGGCGCCTGCGTGCACGATCCCAATCGGTGCGACGAACAGGGCGGCGATCATCACCCCTAATGCGGCGGTTTGCACACCATTGTCCGCGCCAGCCTTCTGGCCAAACAGGATGTACAACGCCCAGCAAACACCTGCGCCCAGCGCATAGCCGGCTCCAAGCAGGTCAATACCGGCATTGGTCGCTCCGGTCGGTATAAGCAGAAGCAGGCCAGCGACTGCCAGGGCGATCCAGAGAAAGTCGATTGCCCGGCGTGAGGCGTAAATGGCAACTGCCAGGGGCCCGGTGAACTCCAGTGCCACGGCAATGCCCAGTGGAACGGTACGAACCGACATATAGAAGAGAAAGTTCATGCCGCCCAGTGCCATTCCATAAACGATCACGGTGCGCAGGGATTGGGCGGTGAGCTTGGCGCGCCAGGGACGTAGCAATAACAGCATGATGAGGCTGGCAAAAATGAGTCGCAGCGTCGTTGTGCCCTGTGCGCCCACTACCGGGAACATGCTTTTGGCGAGGGAGGCTCCCGATTGGATGGAGGCCATGGCTATTAATAGCAGGGCAACCGGATACAGGGTGGAGGCCAGGCTGCGATGTGGAGGGGGTGTCATTACGAAGTGTCGTCCAGAATAAAGGCGGGGGAGGCTGTATTGAGCAGTATATTGCGCATGTGCGACGATTCCGTCTATATACCGGGCAGATTTAAGTGTGGTTTCGGATTATAGATAGAAAAATCAAATTAAGGGTTGACGGCAGATTCTGGAAGTCTATAATTCGCCCCACTTCCGGCGCAGTCGAAACGGAAAACTCCTTGAGATTCAATGAGTTAAGTAGGTTTCGAAGGTGCTGGGCTTCAGTTCATCGAAGCCCCGAAGGAGCAGGTAGAGCGGTGTTGTTTGGCTCTATYGGCGGTTCGATCTTCTCGGTCGAAAGCGGTGAAAAAGAGGTGTTGACAGCAGCGAGTAACGCTGTAGAATTCGCCTCCCGCTAACGAGAGATCGGAAGCGCAAGTGGTTGAAGTTGCAAAGGAARCTTTGAAAACTTCTGAAAATAACCGCTTGACAGATRCACGGGGCGCTGTAGAATGCGCGCCTCGGTTGAGACGAAAGACTCAGCCARCCGCTCTTTAACAACTGAATCAAGCAATTCGTGTGGGTGCTTGTGGAGTCAGACTGCTAGTCAACAGATTRTCAGCATCACAAGTTACTCCGCGAGAAATCAAAGATGTAACCAACGATTGCTGAGCCAAGTTTAGGGTTTTCTCAAAACCCAAAGATGTTTGAACTGAAGAGTTTGATCATGGCTCAGATTGAACGCTGGCGGCAGGCCTAACACATGC
>NZ_JBFREY010000023.1:0-90465 GCF_052114545.1 Pseudomonas sp. KB_12 | reverse complement strand
TCTCTGTTGATTGTCACACCGCTATCGCGAGCAAGCTCGCTCCCACATTGGATTGGGGTGAAGGCGATCAGCCGCCCTTGTGCAGCTTGCTCATCAACTCCGCCTCGGCCTGGGTCAGGCCGCAGGCTTGGGTCAGTTCGTCGACACTGGCGCCCATACCCACCAGGCGGGCGGCCTGGGCGAAGGACAGGCTGGAGGGGTCGCGCTGTTCCAACTGGGCGAGTTTATCCGGCAACGGCGCGACCACGGCACGCAGCTCATGGAGCGCTTCGCCCATGCGCACAGTGCCGTTCTGGTAATCGTCGACGCGCTTGGCCAGGTCCCTGATGCGCTGGTCGCGCAGCGCATCGCCCTGGGCCTGCTGAGCGGCGATCTGCCGCTGGCCACGTATGTACGCCAAGAACATCGCCAGCGTGCCTGCCCAGAAAAGGAACAGGACAATGACTGCTACCTCAAGAATCAAATCAGATACTCTCCAGTTCCGACCACTCTTCTTCGCTCATCATCTTGTCCAGTTCAACCAGAATCAGCAACTCGTTGTTCTTGTTGCACACGCCCTGAATGAACTTGGCGGATTCTTCGTTACCCACGTTCGGCGCAGTCTCGATTTCCGACTGACGCAGGTAAACCACTTCGGCGACGCTGTCGACCATGATGCCAACCACTTGCTTGTCGGCTTCGATGATGACGATCCGGGTGTTGTCGCTGATCTCGGCATTCATCAGGCCGAAGCGCTGACGGGTATCGATCACCGTAACCACGTTGCCACGCAGGTTGATGATGCCCAGCACATAGCTCGGAGCACCCGGTACCGGGGCGATCTCGGTATAGCGCAGCACTTCCTGAACGCGCATCACGTTGATGCCGTAGGTTTCGTTATCGAGCTTGAAGGTTACCCATTGCAGAATCGGATCTTCAGAACCCTTTTGAGACGACGCCTTATCATTCATACCCTGACCCCTCGAAAAACCGCCTGTGGCGGCGTGTATTCTGTCCGGCGACGCTGTGCGCCGCCGGTTGTCTTATTTCGGTTTCTGGACCGGCTTCTTGCTGCCGCCCAGGTGTTTTGCCCCGCCGCTGGCGATCAGCTCCGCCAGCTCGGAAACGTCCAGCAAGGCGCACATATGCTCGATCACCGTACCGGCCAGCCATGGCCGTTGCCCTCGATGGCTACGCCACTTGATCTCGTTCGGGTCCAGGCGCAGCGAACGGCTGACCTGATGCACCGCCAAACCCCACTCGTAACCCTGCACTGAAATCACGTACTGCAAGCCTTGGCGAAAGTCATCGCGATAACGGTCCGGCATGACCCAGCGCGCCGTATCCAGTACCTTCAGGTTGCCGGCCTGGCTCGGCAGGATTCCGAGAAACCATTCCGGCTGGCCAAACAACGGCGTCAATTCCTGCCCGGCCAGGGAATAAATCGATCCCAGGCATACCAGCGGCACCGCCAGGGTCAACCCGGCCACATCGAACAACAAACACTCGAACGGCTCGGCAGCCCAGGCCGGACGGTCGTCGCCCGGCACCGGTGGTGGCGGGCTGCTCGGCGGCAGGTGAATTTCCACCACCGGCGTCACCAGGCCTTGCAGCAGCGGGGCAACGGTCGAGACCGACGCCAGGATCGGCGCAGGCGCGTCCATGACCGCCACCTGAGGCTTGATGAACGGTGCCTCGACCGCCGCAGCCATTACTGATTTCTGTGCATCACGGGCCTGCTCTTCGAGCACGGCCGCCTGAAACTCATCCAGCACACCCTTGGCTTCGACATTCTCGGGCAACGCCTCGATCACGCTTGGCAGTGGTGGCAATTCTTCGGTCGCTTCCTGCAGCAGCCCATCCAGATAGGATTGCAGGGCCATTTGCGGACGCGAGGTTGTCTTTATCGGGCGGCTCATAGGAACAGTGCGCCACTTGAAGAGGTTATCGGCATGAATGCGGTAGGACTTGAGCGTTCACAAGCGAACGCAATGCCAGTGGAAAGCCTCGTCACCTCAGGCCACCTGCTGTGGAACAAGCTGCTGGGCCAACAGGTGCTTGAGCAGCGCCCGGTAGGCCAGCACGCCACGGCTCTTGCCATCGAATTGCGAGGGGGTCACTCCTGCGCGGCTGGCGTCCCGCAAGCGGGTATCGACGGGGATATAGCCTTGCCAGATGTCCTCGGGGTACATGTCCCGCAACACCCGCAGGGTGCCCAGGGACGCCTGGGTGCGACGATCGAACAAGGTCGGCACGATGTTGAAGGCCAGCGTCTGCTTGCGCGAGCGGTTGACCATCGCCAGTGTATTGACCATGCGCTCCAGGCCCTTGACCGCCAAGTGCTCGGTCTGCACCGGGATCACCAACTGCTGGCTGGCAGCCAAGGCATTGACCATCAGCAAACCCAGCAACGGCGGGCTGTCGATGATCGCGTAATCGAAATCCTGCCACAGCTGCGCCAGACTCTTGGCGATCACCAAGCCCAGCCCGCCCTGCCCGGGCGACTGTCGCTCCAGGGTGGCGAGAGCGGTGCTCGATGGCAGCAGGGAAATCCGCTCGTCGCTGGTGGACAACAGCAACTGCCCCGGCAGGCCCTCGGGCACAACGCCCTTGTGCAGGAACAGGTCGTAGTTGCTGTGCTCCAGGCTATCGGGATCGTAGCCGAAATAGCTGGTCATCGAGCCATGGGGATCCAGATCGACGATGACCACGCGCTTGCCCGCCTCGGCCAGCAACCCGGCTAAAGCGATGGAAGATGTGGTCTTGCCCACACCACCTTTTTGATTGGCGACTGCCCAGACTCTCATTCGGATCGTTCCTCCCGGCCGAAACAGGCTCGACCGAGAAATAGCTCGGTTATAAAGCGGGTGACGGAGAATTGACGGCACTCTGTCTTCCCGGCGACTTGACCGGAGCCGGTGCAGTTTGTGTGCCAGCCCGCTTCAATGCCGCATCCGGAGTTGCATTGGCCGTACCGGTACCGGTCAGGCTGCGACGCACATCGAGGTTGCGCGACACCACCAGCACCACCCGCCGATTGCGCGCACGCCCCTCGGCAGTGGCGTTGTTGGCGACTGGCTGGAACTCGCCGTAGCCCACCGAGGCCAGGCGACCGGGGTTCACACCCTGCATCGCCAGCATGCGCACGATGCTCGCCGAACGGGCGGAGGACAGTTCCCAGTTGGTCGGGTATTGCGCGGTACGGATCGGCTGATCGTCCGTGAAACCTTCGACATGGATCGGGTTGTCGAAGGGTTTGAGGATCGTCGCGACCTTATCGATGATGTTGAACGCCATGTCGCTGGGCATGGCGTCGCCGCTGCCGAACAACAGGCTGGAGTTGAGCTCGATCTCGACCCACAACTCGTTGCCGCGCACGGTCATCTGGTTGGAACTGATCAGGTCGCCGAACGCCGCGCTGATATCGTCGGCGATGCTTTTCAATGGATCACGACCGCCGGCAATACCGGCATCGACCTGCTCGCTGTCCTTGACCAATGGCTTGGCCGGGGTCGTGGTCTTGGGCCGCTCCTCACCGATGGGGATAGGCTTGAGGGCACGGTCGGAGTCGGTAAAGACACCGATCAATGCCTCGGAAATGACTTTGTACTTGCCTTCGTTGACCGACGAGATCGAATACATGACCACGAAAAAGGCGAACAGCAGCGTGATGAAGTCGGCGTAGGAAACGAGCCAGCGTTCATGGTTGACGTGTTCTTCTGTGTGCCTGCGACGAGCCATGTTCCTTGCCTCCCATCAGTCCATGAAGCCCTGGAGCTTCAACTCAATGGAGCGCGGGTTTTCACCTTCGGCGATCGACAGGATCCCTTCCAGCAGCATTTCGCGATAGCGCGACTGGCGCAACGCGATGGCCTTGAGCTTGGCCGCGATCGGCAGCAGCACCAGGTTGGCACTCGCCACACCATAGATCGTGGCAACGAACGCCACGGCGATGCCGCTGCCCAGTTGCGATGGATCGGCCAGGTTGCCCATCACATGGATCAAGCCCATCACCGCACCGATGATGCCGATGGTCGGCGCGTAGCCGCCCATGCTTTCGAATACCTTGGCCGCCTCGATATCGCGGCTTTCCTGGGTGTAGAAATCCACTTCCAGAATGCTGCGGATGGCTTCCGGCTCGGCGCCGTCCACCAGCAATTGCAGGCCTTTGCGTGAGTAGCTGTCGGGCTCGGCATCGGCCACACCTTCCAGGCCCAGCAAGCCTTCCTTGCGAGCGGTCAGGCTCCAGTTCACCACCCGATCGATACCACCGGCCAGGTCGACACGGGGCGGGAACAGAATCCAGATCAGCACTTGCATGGCGCGTTTGAAAGCGCTCATGGGCGACTGCAACAGCGCCGCACCAATGGTGCCACCGAGCACGATCAACGCCGCCGGGCCGTTGGCCAGCGCGCCCAGATGACCGCCTTCCAGGTAATTGCCGCCAATGATGGCAACGAACGCCATGATGATGCCGATCAGGCTGAGCACATCCATTACAGGCAGGCCTCGACCAGGTGTCTACCGATGTCGTCCAATCCATACACCGCGTCGGCAAGATCGGCCTTTACGATGGCCATTGGCATGCCGTAGATCACGCAGCTGGCTTCGTCCTGGGCCCAGATTGCGCTGCCGCCCTGCTTGAGCAGGCGCGCGCCTTCGCGACCGTCGGCGCCCATGCCGGTGAGCACCACCGCCAGAACTTTGTCACCGTAGGACTTGGCCGCGGAACCGAAGGTAATGTCCACGCAAGGCTTGTAGTTCAGACGCTCGTCGCCCGGCAGGATTTTCACCGCGCCACGGCCATCGATCATCATCTGCTTGCCACCCGGAGCCAACAACGCCAGGCCTGGACGCAGGATGTCGCCATCCTCGGCTTCCTTGACGCTGATGTTGCACAGCTTGTCCAAACGCTCCGCGAAAGCCTTGGTGAACGCCGCCGGCATGTGCTGGATCAGCACGATGGGGGCCGGGAAGTTGGCCGGCAACTGGGTCAGGACCCGCTGCAGTGCCACCGGGCCACCCGTGGACGTACCGATAGCGACCAGCTTGTAGGCTTTGCGCTTGGGCGCCGGCGATGACGTACTGGCGGGCGCCGGGCGAGCCGGCGCAGGTGCTGGTGCCGGAGCACTGCGTACCGGTGCCGGATTGAAGCTGCTCGATGCAGTCGGCGTCGGCGATGGAGCCGGGCTTGGCGCCGCAACAGGGGCTGGCGCCGGTGCGCTGTAGGCACCGACACGGCGATTGCTGCGGGAGATGCTGTGGACCTTTTCGCACAGCAACTGCCGAACCTTGTCTGGGTTACGCGAAATGTCTTCGAAATTTTTCGGCAGGAAATCCACCGCCCCGGCGTCCAGCGCATCGAGGGTCACCCGGGCGCCTTCATGGGTCAGGGACGAGAACATCAATACCGGCGTCGGGCAGCGCTGCATGATATGCCGCACGGCCGTGATGCCGTCCATCATCGGCATCTCGTAGTCCATGGTGATCACGTCCGGCTTGAGCGCCAGGGCCTGATCAATCGCCTCTTTGCCATTGGTCGCGGTACCGACGACCTGAATACTCGTGTCCGCCGAAAGAATTTCCGAGACGCGGCGGCGGAAAAACCCCGAATCGTCCACCACCAGGACTTTAACTACCATAAACACTCCGTTAGACGAGGCGCGGCCCTTGGCCACGCCCCTCCAGAATCAAATACGCCGGGCGGCGTAACGCTTGAGCATGCTTGGCACATCGAGAATCAACGCGATGCGGCCGTCGCCGGTGATGGTGGCGCCGGACATGCCCGGGGTGCCCTGGAGCATCTTGCCCAACGGCTTGATGACCACTTCTTCCTGGCCCACCAACTGGTCGACGACGAAGCCGATCCGCTGGGTGCCCACCGAAAGGATCACCACATGGCCCTCGCCCTGCTCCACATGAGCGGCGGAGCTGACCAACCAGCGCTTGAGGTAGAACAGTGGCAGTGCCTTGTCCCGTACGATCACCACTTCCTGGCCGTCCACCACGTTGGTGCGCGACAGGTCGAGGTGGAAGATTTCGTTGACGTTGACCAGCGGGAAGGCGAAGGCCTGGTTGCCCAGCATCACCATCAGGGTCGGCATGATCGCCAGGGTCAGCGGGACCTTGATGACGATCTTCGAGCCTTGGCCCTTGGTCGAGTAGATATTGATCGAACCGTTGAGCTGGGAAATCTTGGTTTTCACCACGTCCATGCCCACGCCACGGCCCGACACGTCGGAAATCTCGGTCTTGGTCGAGAAACCCGGGGCGAAGATCAGGTTGTAGCACTCGGTGTCGCTCAGGCGGTCGGCGGCATCCTTGTCCATCACACCGCGTTTCACCGCGATGGAACGCAGCACGTTCGGATCCATGCCTTTGCCGTCGTCGGAGATCGACAGCAGGATGTGGTCGCCTTCCTGCTCGGCGGCCAGGATCACCTTGCCGCTGCGGACCTTGCCCGAGGCTTCGCGTTCTTCCGGCGACTCGATGCCATGATCGACCGCGTTGCGCACCAAGTGGACCAGCGGGTCGGCCAGGGCCTCGACAAGGTTCTTGTCGAGGTCGGTTTCTTCACCCACCAGTTCCAGGTTGATTTCTTTCTTGAGCTGGCGAGCCAGGTCGCGAACCAGGCGCGGGAAGCGTCCGAAAACTTTCTTGATCGGCTGCATCCGGGTCTTCATGACCGCGGTCTGCAGGTCCGCCGTGACCACGTCGAGGTTCGACACGGCCTTGGACATGGCTTCGTCCTGGCTGTTGAGGCCCAGGCGCACCAGACGGTTACGCACCAGCACCAGTTCGCCGACCATGTTCATGATCTCGTCCAAGCGTGCGGTATCGACCCGAACGGTGGTCTCGGCTTCGCTGGCCGGTTTCTCGGGCGGCGGCGCCGCCGGAGCACGGGCTGGCGCCGGGGCGGCAGCGGCAGGCTTGGCTGGCTCGGCCTTCGGTTCCGGTGCCTTGGCAACGGGTTTGGGCGCAGCCTTGGCCACCGGTGCAGCCGCAGTGGCAGCAGGCGCAGCAGAAGCAGTACCCACTTCGCTGAACTTGCCCTTGCCATGAAGCTCATCGAGCAGTGATTCGAATTCGTTGTCGCTGATCAGGTCGCTACCCGCGGCAGCAGCGGCAGGCTTGGCCGGTGTCGGCGCCGAAGCGATGGCCGAATCCAGTGCCTCAACGGCAAAGGTACCCTTGCCATGCAACTGATCGAGCAAGGCTTCGAATTCGTCGTCGGTGATGTCCGAGCTGTCGCCCGCGGCTTTCGGCGCGGCGGGGGCCGCCGCCGGGACCACGGCATCAGCTGCGAACTGGCCCTTGCCATGGAGCTGGTCGAGCAGTGACTCGAACTCGGCATCGGTGATTTCATCGCTGGCAGCCCCACCGGCGGCTGGCGCAGCAGGTGCAACCTGAGCGACCGGCGCCTCGGCCTGAGCCTTGACGGTATTCAGGGAGTCCAGCAGTTGTTCGAATTCGTTATCGGTGACGTCCCCCGATTCCTCGGCGACCGGCTCTTCAACCGCAGCCTCGGCAACCGGAGCCGCTTCGTCAGCCGATTGCGGCTCGGCCAGACGCGCCAGCGCAGCGAGCAGCTCGGGGGTGGCAGCGGTGATCGGCGAGCGCTCACGCACTTCGCTGAACATGCTGTTGACCGCATCCAGCGCTTCAAGCACCACGTCCATCAGTTCCGAATCAACGCGACGCTCACCCTTGCGCAGGATGTCGAACACGTTTTCGGCAATGTGACAGCACTCCACCAGCTCGTTGAGCTGGAGGAAGCCGGCGCCTCCTTTTACAGTGTGGAAACCGCGAAAAATTGCATTGAGCAGATCCGCATCATCTGGTCGGCTTTCCAGCTCGACCAGCTGTTCGGACAGTTGCTCTAGAATCTCGCCGGCCTCAACCAGGAAATCCTGAAGGATCTCTTCATCGGCGCCGAAGCTCATTAATGGCTGCTCCTAAAACAGGGCTAAAACTCAGAATCCAAGGCTGGACAGCAAATCGTCCACATCGTCCTGACCGGACATAACGTCTTCTCTTTTATCGGCATGAATCTGCGGACCTTCACCCTGAGAGAGATGTTTTTGTGGATCTTTTTCAGCAAGCATCGCTTCACGGTCGTGTTCGATGCCTGCAAAGCGGTCGACCTGGCTGGCCATCAACACCAGTTTGAGCAGGTTGCTCTCCACTTCGGTGACCAGTTGGGTCACACGCTTGATCACTTGGCCGGTCAGGTCCTGATAGTCCTGAGCCAGCAGAATATCGTTGAGGTTACTGGCCACCGCGCGGTTCTCGGTGCTGCTGCGCGTCAGGAAACCGTCGACCCGACGGGCCAGCTCCCGAAACTCTTCGGCGCCGACTTCGCGCCGCATGAACCGACCCCAGTCGGTGCTCAAGGCCTGGGCTTCGTCGCCCAGGCCGTTGACCAGGGGCGTTGCGCTTTCCACCAGGTCCATGGTGCGGTTGGCCGCAGCCTCGGTCAGCTTGACCACATAACCCAGACGCTCGGTGGCGTCGGTGATCTGCGAGACTTCCTCGGCCTGCGGCATATTCGGGTCGATCTGGAAATTGACAATCGCGCTGTGCAATTCACGCGTGAGCTTGCCCACCTCCTGATACAGACCGCGGTCACGGGTCTGGTTGAGCTCATGGATCATTTGAACCGCATCGCTAAAGCGACCTTTTTCAAGGCTGTCGACCAGTTCGCGGGCATGTTTTTTCAGGGTCGATTCGAAATCACCCATTGAAGATTCGTTATCCATAGCTCCCCCGTGGCGCCGTTAACCGATGCGTTCGAAGATTTTTTCGATCTTCTCTTTCAACGCCTGGGCCGTGAAGGGTTTGACCACATAGCCGTTTACACCGGCCTGGGCCGCTTCGATGATCTGCTCGCGCTTGGCTTCGGCAGTGACCATCAGCACCGGAAGATGCTTGAGTTTTTCGTCGGCACGCACCTGGCGCAACAGGTCGATACCGGTCATGCCCGGCATGTTCCAGTCGGTGACCAGAAAATCGAAGTTGCCACTGTGCAACATCGGAAGCGCAGTGGTCCCGTCATCTGCTTCGGCCGTGTTGGTGAACCCAAGGTCACGCAACAGGTTTTTTATGATCCGCCGCATCGTTGAGAAGTCATCAACGATGAGGATTTTCATGTTCTTGTCCAATTCGACCTCCAAGCAGTCTTAAACGCGCCCAGCACCTGGACGCGCCATTTCAATCAATCCGGCACAACACTCGACAACGGTCTGGAGCACAACGGATGGAGACTGGTACAGCACCTGCCAGGCCAGCCTCGTTCGCAGTCTCCCCACACTGCCTGTCAGCGCGCTCGCCACTCCCCCAAACGCCCCCGCAAACGGGCCGCGCACTGGCTGTGTAACTGGCTGACCCGCGATTCGCTGACCCCCAGGACCTCACCGATTTCCTTGAGGTTCAGCTCTTCGTCGTAGTACAGCGCCAAGACCAGCCGCTCACGCTCCGGCAAATTGGCAATCGCATCCGCCAGCGCGCTCTGGAAACGTTCATCTTCCAGGTCACGCGACGGCTCCATGTGAGCACTCGCGTTATCCTCGTGCAGCCCTTCATGTTCGCCGTCCTGCAACAGGTCGTCGAAACTGAACAGGCGGCTGCCCAAGGTATCGTTCAAAATCCCGTAATAATCGTCGAGACTCAACTGGAGTTCGGCCGCAACCTCGTGATCTTTAGCGTCGCGCCCGGTTTTAGCTTCAATTGCCCGAATTGCATCACTGACCATGCGGGTATTGCGGTGTACCGAACGCGGAGCCCAATCGCCCTTGCGGACTTCATCGAGCATGGCCCCGCGAATGCGAATACCGGCATACGTCTCGAAACTCGCGCCCTTGCTCGCGTCGTATTTGTTCGACACTTCGAGCAGGCCGATCATGCCCGCCTGGATCAAGTCTTCGACCTGGACACTGGCCGGCAACCGCGCCAGCAAGTGATAGGCGATACGCTTGACCAGTGGCGCGTAACGCTCGATCAATTCGTATTGGGCGTCCCGTGCCGATTTTTTGTAGAGATGGTTGTAACCGCTGGCTGTCATAGCACGGGCCCTGCTGTTTGTTGCACAAGACGCTCGACGAAAAACTCCAGATGCCCGCGAGGGTTGGCCGGCAGCGGCCAGGTATCGACCTTCTGGGCGATTGCCTTGAACGCCAGCGCGCATTTGGAACGTGGAAAGGCTTCATAAACGGCACGTTGCTTCTGGACGGCCTTGCGTACGCTTTCGTCGTAAGGCACTGCGCCGACGTATTGCAGGGCGACATCCAGGAAACGATCCGTGACCTTTGTCAACTTGGCGAACAGGTTGCGTCCTTCCTGCGGGCTCTGGGCCATGTTGGCCAGGACGCGGAAGCGGTTCATGCCATAGTCGCGGTTAAGCAACTTGATCAGGGCATAGGCGTCGGTGATGGACGTCGGTTCGTCGCAGACCACCAGCAGCACTTCCTGGGCCGCGCGGACGAAACTGACGACCGAGTCACCAATACCGGCTGCGGTGTCGATCACCAGCACATCGAGATTGTCGCCGATGTCGCTGAAAGCCTGGATCAGGCCCGCGTGCTGGGCCGGGGTCAGGTGAACCATGCTCTGGGTGCCTGAGGCAGCCGGCACGATGCGAATCCCGCCCGGCCCCTGCAACAACACGTCACGCAGCTCACAGCGCCCTTCAATCACGTCCGCCAGCGTGCGTTTGGGTGTAAGCCCCAACAACACGTCGACGTTCGCCAGGCCCAGGTCGGCGTCCAGCAGCATGACCCGTCGGCCAAGCTCTGCCAGAGCCAGGGACAAGTTCACTGACACGTTAGTCTTCCCGACGCCACCTTTGCCGCCGGTCACCGCGATCACCTGTACGGGATGCATGCTGCCCATGTTCGTTCTTTACCTTGTCTTACTTAGACGGAGGCCACATTACTGGCTGCGCGTTCGCATACGGAACAATGCATGGCAGACCATCGATGTAGGTACAAAAAATATTCATGATAACCTCAGCCGACCTGCTTGGTCGGACTGTGGTAGATATCAGCGAACATATCAGCCATGGCTTCTTCGCTGGGTTCTTCCTGCATTTGCACACTCACGGCACGACTGACCAGTTGATGACGGCGCGGCAGATGCAAATCATCCGGGATCCGCGGCCCGTCGGTCAGGTAGGCCACCGGTAGTTCATGACCGATCGCCAGGCTCAACACCTCGCCCAGGCTTGCCGTTTCGTCCAGCTTAGTCAGGATGCAGCCGGCCAGCCCGCAGCGTTTGTAGCTGTGGTATGCGGCGGTTAGAACCTGTTTCTGGCTGGTGGTTGCCAACACGAGATAATTTTTTGACTTGATACCACGTCCGGCCAGGCTTTCGAGCTGCATGCGCAGGGCTGGATCGCTGGCTTGCAGGCCTGCGGTATCGATCAGCACGACGCGTTTGCGCAGCAGCGGCTCCAGCGCCTGGGCCAGGGACTGACCCGGATCCACATGGGTCACCGACACATTGAGGATCCGGCCGAGGGTCTTGAGCTGCTCCTGGGCACCGATGCGGAAACTGTCCATGCTCACCAGGGCAATGCTCTGGGCGCCGTACTTGAGTACATAACGGGCGGCGAGCTTGGCCAGGGTGGTGGTCTTGCCCATGCCGGCAGGACCGACCATGGCAATTACCCCGCCTTCTTCCAGCGGCTCGACTTCCGGGGTCGCGATCATCCGCGCCAGGTGCGCCAGCAACATGCGCCAGGCCTGGCGAGGCTCCTCGATACCATTGATCAGCGCCAGCAGGTCCCGGGACAACGGGCCGGACAGGCCGATGCGTTGCAGGCGACGCCACAGGTTGGCCTGGGCTGGACGGCTGCCTTGCAGCTGGTTCCAGGCCAGGGAGCCGAGCTGGACTTCCATCAGCTCGCGCAGGCTGTTGAGTTCAAAGCGCATCGAATCCAGGGCACGCGGATCGACACCCCGGGCAGGCGCTGCGGGCGCCGGCTCAGGACGACGCGGTTCGGCGTGGGCCTGCTCGATCAGCGGCTCGGCAGCGGTCAACGGCAGGCCGGCGGTCAGCGGCTGACCGGCGAACAATTGACGATTGGTGCCTGCCGCGCCCTCGCCTTCGCTGCTGCGCAGGCTCAGTTCGGCCTGGGCGCTGGCGATGCGCGATTGGGTCTTGCGCAGCTCATCTTCGAGTTCCATGTTCGGAACCCGTGGGGCCAGCGCAGACAGTTTGTAATCCAGGGCCGCCGTCAGCTCGACACCGCCGGCAATACGACGGTTGCCAATGATGGCTGCTTCAGCGCCCAGCTCGTCACGAACCAGTTTCATGGCCTGACGCATGTCGGCGGCGAAAAAACGCTTCACTTGCATAAACCACTACCTCAGCCGTTGGGCCCTACTGTCGCAACGATGGTCACTTGCTTGTTGTCCGGTATTTCCTGGTACGCCAGCACATGCAGCCCCGGGACCGCGAGGCGCCCGAATCGCGAGAGCATCGCGCGAATCGGACCGGCCACCAGCAGGATCACCGGTTGGCCTTGCATCTCTTGCCGCTGGGCTGCTTCGATCAGCGAACGCTGCAGCTTCTCGGCCATGCTTGGCTCCAGCAGAACACCCTCTTCCGAGCCTTGTCCTGCCTTCTGCAGACTATTGAGCAATATCTGTTCCAACCTTGGCTCCAAGGTGATCACAGGCAGCTCAGACTCAGTGCCTACAATGCTTTGGACGATTGCGCGGGACACTCCGACCCGAACCGCAGCCACCAGGGCGGCGGTATCTTGACTCTTGGAAGCGTTGTTGGCGATAGCCTCGGCAATACTGCGTATGTCGCGCACAGGCACCTGTTCGGCCAACAGCGCCTGCAGCACCTTGAGCAAATGCGACAACGAAACCACACCCGGCACCAGCTCTTCGGCCAGCTTCGGCGAGCCTTTGGCCAGTACTTGCAGGAGTTGCTGGACTTCTTCGTGACCAATCAGCTCGCTGGAGTGCTTGTACAGAATCTGGTTCAAGTGGGTCGCCACCACCGTACTGGCGTCCACCACGGTATAGCCGAGGGACTGCGCCTGGGCCCGCTGGCTGATTTCGATCCACACCGCCTCCAGGCCAAAAGCCGGATCCTTGGCGGTGATGCCGTTGAGGCTGCCGTAGACCTGCCCCGGGTTGATCGCCAGCTCGCGGTCGGGGTAGATCTCGGCTTCGGCCAGGATCACCCCCATCAGCGTCAGGCGGTAGGCGCTCGGCGCCAGGTCGAGGTTGTCGCGGATATGCACGGTCGGCATCAGGAAGCCCAGGTCCTGGGACAGCTTCTTGCGCACCCCCTTGATCCGTGCCAGCAACTGACCACCCTGGTTGCGGTCGACCAATGGAATCAGGCGGTAACCGACTTCCAGGCCGATCATGTCGATTGGCGTCACGTCATCCCAGCCCAGTTCCTTGGTTTCCATGGCGCGGGCCGGCGACGGCAGCAGTTCCTGCTGACGCTTGACCTCTTGCAGGGCCTGGACTTTCTGCACGTTCTGCTTCTTCCAGAACAGGTAGGCACCGCCTGCCGCCATGGCCGCCATGCTCAGGAAGGAAACATGGGGCATCCCCGGCACCAGGCCCATCACCGCCATCAGCCCAGCGGCAACCGCCAGGGCCTTGGGCGAGGCGAACATTTGCCGGCCGATCTGCTTGCCCATGTCTTCGGAGCCCGAAGCACGGGTTACCATGATCGCAGCCGCTGTAGATAACAACAGTGATGGCAATTGCGCCACCAAACCGTCACCAATGGTCAACAAGGCGTAGACCTTGCCGGCGTCGCCAAACGTCATGTTGTGCTGGAAGATACCGACGGCCATGCCGCCGATCAGGTTGATGAACAGAATCAGCAAACCGGCGATGGCGTCACCGCGTACGAATTTGCTTGCACCGTCCATGGAACCGTAGAACTCGGCTTCCTGGGCCACTTCCAGACGGCGCAGCTTGGCCTGGCTCTGGTCGATCAGGCCGGCGTTGAGGTCGGCGTCGATCGCCATTTGCTTGCCGGGCATCGCATCGAGGGTAAAACGCGCGCTCACCTCGGAAATCCGCCCGGCACCCTTGGTCACCACGACGAAGTTGATGATCATCAAGATGGCGAAGACCACGATACCGACCACGTAGTTACCGCCGATCACCACCTCACCGAAGGCCTGGATCACCTTGCCGGCGGCGGCATGCCCGTCCTGGCCATGGAGCATGACCACCCGGGTGGATGCCACGTTCAGCGCCAGGCGCAACAGCGTGGCCACCAGCAGGATGGTTGGGAATACAGCGAAATCCAGCGGCCGCAGGGCGTATACGCACACCAGCAGCACAACGATCGACAGGGCGATGTTGAACGTGAAGAACACGTCCAGCAGGAACGGCGGCACCGGCAGCATCATCATGGCGAGCATGACCAGCAGCAACAGCGGCACGCCCAGATTACCCCGGCTGAGGTCTACGACATTGCTGCGCGCGGCGCTGAATAACTGAGAGCGATCCACCAATATTCCCCGTTCCTGTGAAGCAAACTTTTGACGCCCGGAGGGGGCGCAGACGGGGTATTGCAAGAAGCCTTCCAACTTTTGTAGGCGGCTGAAATAGAGGGGTTGAAGGGACGCGAACCTGTGGGAGCGAGCTTGCTCGCGATAGCGACTTGTCAGTCACCCCCTTAGTCGACTGAACCAGCGCAATCGCGAGCAAGCTCGCTCCCACAGTTTTTTGTGCCAGCCCGACTCAGGAATCACGCCGCAAATCCGGCGGGATCGGCAGGTCCTTGAGCGGTTCGGGGCGCTTGCCCTTGCCGGCACGGTGCTGGCGGATCTGGTAGACGTAGGCCAGCACCTGTGCCACGGCCAGGTACAGGCCGCCGGGGATTTCCTGGTCGAGTTCGGTGGAGTAGTAAATCGACCGTGCCAGTGCCGGGGACTCGAGCAGCATCACCTCATTGGCCACGGCGATCTCACGGATCTTCAGCGCCAGGAAGTCACTGCCCTTGGCCAGCAGCACGGGAGCGTTGCCTTTCTCGGGGTCGTACTTGAGCGCCACGGCATAGTGGGTCGGGTTGGTGATGACCACATCGGCGTCCGGGATCGCAGCCATCATCCGCCGCTGGGACACTTCACGCTGCAACTGGCGAATCCGCTGCTTGACCTCCGGCTTGCCCTCCGAGTCCTTGTGCTCGTCGCGCACTTCCTGCTTGGTCATCATCAGCTTCTGCTTGCTCTGATACAGCTGGATCGGCACGTCGATGGCAGCGATCAGGATCAGGCCGCAGGCTATCCACAACGTGCTCCAACCCACCAACTGCACACTGTGGATGATGGCCTGCTCCAGCGGCTCGTGAGCGATGCGCAACAGATCGTCGATGTCGGACTGCAACACCGTCAGCGCGACAAACAGAACCAGCAGGAATTTCCCGAAAGCCTTGAGCAGCTCCATCAGCGCCGAGGTCGAAAACATGCGCTTAAGACCAGCGGCAGGGTTCATCCGACTGAATTTGGGGGCCAGGCTACCGGCGGCGAACAACCAGCCGCCCAGGGAAATCGGGCCGATAACAGCGGCCAGCAACAGGAAGATCAGAACCGGCTGTATCGCCAGAATCGCGATTTTGCCTGAGTGCAGCAGATACTGAGTCATGGACCCCGGCGTGAGCAGCACCTCACGGGGCAGCGAGAAATTCAGCCGCATGATTTCCAGCAGGTCCAGGGCCAACCCGCCACCATAAATCAGCAACCCACCCGCCCCGGCCAGCATCACCGCCAGCGTATTGAGTTCCTTGGAGCGGGCGGTCTCACCCTTTTCCCGGGATTCGCGCAGGCGCTTCTCCGTGGGGTCTTCTGTCTTGTCCTGGCCACTCTCGCTCTCGGCCATGGTTCAGCGTGCCTGTGCCATGTCGCGTAGCAGCTGCAAGGCCTCGGTGGCCAGCGGCCGATACTGGTTGAGGATATCCCCCAGGCTGATCCAGAAAATCACCATGCCCAGCGTGAGGATCAGCGGGAAACCAATGGAGAAAATGTTCAGTTGCGGCGCCGCCCGGGTCATCACGCCAAAGGCGATGTTGACCACCAGCAACGCGGTGATCGCGGGTAATACCAGCACCATCGCCGCACCGAGGACCCAACCGAGCTTGCCGGCGATTTCCCAGAAATGATTGACCAGCAACGCACTGCCCACCGGCATGGTGGTAAAACTCTCGGTCAAGACCTCGAACACCACCAGATGCCCGTTCATGGCGAGGAACAACAGGGTCACCAGCATCGTCAGGAACTGACCGATCACCGCCGTCGTCACGCCATTGGTGGGGTCGACCATGGACGCGAAGGCCATGCCCATCTGGATCGAAATGATTTGCCCGGCCACCACGAACGCCTGGAAGAACAGCTGCAGCGAGAACCCCATCAAGGTACCGATAAGGATCTGCTCGGCCACCAGCATCAGTGCGCTGAGGTCCAGCGCATGAACCGATGGCATCGGCGGCAGCCCGGGCGCGATGACCACCGTGATCGCCAGGGCGAAATACAGGCGCACGCGCCGGGGCACCAGGGTCGTGCCGAAGACCGGCATGCTCATGAGCACCGCGGTGACGCGAAACAGTGGCAGGACGAACGATGCCACCCAGGAACTGATCTGGGTGTCCGTCAGCGCGAGCATCGACATGAGGTCAGCCGATCAACTGTGGAATACTGCCGTACAACTGCAGGATGTATTCCATGAAGGTTTGCACCAGCCAGGGCCCGGCGACGATCAGCGTCACCAACATCACCAGCAGGCGCGGCAGGAAGCTCAAGGTCTGTTCGTTGATCTGGGTCGCGGCCTGGAACATCGCCACCAGCAACCCCACCAGCAGGCTGGGGATCACCAGGATGGCGACCATCGTGGTCGTCAGCCAGAGCGCTTCACGGAACAGGTCTACCGCTACTTCAGGCGTCATATCGCCCTCCCCGCACAAAAGGCCTAAACACCACCGAAACTGCCCGCCAGGGTACCGATGATCAGCGCCCAGCCATCCACCAGCACAAACAGCATGATCTTGAACGGCAGGGAAATGATCAGCGGAGAAAGCATCATCATGCCCATGGCCATCAGGATACTGGCGACCACCAGGTCAATGATCAGGAACGGGATGAAAATCATGAAGCCGATCTGGAACGCGGTCTTGAGCTCGGAGGTCACGAACGCCGGCACCAGGATGGTCAGCGGCGCCTGATCGGCACTGGGAATGTCGGTACGCTTGGACAGGCGCATGAACAGCTCCAGGTCGCTGCTGCGAGTCTGGGCCAGCATGAAGTCCTTGATCGGCACTTCAGCCTTGACCACGGCATCCTGGGCGGTGATTTTTTCTGCCAGGTAAGGTTGCAACGCATCCTGGTTCACCCGGTCGAACACCGGCGCCATGATGAACATGGTCAGGAACAGCGCCATGCCGGTGAGGATCTGGTTCGAGGGGGTCTGTTGCAGGCCCAGGGCCTGGCGCAGGATCGAAAAGACAATGATGATCCGGGTGAAGCTGGTCATCAGCATGACGAACGCCGGGATAAAACTCAGCGCGGTCATGATCAGCAGGATCTGCAGGCTGACCGAGTATTCCTGGGCCCCTTCGGCGTTGGTTCCGAGGGTGATCGCCGGGATCGACAGCGGATCGGCGGCGAATGCCAACGGTGCGGCCAGCATCAAGGCCAATGCCAACAGAATGCGCAACGGCATTACTTTTTATCCTTCTGGTCTTTACCTAACAGTTCCATGAGGCGCTGGGCAAATTCGGGGCTGGCCTGCTCGGCGGAGGGCACCTGCACCGGCTCCTTGAGGACGTGCAAGGCGGTGATGGTGCCCGGGCTCAAGCCCAGCAGGATCTGCTCGTTACCGACCTGCACCAGCACCAGCCGGTCGCGCGGCCCGAGCGCGCGGGTACCGACAATGTCGATGACCTGCCCCTTGCCAGCCGGCCCCGCTTGCTGCACACGCCGCAACAGCCAGGCGAGAAAGAAGATCAAGCCCAGCACCAGCAGCAAGCCGAGCACCAATTGCGCCAATTGCCCGGCGACACCACTGCCCGCTGCCGGCGCAGCGACGGCCGTGGCAACCGGTTCGGCCGCCAGCACACTCAATGGCAGCATCGCGGCTGCTGCGAAGAAAGCTTTCACTCAGCGCAACTTCTTGATGCGTTCGCTTGGGCTGATCACGTCCGTCAGGCGAATGCCGAACTTCTCGTTGACCACCACCACTTCGCCATGGGCGATCAAGGTGCCATTGACCAGTACATCGAGCGGCTCACCGGCCAGGCGGTCCAGTTCGATCACCGAGCCCTGGTTGAGCTGCAGCAGGTTGCGGATGTTGATGTCGGTGCTGCCCACTTCCATGGAGATCGACACCGGGATATCGAGAATCACATCCAGGTTCGGGCCATCGAGCGTCACCGGTTCATGACTCTTCGGCACGCTGCCAAACTCTTCCATCTGCAGGCGGCTGGACGCATGGGCGCCAGTGTCGGCCGCCAGCAAGGCGTCGATGTCGGCTTGCCCGGCATCGCCGGTTTCTTCCAGGGCCGCAGCCCATTCGTCGGCCAGCGCCTGGTCATCCTGGGTATTCATATCGTCAGCCATCATGTGTCCTCGGCGGGCAAAAATTCAGTTAGAAGCAAAAACCGTTACAAACTTAAGGCGTTCGACACCGCTCAGCGGCGTTCGATCGGCTCGATCACCTGCAACGCCAGGTTGCCTTTGTGAGAGCCCATCTTGACCTTGAAGGCCGGCACGCCATTGGCGCGCATGATCATCTCTTCCGGCATCTCGACGGGGATGATGTCCCCCGGCTGCATGTGCAGGATGTCCCGCAGACGCAGTTGGCGCCGAGCGACGGTAGCGCCGACCGGCACGTCGACATCCAGCACGTCCTGGCGCAAAGCGTTGATCCAGCGCTCGTCCTGATCGTCGAGGTCCGACTGGAAACCGGCATCGAGCATTTCACGCACCGGCTCGATCATCGAGTACGGCATGGTCACGTGCAGATCGCCGCCACCGCCATCGAGTTCGATGTGGAAGGTCGAGACCACAATGGCCTCGCTCGGGCCGACGATGTTGGCCATGGCCGGGTTCACTTCCGAGTTGATGTACTCGAAGTTCACTTCCATGATCGCCTGCCAGGCCTCCTTCAAGTCGACGAAGGCCTGCTCCAGTACCATGCGCACCACCCGCAGCTCGGTCGGGGTGAATTCACGACCTTCGATCTTGGCGTGACGACCGTCACCCCCGAAGAAGTTATCCACCAGCTTGAACACCAATTTGGCGTCAAGGATGAACAACGCGGTGCCACGCAACGGCTTGATCTTCACCAGGTTGAGGCTGGTGGGCACGTACAGCGAGTGCACGTACTCACCGAACTTCATCACCTGCACGCCACCGACGGCCACGTCGGCCGAACGGCGCAGCATGTTGAACATGCTGATGCGGGTGTAGCGGGCGAAACGTTCGTTGATCATTTCCAGGGTCGGCATGCGTCCGCGAACGATGCGATCCTGGCTGGTCAGGTCGTAGCTTTTGACGCTGCCCGGTTCAGCAGCGTTTTCGGTCTGTACCAGACCGTCGTCGACACCATGCAACAGCGCATCGATTTCGTCCTGGGACAGCAGGTCCTGCACGGCCATGTCGTGTTCCTACTGCAATACGAAGTTAGTGAAGAGCAACTGTTCGATCACCACTTTGCCAAGCTCTTTCTGAGCGACTTCCTGCACGCTGGCCGTGGCTTTCTGACGCAACATTTCCTGGCCGACCGGAGTGGCCAGGGTGTCGAAATTCTGTCCGGAAAACAGCATCACCAGGTTATTGCGGATCAGTGGCATATGCACCCGCAGCGCCTCCAGGTCAGCCTGGTTGCGACCCAACAGGGTAATGCTCACCTGCATGTAGCGCTGACGACCGTTCTGGGTGTAGTTGGCCACGAAGGCTGGCGCCATCGGTTCGAAAATCGCCGGCTGCTTGCCCACTGGCGCAGCTTCGGCCGCGACTGCCGGCTTGCTTTGGGCGCTGTGCATGAAATACCAGGTCGCGCCCACGGACACACCGATCGCCAGGAGCAAACCCACTACGATCACGATGATCAGCTTGAGTTTGCCTTTGGTTGCAGGGTCTTTTACAGCTGCTGCTTCACTCTTCGCCATGCCAATAATCCGTCACTAATCGGGGTTTTCACTGTTGCACGGCAAGGCAGGAGCAAGTGTTATGCCAGAAGTGGCAAGAGAGGAGATGGCGAACCGGATGCAATCTTTGATCGCCCTAAAACCAATGTGGGAGCGAGCTTGCTCGCGATAGCGAAGGATCAGTTACCTGCAAGGTGACTGACAAGCCGCTATCGCGAGCAAGCTCGCTCCCACAGAGGGGGGGTGTGACATTAGGCGTAGTAGTCGACCGCGCTGCTGCCGATGACGCTGGTGGTACTGGCCGCCACTTCCGCGACGCTGGCCGGCAGGTGCTCATCCACCGAGTCCACTCGCCCACCGGACGACGTCGTGCGCCCGGCCTGGGCTTGCTGCTGGGCCTGCTGCCCCTGGTTCTGCGAGCCACGGGATTGATCGGACACGCTGACATCGACCTGGCCCATGCCCTGCTGGGCAAAACTGTCCCGCAGGCGATGCAACTGGCCTTCGAGGGCTTCGCGAACGCCGGAGTGGGCGCTCATGAACGTGACCTGGGTCTGCTGGTCCGGAACCATGTTCACCCGGATATCCAGGCGTCCGAGTTCGGCGGGTTGCAGCTGGATGTCGGCCGCCTTGAGATTGACGCTGGACAGGTACATCACCCGGTTGACCACCTCTTCGGTCCAACCGCTCTGATTCATCGCGATAGGCTGGTTGACCGGCACCGCGTTGGCGGTTTTGGGCGTAGCAGCCTGGGTCAGTGCGGCCAGGCGGTTGGCGAAATCGTCCACGCGAGTATCACTGGACGCGGCGTTAAGGTCCTTGAGGCCCTCGCTGATCAAGCCGCCGAATGCCTTGTCACCGCCCTGGCTGCCGGACTCGGTACTGTTCTGGTCGGCCTGCACGGTGAGCATGCTCGCCATGCCTGCGGCGAAGGTCTGCGCCGAAGTCGGCTCACCGTCGAGCGACGCCGGGGCGGCAGTCTTGGATTGCGCCTGGCTGGTGGCGGAAACATGACCGCCCTGCTCCATGGCCAACCGCAAGGCGGGCAATGCGTCGAGCGGGTCGGCTTCAGGGTCAAAGGCTGGGTCGACCTCCGGGACCACCGCAGCCTGGGCTGGCGCGACCAGCGGGGTAACCGGTACCTCGACGACCGTGGTGACCTGAACCTCGGTCGTGGCCACAGGCGCAGGTTCCGGTGCGATTGTCGCCACCGGCACCGTCATGTCGGGCAGCAATCCTGGATCAAGGCTCGGATCGACGGAGGCAGCATCCGCCACTGGCGTTTCAGCCGAGTCGGCGTTGTCGTCACTGGCGGTCTCATCGTCGGCGCTGGCCGGTTTGTCCGCGGGCAAGGGTTTGCCGCTATCGGCAACCGTCGGTTCCGAGGCGGCAGGGGTTTGGTTGCCGGTGTCTTTTTTGACGGTGTTGCTGGAGGCGTTGTCGCGCGCCGATTTCACTGGTGGCTCTGGGGCCGCAGCGGTCTTGACAGGCGCCTGCTTGGCGAAGACTTGAGCGAAGCTGGAGGCTCTATCCCCGAGATCCGGGGCCGCTGCCGGTGAATTGACGGCGGCCTTGGGCTTGGCCTGGACAGAGGCCTGAAGCAGTGTATTGGGGGTAACGGGCATAAAAAGGTCTCCGCTGCACTGGAATCATAGGTACAGTCGAGACTAGGCAATGCAAGGCACGGGCCAATGTCTGCCCGACCGTCAAATCTCAGCAGTGAAAGCCTGCGCGCTCTTCCCTGCAAAGCTTGCGAACATAAGCAAATTCGCTGTCGATTTCGTTGACCAGTTTCTCGATACCGCCCAATGACGGCTGTTTGGCACGCTGTTCCAGTTCGCCACACAGCTCGGCCAGGCGGATAGCGCCCATGTTGCTGCTGCTGCCCTTGAAGCTGTGGGCCGTGGCGCTCAGTTTTTCAGCGTCCCGTGCCTCATGCAGCACGCGCAAGCGAGCCTCCGAGTCATTGAGAAACGTATCCAGCAACTCCGGATACCCCTCCTCCATGACTTCCTTCAGCGTGCTGAGTACGTCGCGGTCCAGATGAATTTCGTTCACTTGTTCGCTCCCTGATCAAGAATGGCGCCGATTAGGCCGGAGCCTCCCAGAAAAACTCCACGCGCGCACTACGACCATCGTCTGACCAGCTGGCTTGGTGGCTCAACTGGCGTACCAGGCTCACGCCGCGCCCCGACAACCGATCAGTGTCCACAGGACGCGTCAGCACCCTGGCGACATCAAAACCCTCGCCACTGTCCTCGACCTCTATGGCCAGGCGCCCACCCTCGCCGTTTGGCGAGACATGCAAGTGCACTCGCACATAGCCGTCGCTCAGCTCATCCAGGCGCGTATTGCGCTCTCTGTAATAGCGGGCAAAACCCACCGCGTCACGCTTGAGGCTGGAGTCGAGCCCCAGTACCCCATGATCCAGGGCATTGGAATACAGCTCCGACATGACGCTGTAAAGAGCGCCACTCTGTACCCTGAGCCCATGGACCTCAAGTAACAACTGCAGCAAATAGGGCATCGGATTGAAGCGTTTGAGCGTCTGCGCCCGGAACTCGAAGCTCACCGACCAATCCAGCGGGCTGGACTGGCCGCTATCGGAATAGACCGGTGGCGGCGGATTGAGTTGCGTCGGCGCGACCAGTCGCACCTCGACCATGCTGAAATCGTCACGGGCCTCACCGCGAAAATCCTGCAAGGCCTGCTGGATATCCTCAAAAAGACGGTCAGGTTCACGGTTGGCTGAAAATACCTGCTGCAACCGTTCCACGCCAAATGGCTGGTCGTCGCGGTCACTGGTCTCGATCACGCCATCGGACAACAGGAACACCCGGTCACCCAGCGACATGGTATGCACTTCGGTGCGGTCATCGAATAATTGAGGGGTGAGCACGCCCAACGGCAGGTGCCGCGCCGGCAATGGCGTACGCACGCCGCTGAGGCTGTCATGCAGGTATCCATCAGGCATGCCGCCGTTCCAGATCTCTACCGTGCAACGCTGGAAGCTCAGGCATAACAACGTCGCGCAACAGAACATGTCCACGGGCAGGATGCGCTTGAGCTTGGCATTCATCTCTCGCAGGATCTGCGCCAGGCCGTAGCCTTTGGCGGTCATCCCGTAGAACACTTCCGCCAGCGGCATCGCGCCGACCGCCGCCGGTAAACCGTGGCCGGTGAAATCCCCCAGCAGGACGTGCATGTCGCCGGCCGGATTGAACGCTGCCAGCAGCAGGTCACCGTTGAACAAGGCATAAGGCGATTGCAAGTAACGGATGTTCGGCGCGCTCAGGCAGCCGGAGTGGGCGATCTTGTCGAACACGGCCTTGGCGACCCGTTGCTCGTTGAGCAAGTAGTCATGGTGCCGGGCAATCTGGTCGCGCTGCTCCACCACCGTGGCCTGCAACCGACGCAAACGGTCCATGGCCTTGATCTTGGCCGCCAGGATCACTTGATTGTAGGGTTTGGCCAGGAAATCGTCGCCGCCCGCCTCCAGGCAACGGGCCAGGGCTTCGCTCTCAGTCAACGAGGTGAGAAAAATGATCGGGACCAACTGGTCCCCGGCCAACTGCTTGATTTTCTGCGCGGCTTCGAAGCCGTCCATCACCGGCATCATTGCGTCCATCAGCACCAGGTGCGGACGCTTTTGCAGATAGACGTCGACCGCTTCGGCGCCATCGGCCGCAGTGAGCACATGATGCCCCTGGCGACGGACGATGGTCGACAACAGCAGTCGATCAGCGGCACTGTCTTCGGCAATCAGGACCGTCAATGGCTCCGACGACGATTGCATGGCGATCAACTGATGTCGAACAGCTTGTCGAAATTGGAGATCGCAAGGATTTTCTTGACGTCGCTGCTGCTGTTGACGACCCGGATGTCCGACTCGTCGCCACCGGCATGATCGCGTAACAGCAAGAGCATGCCCAAGGCGGAACTGTCGAGATAGGTGGCCTTCTTCAAATCCACCACAATGGACTCGGGCTTGCTATTGAGTCTCTCGTAAGACTCGCGAAACTCCTGGTGCCGTCCGAAATCGAATCGACCTTCGATCGAAATCGTCAACTTCTTCCCATCTTGGGATACTTCTGTAACGACTGACATGTTCAGCTTCCCTGTCATGGACATACGTGTACAAGGTGTAGCATCAGGTAGAGGTCTGAGCAAGGTTTTGCCTCGATCATCCGACAAACTCCTGGCTTCTCATCAATAGGGATTCTGGCGCGGCAGGCGCTGGGACAATTCATCCAGCAGTTTCTGTTCACGCTTGTCTTCCAGTTGCCGCGCCTCATCAATATAGCGCTGCACCAGTTTACGCAACCCTTCGACCCGGGCAAACGCCTCTTGCCAGCTCTGGCGGGCCTTCTCCAGGTTGTTCTGGTGCCAGACCAGGCTCTGGCGCTGCTGGTCGATAGCGGTACCCAACTGCGCGAGGAATCCCTGGTAACCCAACAACCACTGGCCGGAAACCCCATGGGCGCCCCGGGCGATCCACTGCTCCTGGTATTCGAGTCGAAAGTTTTCGAGGTCTGCCAGCTTGCTTTCGGCGACTTTGACCTGGCCCTGGAAATACGCCAGGCGCTGGACGGCGGTCTTCTCGGCCTTTTCCGCCATATCCACCACCGGTGCCAGGCGTGCCGCACGACTCGTGGCCATGGCCGGTTACGTGCCTGAGACCGGGGCGAAAATAGTCTGCAAGTGCGCTTCGCTGGCGCCCATGCCGATGTTGTCGTTCAGGCTCTGGCGCAGGTAAACGGCCATGGACGGGTAAAGACTGATGGCGGTGTCGGTCTCGCGATCACCGCCGGGGACATAAGCGCCGACGCTGATCAGGTCGCGGCTTTGCTGGTAGCGCGACCAGTACTGCTTGAACTGCTGGGCCCGCTTCATGTGTTCGGCACTGATCACCGACGGCATGACCCGGCTGATGGACGCCTCGATGTCGATGGCTGGGTAATGCCCTTCTTCGGCCAGGCGCCTGGACAGCACGATGTGCCCGTCAAGTACGCCCCGGGCCGAGTCGGCAATGGGGTCCTGCTGGTCGTCGCCTTCGGACAGCACGGTATAGAACGCGGTGATGGAACCGCCGCCCTTTTCCGCATTGCCTGCGCGCTCCACCAGCTTCGGCAGCTTGGCGAATACCGAAGGCGGATAGCCCTTGGTGGCCGGCGGCTCGCCGATGGCCAGGGCGATTTCCCGCTGGGCCTGGGCGAAACGGGTCAGCGAATCCATCAGCAACAGGACATTCTTGCCCTTGTCGCGGAAGTACTCGGCAATGCGCGTGCAGTACATGGCTGCCCGCAGGCGCATCAATGGCGCATCGTCCGCAGGCGAAGCCACCACCACCGAACGCTTGAGCCCCTCCTCGCCGAGAATGTGCTCGATGAATTCCTTCACCTCACGACCCCGCTCGCCGATCAGCCCCACCACGATGATGTCGGCCTCGGTGAAGCGGGTCATCATGCCCAGCAGCACACTCTTGCCCACCCCGGTACCGGCAAACAGGCCCAGGCGCTGGCCGCGTCCGACCGTCAATAAACCGTTGATGCAGCGAATGCCCACGTCCAGCGGTACGCTGATGGGGTCGCGCTTGAGGGGGTTGATCGTCGGGCCGTCCATCGGCACCCAGTCTTCAGCCTTCATGCCGCCCTTGCCGTCCAGGGCTCGTCCGGCCCCGTCCAGCACGCGCCCGAGCATGCTCATGCCCATGGGCAGGCGACCGTTGTCGGCCAGGGGCACCACGCGCGCACCCGGGGCGATGCCAGCGACGCTGCCCACTGGCATCAAGAAGACCTTGCTGCCGGAGAAACCCATGACTTCGGCTTCGACTTGCACCGGGTGATAGCTGTCGTCGTTGATCACCATGCAACGGCTGCCCATGGCGGCACGAAGACCTTCGGCTTCGAGGGTCAGGCCGACCATGCGCAGCAGGCGGCCTTCCAGGATCGGTTGGCCGGCCAGCTCGCTGGCCTCGGCGTAGCTGCCCAGGCGCTTGCCGAAACTGGTTCGCTCAAGGCGCATCGCGGCTGTCCAATGCAGAAGCATCCAATTCAGGTACATCCAAGCCAGCATCGGCCGGCGCGGCATCAGCGCTGATCAGGGGTTCGTCCGGCAACTCCAGGCTCAGGTCGGGAGCGGCCGGATGCAGGGCCTGTTCGTGCAACTGGTCGAACAATTTGGCCATGATCTGGCTGATGCGGGTTTCAACGGTGGCGTCGATGCGGCTGTGTTCGGTTTCCACACGGCAACCGCCGGGCAGCAGCGAAGCATCCTCGACGATGCGCCAGGTTTCTTCATGGCGCTCGCGCAGGGCCTTGACCAGCTCGAAATCCTGGGGATTGATGTACAGCCGCACGTTGCCCACGCCCAATGGCAACAACTTGAGCGCTTCGCGCATGACATGTTCGATCTGGGTCGAATCGATGGCCAGTTCGCGCTGGATCACTTGCCGGGCGATGTGCTGCACCAGCCCCACCAGAGATTTCTCGATCTGGGTGTCCTGCTCGGCAATAGGGTCGAACAGGTTGAGCATCAGCGATTCCAAGGCACGGAGCTTGGCCGTCAACGCCACATCGGCTTCCTGGCGGACCTTGAGCGTGGTGCTGTGGAAGCCTTCCTTTTCACCCACGGCAAAGCCTTCGTTGTAGGCTTCCTGGCGAATGCCCTCGACTTCCTCGAGGGTCAGTGGCTGGACTTCTTCCAGCGGCACTTCCTCCGGCTCCGGCAGTTCTTCCACCGGTTCCGGCTCAGGCTCGGGAACATGGGGGTCGAAGCTGGGCAGCGACCAGACGTCGAAACCACCGACGTCACGGGCGCGGATCAGGTCGCTGGGTGCTTCATCACTCTTGGCAGACATAACGACCTTAGATCATCTCTTCGCCGCCCTTGCCACCGAGAACAATCTCTCCGGCTTCGGCCATGCGGCGGGCGATGGTGAGGATTTCCTTCTGTGCGGTTTCCACATCGCTGACGCGTACCGGGCCCTTGGCCTCGAGATCGTCGCGCAACAGTTCGGCCGCCCGTTTGGACATGTTCTTGAAGATCTTTTCCTTGACGCCTTCGTCCGACCCCTTGAGGGCCAGTACCAGCACGTCGGACGACACTTCGCGCAACAGCGCCTGGATGCCACGATCGTCGACATCGGACAGGTTGTTGAACACGAACATGAGGTCTTCGATCTGACCGGACAGGTCTTCGTCGAACTCGCGGATCGAGTCCATCAACTGACCTTCGATCGAACTGTCGAGGAAGTTCATGATGTCCGCCGCACGCTTGATGCCGCCCAGGGTGGTGCGCGCGGCATTGGAGTTGCCCGAGAACTGCTTCTCGAGAATCTGGTTCAATTCTTTCAGGGCCGCCGGCTGCACGGTGTTGAGCGAAGACACCCGCAGGATGATATCCAGGCGCACCTTGTGGTCGAAGTTGCCCAGCACTTCACCGGCCTGGTCCGGGTCGAGGTAAGCCACCACGATCGCCTGGATCTGCGGGTGCTCGTAACGGATCACGTCGGCAACCGCCCGCGGCTCCATCCACTTGAGGCTGTCCAGGCCGCTGGTGTTGCCGCCCAGCAGGATCCGGTCGATCAGGCCGTTGGCCTTGTCCTCGCCCAGTGCCTGGGTGAGCATCTTGCGCACGTAGTCGTCGGAACCGACGCCCAGGCTGGTCTGATCGCCGACGATGTCGACGAACTCACTCATCACCTGCTCGACCTGCTCACGGTGTACGTTGCCCATTTGTGCCATGGCTACGCCCACACGCTGGACCTCCTTGGGCCCCATGTGACGCAGCACCTGGGCAGCGTCGGTCGAACCCAGGGACAGCAGCAGGATCGCGGCTTTGTCGACCCGGGACAATTTGGCAACAGCGGCTCGATTATCACTCATCTGCGTTAATCCACTCTTTCACGACCTGGGCCACACGACCCGGATCTTCTGCCACCAGACTCTTGATGGCGTTCAACTGAGCGTCATAGCCTTCGCTCGGGCTTGGCAGCAGAATGCTCTGCGGCCCGCCGAGGCTGACGCGATCGTTGGCCAATTCGCCATCCAGGCCGCCCATGCCTCCCAGCTCGACATCACCAAAACCTGCCAACTGCTTGTTCTTGCCGCCACCGGTGATGTTGTTGAGCACCGGGCGCAGCACGCCAAACACCAGCACCAGGATAAACAGCACACCCAGTACTTGCTTGACCACATCCCAGAACCAGGGTTGCGAATAAAACGGAATATCGGCGACCACTTCACCGCGCTCCAGGGAGAACGGCACGTTGATCACGCTGACGCTGTCGCCGCGGCTGGCGTCGAAACCGACGGCGTCCTGCACCAGGCGAGTAAAGCGCGCCAATTCGTCGGCGCTCCATGGCGCACGACTGGTTTCGCCGTTGGCCGCGTTGACCTTGACCTGGTCGTCCACCACCACGGCGACCGACAGGCGAGTCAAACGGCCCTGCTGCTGCTTGGTGTGGCTGATGGAGCGGTCAAGCTCGAAGTTCTTGGTCGACTGCTGACGCTTGTCGGCCGGATACGGCGCCAGCATCGGCTGGCCGGTGGCCGGGTCCATGATCTGCTGGCCATTGGCATCGATCAGTGGCTGGCCTGGCTGCACCATGCCGGCGGCGGCCGTGGCGCCACCGGTGGTCTGCGGCGCGCTGGCCGGCGATGGCGGCTGGTTGCTCAGGGCACCCGGCACGCCTTGCGGACCATTGCTGGCGGTACGCTGTTCATTCACCGACTGTTCGCTGCGCAACGCCGGTTGGTCCGGGTTGAACTGCTCGGAAGTGGACTCGACGGCACTGAAGTCGACATCGGCCGACACTTCGGCTTTGTAGCGATCATTACCCAGGATCGGTTGCAGGATGTTGTGCACCCGCTGGGTCAGCATGCCTTCCATGCGACGGCTGTAATCGAATTGCTTGCCGGCCATGGTCAGTTCGGAGTTTTCCGCCTGATCGGACAGCAGATTGCCTTTCTGGTCGACCACAGTGATCTGCGATTTGCTCAGCTCAGGCACACTGGTCGCCACCAGGTTGATGATGGCAAGCACTTGGCCTGGCTCCAGGGAGCGGCCCGAATACAGCTCGACCAATATCGAAGCGCTGGGCTTGCGCTCATCGCGCACGAACACCGAGCTTTTCGGGATGGCCAGGTGCACACGGGCGCCCTTGACGTTGTTCAGGCTGGAAATGGTCCGTGCCAGCTCACCTTCCAGGCCGCGACGATAACGGGTCGCTTCCATGAATTGGCTGGTGCCCAGGCCCTGGTCCTTGTCGAGGATCTCGAAGCCGATGTTGCCATCGGTAGGCGTCACGCCAGCCGCTGCGAGCTTGAGGCGCGCACGGGCAACGTCATCAGCCTTGACCAGCAACGCGCCGGAATTGGGTTCGACGGTGTAAGGAATGTCGGCGGAAGCCAGGGTTTCCATGACTTGCTTGGCGTCCATGCCCGCCAAGCTGCCATACAGCGGCCGGTAGTCCGGCTGCTGGGACCACAGCACCACGGCAAAACCAATCGCCACGCTGGCAGCCAGGCCGACCAACAGGCCCACCTGACGCAGCATGGTCATCTCGGAGAGATTTTCCAGGAAGGACAGACCGAACAGCGGCGGTTTGCCGTCTACCGGAGTGGCCTTGGCCGGAACGTTATCAACGGCTGCTTCTGCCATGACTCAATAATTTCCTTAAACCGGCATCTGCATGATGTCTTGATAGGCTTGAACCAGTTTGTTACGAACCTGGGTCAACGCCTGAAACGAGACACTGGCTTTCTGCGAGGAGATCATTACGTCCGTCAGGTCGACGCCACTTTTGCCAATCTCGAAAGCACTGGCCAACTGGTTCGATGCCTGCTGGGTATCGTTCACTTTATTGACGGCCTGACCGAGCATGTCGGAAAAGCTGCTGCCACCCACCTGGGGGACCGCGACCGATTTAGGCTGGGCCATTGCGTCCATTTGCATGGCCCGCATGTCCAACATCAACCGATTAAATTCAATACCTTGGCTCATGGTCTACTCTCTCTGGCGGCCCGCATTTTTTTGACACTTACTCAGCGGGTATTCAGGTATTAGCAACAAGGGTGCCAGCTCCATGGCGATGGAAAACAAATACGCGCACGAACCCATGTGGGAGCGAGCTTGCTCGCGATGACCCAGGCACATCCGGCATCAATGCGACTGATGTACCGCTATCGCGAGCAAGCTCGCTCCCACAGGGATTTTTGGTGCTTATTCAACTGGCGAACAGGTAAGCCTCCACGTCCATGCCGGCGTCGCGCATTTGCGCCAGCTTGTAGCGCAGGGTGCGCGGGCTGATCCCCAGGCGTTCGGCCGCTTCCTTGCGCCGACCGCGTTCGGCGCGCAGGGTGTCGATGATCATCTGGAACTCGCGACGCCGCAGATCGTCTTCCAAGGCGCCGACCGAATCGCTCTCGACATCCGGCGCTGCTGCCGGTGCCGGCGTCAAGGCAGGCAATGGCGCACAGGCCACCGGACCCGCCAGGCAGAAATCCTCCGGCTGGATCAAGCCGCCCTGCTGCAGGATCAAGGCCCGCTGGATGGCGTTATCGAGCTCCCGAACGTTGCCCGGCCACGGGTAGGCAATCAGACAAGCCTGAGCCTGCGCTGAAAACCGCGCAGCCGCATGCTTCATTTTATTGACGTGTTTGTTCAGCAAACGCTCGGCCAGCGGCAGGATATCGGCGGTGCGCTCGCGCAACGGACGCCAAGCCAACGGGAATACCGACAGGCGGTAATAGAGGTCCTCACGAAACCGCCCCGCCGCCACTTCGCCGGCCAGGTCGCGGTTGGTGGTCGCCACCACGCGAATGTCCAGGCTGATGGGCTTGCGCGCACCGACCCGCTCCACTTCCCGCTCCTGCAATACCCGCAGCAACTTGGCCTGCAAGCCCATCGGCATTTCGGAAATTTCATCGAGCAGGATCGTGCCGCCGTCGGCTTGTTCGAATTTACCGGCCTGGGCCGCGATGGCCCCCGTGAACGAACCCTTTTCGTGCCCGAACAGTGTCGCCTCGAGCATGTTGTCGGGAATCGCCGCGCAATTGATGGCAATGAACGGTTCGCTCGCGCGCCGGGACTGTTGATGGATATAGCGCGCCAGCACTTCCTTGCCCGTTCCGGACTCGCCGGAAATCAACACGGTTGAATCGCTGCGCGCCACCCGCGCGGCCAATTCCAGCAGTTGCGCACTGGCCGGCTCGATGGCCACCGGGCCTTCGCCCTCGACCGCGAGACTGCCCAAGGCATGACGTGCGACCAGGTCCAGCAGGGCTTTTGGCTCGAACGGCTTGACCAGATAATCCGCAGCGCCCTGGCGCATGGCATCCACCGCGCGCTCGACGGCGCCGTGAGCGGTCATCAGCAAGACCGGCAGTTGCGGCTGACGGGCACGTAACAGGCCGAGCAATTGATGGCCGTCCATGCCCGGCATATTGACGTCACTGACCACCAGGCTGAATGCTTCGCGCCCCACCGCCAGCAGCGCTTCTTCCGCCGAACCGACGGCGACGTAGTCGTGCCCGGCCAGCACCAGCGTGTCGGCCAGCGCTTCGCGCAGGGCCCGGTCATCCTCAACCAGCAACACCTTGATCGCCATTGCTTTCACTCCACCCCTGGCGCGTTGGAAAACAGCGGCAAGCACACCGTCGCACAGGTGCCACGGCCCAGCCGCGAGCGCAGTCGCAATTCTCCCTGATGGGCACGCGCCACAGCCTTGACCACGGTCAGGCCCAAGCCGGTGCCAGTGGTCTTGGTGGTGAAGAATGGCTCGCCCAAGCGCGCCAGCACGACCGGCTCGATACCACTGCCGTTGTCGCTGACACACAGGCGCAAGGTGTTGTGGCGTGTATATAAGTGCACTTTCAGCCGGACGTCGCCGCCACTGGCCTGGATCGCGTTTTCGATGAGGTTCAACACCGCGCCCACCAACGTGTCGCGGTTACACAACACTTCGCCGACGTGGCTGTCGCACTGCCAGCGGATCGGCAGCTCCTGCACATGGGTCAACGCCGCTGCCTGCAGCGATTGCAGCAGGGCCTTGGGGGTGACACGGTCGGTCAACGGCAACTCGCCGCGCGCGAATACCAGCATGTCGCGCACCTGATGCTCCAGCTCGTGCAGGCGCTCTTTCAAGCGTCCGGCGAACCGTTGCTGGGTTTCCATCGGCAATTGCTGTTCAGTCAAATGACTGGCATAGAGCAGCGCGGCAGAAAGCGGCGTGCGAATCTGATGGGCCAGCGACGCTACCATCCGCCCCAGGGAAGACAGGCGCTCATGGCGGGCCAACTGGTCTTGCAGGTGCCGGGTTTCAGTCAAGTCATTGAGCAGCACCAACTGCCCCGGCTCGGCATCCAGCGAGCGCGTTGAGATGGACAGGCGCCGACCGTCCTTGAGGGACACTTCATGACCGTCGTCTTCACGGGGCGCAAAGCAGCGGGCAATGACATGCCGCCACAGCTCGCCTTCCAACGGCAGGCCGAGCAACTCGCAAGCCGCGGGGTTGGCTTCGCGCACACGGCCGTGGGCGTCGATGACGATAACGCCACCGGGCAACAGGTCGAGGAGATTTTGCAGACGATTAGCCAGGCGTTCCTTTTCCGCCAGCTCCTGCATGCGCTGGGCGCTGACCACGGCCAGCTCACCCTTGAGCTCGGTGACCCGAGCTTCGAGCAGGCTGTAGGAATCAGTCAGTTGGCTGGACATCTGGTTGAACAGCGAAAATGCCTGCTCAAGTCCAAGCCGGCTCGCCTGCTCGGCGGACGGCATGTGTCCCGGTTCGGGGACAGGCGACATCTGGGCGGCTTGGGTCATCGTGCTCTCTCGCTTGGCTGACCGTCAGTTAAACGGAACGTTGCGAGGGCTATAGCAATACCCGTGCCGAAAAAAAACCGCCTGAAAATCAGGCGGTTGGAAAACAGGCGTCAATCATCCGCCTGCTCATCTCCTTCGCGACGGCTCATGCCGTACTTGCGCATCTTCTCTACCAGGGTGGTACGACGGATGCGCAAGCGTTCTGCGGCGCGGGCCACGATACCGTTGGCATCGTCCAGCGCCTGCTGGATCAGTCCTTGTTCCAGGCCTCCCAGGTAATCCTTGAGATCCAGGCCTTCCGGTGGCAACAAAGCATTGGCGGTGAAGTCCGGCGTGTGGCCGTTGATTGCCACCCGCTCCTCCAGATCGCTGCGCAGGCTGTCGACCATTTGCTCGTCTTCGTCGTCGACGTAGCGGAATTTCTTCGGCAATTCATTCACGCCGATCACCCCGTACGGGTGCATGATCGCCATGCGCTCCACCAGGTTGGCCAGCTCACGGACGTTGCCCGGCCAGCCATGGCGGCACAGGGACATGATCGCCGCCGAGTTGAAGCGGATCGAACCGCGTTTTTCGTGCTCCATGCGCGAGATCAGTTCGTTCATCAGCAACGGGATGTCTTCGACCCGCTCACGCAGCGGCGCCATTTCGATCGGGAAAACGTTGAGACGGTAATAGAGGTCTTCGCGGAAACTGCCAACCTCGATCATGCTCTCGAGGTTCTTGTGCGTTGCAGCAATGATTCGCACATCGACGCTCTGGGTCTTGTTGCTGCCCACGCGCTCGAAGGTGCGCTCCTGCAGGACCCGCAGCAGCTTGACCTGCATCGGCAGTGGCATGTCGCCGATTTCGTCGAGAAACAGCGTGCCGCCATTGGCCAGTTCGAAACGCCCGGCGCGGCTGGTGATCGCGCCGGTAAAGGCGCCCTTCTCATGGCCAAACAGCTCGCTCTCCAGCAACTCGGCCGGGATCGCGCCACAGTTGACTGGCACAAACGGCGCTTCGCGGCGCTTGGAGTGGTAATGCAGATTGCGCGCAACCACTTCCTTGCCGGTGCCCGACTCGCCCAGGATCAGCACGCTGGCGTCAGTATCGGCGACCTGCTGCATCATCTGGCGCACGTGCTGGATCGCCCGGCTGGTGCCGACGAGGCTGCGGAAAAGGTTGGGTTCGCGATGCCTGCCGCGCTCACGAGCCTGGTCGTACATCTCGCGATAAACCTGCGCGCGATGCAGCGAATCAAGCAGCTTGCTGTAGCTGGGCGGCATTTCGAGCGTGGAAAGTACTCGGCGACGCTGGTCTTCAGGCAAGTCAAGGGAAGAATTTTCGCCCATTAACAAAACCGGAAGGAACTCATCCCAGGTTGAGAGTGTCTTTAGCAAGCCCAATAGCGTTGCGGGGGCATTCACGGTCCCGATAAGGACGCAAATGACCTCGCGACTGGACGACAAGGAGCCGACGGCCTGCTGCCAGTCATGGCTTCCGCAAGGTAAATTTTCTTCGCCAAGAAAATTTAAGATCACCGCCAAGTCGCGGCGGCGGACGCTATCGTCATCGATCAAGAGAATTTTGGTTTCACGCCACATGCAATAGCAACTTCCCTAGTCAACCCAATGCCCGAAATTAGGGGGCAAGCTAGACGCTTGCAGACTTGTCATGCCTGTAGACGCCTTAAATCTGTAAACAGTTACTAGTTAAGTCAAAAAACCGTGCACAGTCAAATTTATGGCGCAACAAGCTCGGATTAACTGAGTATTAACCGAACAGATGGTAAACCTTTGCCGCGTTCTGTGCTTGATGGATCTGTTGCATCTCGTCGACGATCGCCTGACGCTCTCCCGTCGCCGCCTCCAGCAATTGCCGATACACCCCCAGCAACTCCTCAAGATTATTGCGCAACGCCGCCTCGTCCACCTCAGACTCGCTCAGGACATCTTCCATGCAGGAACGACAAGCCAGGTCCAACTGACCGATGGCCTCCCAGTTTCGCTCGGCCAGGGCATCAACCAAGGCATCACGGGTGTGTTCGATTCGCTGCAGGACAAGACTCATGAGAGCACTCCTTAGAATTGCGGACCAGGTGTGGCAATGGCATCCCAGCCTTCCTTGACCGTGCGAAGCAGACCGGCGACTTCGTCGAGGATCTTCGGATCGGCCTTGACGTTGGCTTCAGCCAGGCGTTTCATCATGTAAGCGTAAAGAGTATCCAGCTCAGCGACCGACTCGGCCTGGTTTTCCAGGTCCAGGCCTTCACGCAAACCACCGACGATGCCGATGGCCTTGCTGATCAGGATGCCTCTGTTTGCAATATCCTTGCGCTCCAACGCGCCCTTGGCCTGGGCGATGCGGTCCAGCCCGCCTTCCATGAGCATCTGCACAAGACGATGGGGACTTGCTTCGGAGGTTTGCGCTTGGGCGCCAATCTTCTGGTATTGGCGAAGGGCCAACATCGGATTCATGTTCTACCTCATCAAAAATCTTCGGTTCGTATAAACAGCGTATCGACGCTGCGTCAAAAAACTTTAGGTCGAAAAGCCGAAAGCCCGGAACGTTGTCAAAACGTTGCCGGGCTTTTTTTCGTCAGTCGAAATCAGCTGTTTTTCTGTTGTGCCGCCATCGCCTCGAACATCGAGGTGATATTGCTCGCAGTGGCCTTCAGCTTGCCGACCAGGGTATCCATATCGTTGTACTTTTTAGTCAGCACAGCGGTCAGGGTCTCGACCCGACGATCCAGAGCCTCCTGATCGTTCTTCAGGCGGGTCTGGGTCTTGGTCAGCGCCGTGGTCCGCTGATCGAGGACGCCACCGGTCTGGGTGAAGGGTTCGATCGCCTTGCCCATGCGCTCCAGCAGGCCGTTGGTACCCGTGAACAACGTCTGGACTTCACCGCTGAGCTTTTTATCGTTCATCGCTTCGGTGAACTTGACGCTATTGAAGTTCAGCGCACCCGTCTTCTGATCGGTGGTAATACCCAACTGGGCCAGCGACGTCAGCTTGTCGCCAGCGCCGGTTTCAGACAAGGGCGTTCGAATCGCCGCCAGCAGCGAGCGAGGCAACGCGTCACCGGTCAATTTTGCCGGCACCGTCAGCTTCCCATCATCGTCGAGCGACGGCTTGGTCAGTGCGGTGATGCTATTGGCGATCGCGTTATAGGCATCGACGAATTTCTGGATCGAGGCTTTCAGGCCATCGTTGTTCGGCGCCACGGTGACGGTTGAACTGGCGCTCGGTCCGCCACTGAGCAAGTTCAAGGTCAACCCGGAAATCGCCGTGCTGACCGTATTGCTCTTGCTGGTCAGCAGCATGCCATCGACGGTGAAGCTGGCATCCTGGGCCAGGGCACCGATGGCGCCCGCCGAAGTGGCCGTCAGCGCAGCACCGCCAGCACCCACGACGTTCGTCCCATCGATCTCCAGCCCCGCGATGCCGCTTACCGAGATGTCGGAACCGGCGCCGGTCGTGCTTGAACCCAGCACCAGGCGCGAACCGAAAGAGTCGGTGATGATGTTGGCACTGAAACCCGCAGCCTTGAGTGAAGTGTCGGCATTGATCGAGTCGCGAACCGATTGCAGGGTCGCACCGGCCCCCACATTGAGGTTGTAGTTGACGCCGTTCTGCGCGATGGTCAGCGTGCCGCTCGGGATGGCACTGCTAGTACCGCCAGCAAAGGCCGCCGAGGTGACCTTGGAAGCCGTCGCGATATTGTTGACCTTGATCGCATAGGTCCCGCCCACCGCCGAGTTGCTGGCGGTGGCCGTGAGCACTGTCGGGGCAGAGGATGTCGCAGCAAAACCCGAGAATTGCGGAGTCGTTGTGCTGGACAAGTCCTTCATCGCGGTATTGAAAGCCGCCAACAACGACTTCAGGGTGCCCACCCCGGAGATACTGTTGGAAGTCGTCGTCGTCGCTCGGGTGATCTGACCTTGCTTGGCGGCCTTGTCGGAATCGACCAGCGCCTTGACGATCGCAGTGGTATCAAGGCCAGAGCCTAAACCCAAGCCAGGTAGAATTGGACTTGCCATGTGGGACTCCCTTCAGTGTGTCGCCGGCCTTTTGACCCTTACAACGCCCAAAAGGACATAGCAACAAAATTCGTGCCAGTTGTCAGGCTTCGGCGCTGAACAACAAGCTGTTTGCATCATTCAAACTGTTGGCCAGCTTCAGAACTTCTTCGTTCGGGATCTGGCGAATCACTTCACCGGAACCACTGGCAATCACTTTGACCACTACTTTGCCTGAAGGCTCATCAATAGAGAACTCCAGGTTGCGCTTGACCGACTGAACGAACTTCTCGATTTCCTGAACGGCCTTCTTGAGTTTGTCCTGCTCGGCGGCAGCGTCTTTAGGCGCTTCCTTGACCGGTGTCACGGTAGCAACCTCGGCTTGAGGCTTCTCCACTGGCTTGCCGACCACTGTCGGTGCCGGCTTCGCCGCTGGATAAGACAAGTTCAGCTTCACGCTCATATCCATGTCCATCACCTCTTGAACGGAAAAAGCGAGAGAGCACGCAAGCGCACTCCCCCGCTAAAACTCATCCGGCTATTACTGAAGCAGCTTCAGTACAGCGGATGGCAGTTGGTTGGCCTGGGCCAGAACCGAAGTAGACGCTTGCTGCAGAGTCTGCTGCTTGGTCAGTTGTGCAGTTTCAGCAGCGAAGTCGGTATCTTGTACGCGACCCAGTGCAGCACTGGCGTTTTCGTTGATGTTCTGCAGGTTGGAGATGGTGCTGGCGAAACGGTTTTGTGCAGCACCGAGGTCAGCACGAGCACTGTTGATGGTGTCGATCGCGCTGGTGATTGCGTCCATGGCGGCCGAGAAGTTGGTTTCAGCAACAGCGCTGTCGGAACCAACGATGGTGATTGCCGAGTCAACACCCAGGCTTGCAGCGTCGAAGCTGGCGCTCAAGGTCAGGGAGATCTGGTTGTCAGTACCGGTGTTCGAACCGACCTGGAAGGTCATGGTGCTAGCAGTACCGTCGAGCAGGTTCTTGCCGTTCAGGTTGGTGCTGTTGGCGATACGGGTCAGTTCGTCGCTCATCTGCGAGAACTCTTTGTTCAGAGCGACACGGTCGGTTGCGCTGTTGCTATCGTTACGGGACTGGATGGCCAGTTCACGCATACGTTGCAGAATGTTGGTCTGCTCCTGCATCGCGCCTTCAGCGGTCTGCGCCATGGAGATACCGTCGTTGGCGTTTTTGATCGCCATGGTCTGACCGCGGATTTGCGAGGTCATGCGGGTAGCGATCTGCAGGCCGGCGGCGTCGTCTTTGGCGCTGTTGATTTTCAGGCCGGAAGACAGGCGAGTCATCGAAGTGGAGAGAGCGTCGGAAGCACGGTTGAGGTTCTTCTGAACGTTCAGCGAAGTGGTGTTGGTGTTTACTGTTAAAGCCATGACGAATTCCTCGTTGGTTGGGTACTGCGGCTTCCGGCCCTTGGCAACCGCCGGGGTGTGGCCTAGAGAACCTTCGTAATAGTTATCGTCGGATTAGGAACTTGCTTGAGGGCTTTTTTCAAAATATTTGCTAGCAGACTGCCACCCCTTGAAAAACAAGGCTTTAGCCGCGCGATAAAGCCCGAAAAATGGCGCCAAGAAACCGCAGGACAAAATCGCGGGCCAAAAAAAAGCGCCCCAGGCCAACCTGAAGCGCTATTGGAAAAACGTGATTCGATCAATCGCGATAAAGAATCGCCGAGCCCCACGACAGGCCCACACCGAAACCGCTGATCGCCACGCGCTTCCAGTCAGCATCCAGGACGTGCTTTTCCAGCAGCAGCGGAATGCTCGACGACACGGTATTGCCGGTCTCGACCATGTCCTTGATGAACTTCTCAGGCTCACCCTCGAAACGCCGCGCCACGGCATCGACAATCGCCGCGCTACCCTGGTGAATGCAGAACGCATCGATGTCACTGGCTTGCAGTGACGATTCGTCCAGCAGTTCGTGCAAATGAGCGGGCACTTTCAACAGGGCGAAGTTGAAGACCTGGCGGCCGTTCATGAAAAACACCCCGTCACTGACCTTCAGGTGCGGCGCGCCGGAACCATCGGTGCCGAACTTGGCCTTGCCCAACTGCCAGCTGGCGCCCTCGGCCATCCACGTGGCGGTGGCGGCATCGCCAAACAACATGGTGGTGTTGCGGTCTTCAGGGTCGACGATTTTCGAATACGGGTCGGCGGTCACCAGCAGCCCGTTTTTCAGCCCTGCGGCCTCCATGAAGCCTTTCAGGGCGTAGATGCCGTACACGTAGCCCGAGCAGCCCAGCGATATGTCGAACGCCGCCACATGGGTCGGCAGCCCGAGTTTGTCCTGCACGATGGCGGCCGTGTGCGGCAGCCCTTCTTCATCACCGTTCTGGGTGACAACAATCAATGCGTCGATGGATTCGCGCGAAAGCTGCGGGTTGTTGGCGAACAATGCATTCACTGCTTCGACACACAGGTCCGAGGTTTCCTGGTCAGCGTCTTTGCGCGGCAGGAACGCCGAACCAATCTTGCCAAGGATGAATTCTTCATCCTTCTCGAATTTGGCACCCTGAGCGTAGTTATCCACACCAGCGGTCGGCACATAACTCGCTATGCTTTTTATGCCAATCATCATGGCTTCCCGATCATGTACTGCGACTAGGTTCACCCCCAAAAGCTCAGGGGCGCTTCAAAAATGGTTGATTTCCAAGGGCGGACGCCTTATCCGGCAAACGAACGGGCCTCCACTCCGGGGAATACAATACAGTGAAGATGCACTTTATGACCTATGCGTCACGCCGTTTTGTCCTGGAGGGGCATTTTTTCATGACAAACGAAGCCGCGTCATTTCCCGCGACGGCATCGGACACTGGACAGGAGTCTTGAGAATGGCGGGGTAATTGGGCAAGAACGCCGGCAGGTTTTAGCTGCCGGCGTCGATGAAATGCCTCGCAAGGCGGGGGGTTATACCAGCAAGTCGGTCCAGGGTACGTTGCGCACCGGTCCCAGGGTAAAACCAGCACCTTGCAACGCCAGGTTGCCGTTGTAGAAGCGATCCTGGGCGAACGCCTCGGACCACTTCTCACGCAGCGCCGCACGCGCCTCTGGCGTACTCGCCAGCACGCCGGACTGGATCACCTGCACATGGGGCGTCCATACCGTCAGGTACCCGGCCTGGCCGACTCTGAGGCACAGATCCACGTCACCCAAGGCATCGTCGAACAGCCCGCTGTCTATGCCGTCAGCAGCGTTGAACAACTGCTTGGAAATCATCAAGCAGGCAAAAGACACCGCTGAACAGTTCTGCTCCACGACCAACCTGTTCATGTAGCCTCTGGCGGTCTTCGGCTCGCCGATGAAGGCCGAGCCTACTTCGTCATTCAGGCCCAGAATCAGGCCGGCCTGGGTGATACGCCCATCGCGCTCGACCAGCTTGGCGCCGACCACACCCACCTCCGGACGCAAGGCTTGATTGAGCAGCGATTCGATCCAGTTGACGTTGAGCACTTCGCTGTCGGCCACCAGCGTCACCAGATAGTCGCCCTTGGCCTCCTGGCTGGCAGCGTTGATCCAGGAGCCCGTCGCAACGCCCGGCCCGATATCCAACAACCGAACGCGACTGGCCTGGTGCCCCTGGCCATCGAGCCAGGTGCGCAGCACGGAATGGTTTGCCGCCCCGGTGGGAACCAATACTTCGTAGCGCTGATATCGGGTGCGCTGCAGTACGCTGAGCAGGCAACGTTGTAGCGCCGTCAGATCGCCAATGCCATGGACGATGATCGACACCAAGGGGCGCTCGGCAAAGCGATAGTCGATTTTGTGCGTACCCGGCACGACCGCACTCACGTCAGCTTGATAACCACGAACCGCCAGGTGACGCAGCAAGGTCTTGCGCTCATCGGCATTATCTTCCACCGCAGGCGCCTGGCAAATCAGCAGAGGCTCATCCAGGTGGGCAAGTCCCCCCAGGCCGTCCTGCTCGACCAAGCGCAATAGCAGGTCGAACTCCATCGCGTTCTTGAACTCGCGCGAATAACCGCCGAGCTTTACCAACGTCTCGCGGCGTACCAGCCAATGGCGGGCCATCAAGGCCGGGGTGCTTTGCAGCAAGTCAAGGTTGAACCCTGGCCGGAAGACATCGGCCAGCGTCCCGTCGGGCTGGCGCTGGAACTCGTCCATTGCCACGGCCTGGCATTGTGGCGCGGCCAGCAATTCCACGCCCGCGCGAAACAGCCCCGCCGGCGTCAATTCATCGCCGGCCTCGGCCATGACCATCCAATCGCAATCGCTCTGGCTGACAACCTGATTGATTTTGTCGACGTAATTGCTTTCGTTGACTTTGACGAAATGCAGGACGCTCTGTGGTGTGGTCTCGGCCGGCAGGTCGCCGGTGGTGAACACAACAATCTTGAACGCCCGGCAATAGCCATTGATCACACTGTCAAAGGTCGCCTGCATCTTGAAGATGTCGGCGTCCAGATCCAGGATCAAGATGCCAAACGTCGGCCCCCCGTTGCGAGCAGCCAGGTATTTGGACACTTTCTGCGTCTCACTGGCGCTCGGTTCACGCGCCTCGAGCCAACGCAGCAAATGACCGGAGGGCGTGGCGTCGAACAACCTCGCGGTATTTTCAAACGCCGCTGCCTTGAGCCGTTGTTCCCAGGCCTGGAGCATCTGCACGTAGCGCGTGTCACCCTTGGCCTGCATGACCTCAAGCAACTGCTTCACCAGATCCTGGTTGAAGGCATAGCTCAGGAAAGCCCTTGCCAGCTGCTCATCAAGCGGCTCGGCGCTGGTGTTGCGCTGGGGGCGAGACAGCTCTTTCTGCCTGAGCATGACCGCTTCCAGCTCCCTCAACTGCACCAGCCCGCTCGGCGCCGCATGAAGCAGGAATTCCAGCGAAGTGAGCACGTCGAAAAAAGCCTGGTTATAAAAAGGCAACTCAACGTATTGCGTCGGTTCGAAACGCCGAACCGGTTCGCCACGCCGCGAATCCCAGGTCGACTCGAGCACTTTTCCAGTTTGCGGCACCGAACGCTCGACCAGCTTTTTGAGTATGGCCCGAGCATGCTCCCGCACCGAAGCATCCGCGCCAAAGGCGTCACCGAGCATCGTGCCCATGCGTTCCTGTTCAGCGACCGCTCGCAAGTCCTCGGTACCCGACGCCGTGCCCACCGGGTTCCGTGGCTTCGCCACGCGACTGCGCTCGTGTACACCATAAGGAATGTCCAGCAAGCGAACCTTTGCATCCGTCACCAAGCCAAAGCAATGGCCGGCCTCCTGCAACCGCGAATCAAAACCGACGGGCAGCGAAGCGTAACTGCGCCGCAGGGTTTCAGTGCGCGTGAGTGCACTGACCAATGACGGGCAATCCTCGGTAAACACGGCGAGCCGGGCTTCGGCCGATGCACCGGAATAATCCTCGCAACCCTTGCGATCGAGCAGGTAATAGTCGACACGATCGGCATGGGCCTCGAACGCCAGGCTGTAGCCTTGGCAGGCGCCGTATTCAGCGTGTGCTTCGAGAAAACTCAACGATTGTTCGAGCGCTTGGGGCAGCAGGAAACTCTCGGCATCGGCAATCGCCAGGTAAGGCGTGGTGACTCGCTCGACGGCCTGGCGAACCTTGTCGCCGAAACCAATGGCCGTGGGTGCGTGCAGGTATTGCACGCTGGGGAACTCTACCGTGATATCGGCATTGATCAGGCTCGATGAGTCGATCACCAGCACCGCAAACGAACTGTCGCGGTAGTAGCGCAACGCCCGCCGCAGGGCAGTCGACTGGTCGTGAGCGAGCAGCACCAGGGTAAACCGTTCATTCAACGGCGCAGTCGATCCTGTTGGGGCATTGCTTTGCATATTCATTCCTTAACAAGTGGGTGGTCGCATCAGCGACACCGGGAGTTTCGCGGTTGAAACTCATCAATCCGGTAGCCAACCATTGGCCCAGTACTGCAAGTTATCGCCGCGCAAGATAAAGTCGCGCAGCACCACTTCACGTAATTCGTCGCCCATCCGGTAACTGGCAATCGGATCCGCCAGGTGCATGCGGATGGCCTCCAGCCATTCTTCGGTGCTGTTGGTGAGGACCCGGGTACAAGGCAGGTGCCCCCGGTAAGCCTCGGTATCCGAACAAATGACCGGGTAGCCACACGCACCGTATTCCAGCAGGCGAAGGTTGCTTTTACAGTCGTTGAAAATATGAAATTCCAGCGGCGCCAAGGCCAGGTCGAGATTCAGGCTGGCCAGCTTCGCCGGATAATCCGCCAGGCTCACGCCTGGGTGAAACTCATGGATATAGGGCTTGAGCAAATCCGGACACATGCCGAAGAAAACCCATTCGACTTCGTCGGCCAACTCCCGAACGACATCGACAATAAGCTCCAGGTCGCCACGGTGGCTGGTGCCGCCACCCCAACCGATACGCGGTTTGCTGGAGGTTGCACGCTGGCTCCTGAGCTGGTTCCACAGGCCGGCAGCCAGCATGTTCGGCACCACGCGGATATCGTGGTGCATGCTCGACAGGACGTCCGCCAGCGGATGGGTGGACACCACGACCCGATCACACAGGGCGATCCCTCGGCGCAACATGTCCTCAAGGTTGTCCGGCATGTTGCGGCGGTGTTCGTTTTTTTCCGGGACCCGGGAGATGTAGTCATCCAATTCATAGATGCGCATGGCGTTGGAGTAAGTCTTGACTTGAGTGATGTCCTTGAACTTGCTCACGTTATAGCGACCCTGAAGGATGATCACATCCGGTGACTGGCGCTCGATGTCGATGATCGAGGGAGTATCGTAGGCCACACGCCCCACGATTCGCCCAGCCGCTTCCAGTTCGAATAACGGTTGGCTGACCCGGTAATGCCCCACCGCCGAGGTATTGACCGCCATCCCGAGGATCGAAGGGACGTTGCGGGTGATCAACGGATTCCAGCCGGTGCGTGGTCCGGGCTCGAGACTGAAGCTTTTCCCGCTCAGGCTCAGGTTACGGTTGTAGGCAGGATCGTTGGCGATCCTGGGCAACCAGCGCTGATAGAACGCCTCTTGTTCGTGCTCCAGCCGCTGCTTCCACAAAGGATCACGACTGGCTTCCACGCCGGATGCCAGCACGACATCACTGTAAGGCGTGGTGACGATCAGGTAGCCGTTTTTACCGACCTGCTGGCATAACTCCAGGGAGTTGATGCGCTGCGTGGTAATCGACTCATCGAACCCACCGGCCTCCTCCAGAACCTGCTTGCGCACCAACAGGCAGTGATCGCCGACAGCGCTCCAGTTCTGCACTGTCTGCAAGCGTTGCATATAGCCGCCAGACATGACCGATTCGTTGACAAAGGCCCTGCCCGCCAACCCACCCAGCCCCATGATCATGCCGGAATCGATGACCCGACCTTGCTGGTTGAGTGTGCGAGGCCCCACGATACCGACCTCGGGACGTTGCCCTTGATTGAGCAACTCATCCAGCCAGGCAGCTTCCAGCACAATGCAATTGGGATTGAGCAACAACAGGTATTCGCCGCGGGCATGCTGTGCGGCGAAATTGCGGATCACCGCTTCGCTGCCGCTTCCCGGGTGCAAGAATATTCGCAACGTTTCACTGCCCAGCTCGGCCATGGCTCGCAGCCAATGCTGCAGCTCGGCGTTTTCACTGGCGTTATCGACAATGATGGTTTCGTAGTGCGGATACGCGGTCGTACTGATCAGGCTGTTGACGCAACGCTCCAGCGCGCTCAGGTCGTCCTTGACGCTGATGATGATCGACACCAGTGGTCGCTCGGCGAACAGGTATTCGATGCGCGGGATCAACGCCAGGAGCGGCCCTGGGTGAAGCCGGTGCGGCACGCCGATACGCTGTAGATGAGCTTCGATCAGTTGGGCGTTTTGCTCGATGACCCCTGGTAACGACAGCCATTGGGCAAACGAAAACGTCGACTCGACCTGGACTTCCGGAATATGACCAATGACCTGCGGCCCATCCGTTTCCACCAGCCGCCAGATCAAGTCATGGGGCGCCAACTCGCCCAGGCTCGGATCGAATCCACCCGAGGCCAGGAATCGGGCACGCTCGAACGCCAGTGTCCGACCGACATAGGGGTAACCGCGCATCAGGTCGAGATTGAAGTCGGGCTTGAAGATCGGCTCCACCGACTTGTCATCCACCAGCGCACCTTCATCGCTGTAGAGGCAGGCAGCAGCCGGCGAGCTGACAATCCGATCGGCCATGATCAGCAGCGCTGACTCGGTCAAGCGATCGCCGGCACGCAGCAGGTAGAACCAGTCGGCGCCGTCCAGTTGAGGCAACAGCCCGTTGAGCTGCTGTGCCCAGTCCGCTTGCAGGCCAAGGCGCAGGACGTGGTTGTCCACAGCCTGGCGACCATTGGACAACAGCAGCACCGATTCGCAGGCATAGGTTTGGGCAGCGATACTCTGCAGGGTAATGCCCAACGCATAAGGATCGTCCTGCTCGTCGATGATGACGGGAACGATCTTCGGTCGATAAGCCCAGCGGGCGATCTGCCGGGACAAGACTTGCTTGCGCGATGGACTGAAACGTCGACAGGCCAACCACTGCGGGTAGAGGTCTGCGTAACTCTCAATGTCAGTGCCGACTTGCGAGTTGATGACGCCCTGGCGATTCGCAATGACCGCGTAGGCGTTGAGTTCTTCCCATTCGGGCGCCCCTGGCTCCCTGGGCTGCCCCAGTGGCTGGTAACGCACCCAGCCACTGGCGGGCGCCGGTTCGCCACTGCGCTGGGCGAGCATTTCCTTGAGCCAGGTCATCTCCACCGTGGCCGCTTCGAGCATCTTGGCCTGACGCGCCAGGCGATCCGGATGCAAGCGCTGGCCGCTTCCCTCGGCGTACAGTTGGACCAGGTGACCCCGGCGCAACAGGCAGATGAACAAGGCAAAATCGAGGACCGCCTCGAAGCCTTCGCCAGGCCGCGCCAACGCCGGCAGAAAGGCCTCGACATCGGCGCGGCGCATCAACGCGCCACTCAAGCCGCCGAGAAGTTGACGGGCGCTCTTTTCAAAATACGCCAGCATGTCGGTACCGTTGAACAACGCATCGAACTGCGTGATGCCAGTATTTTCAAGGCGGACCGGCAAGGCATAGTTATCGACATCGATTAAATGATGCCTGTTGATCACCAGCGATACGTGCGCATGCTCCTGCAGAATGGCCGCCTGCTGACTGACGCAGAACGCCAGCAACTGGTCGTCATCGCAGAGGAACTTGATGAACTCGCCCCGGGACTCTTCCAGACAGCGCAACAGGTTCTGCTGGAACCCCAGCCGGGTCGGGTTGCGCAGGTAACGCACCTCAACCTTGGAGTTCGCGCCAAGCTCCTGGACAATCTGCTCGATGCCATCGGTGCGGCAATCGTCGCAGATGACAATCTCAAGGTTCTCGTAGGTCTGCTCGAGCGCGCTTTGCAAGGCGAGGCGGAAAAAGCGTGGGTGGTACGCGGGGATGGCAATGCTGACAAGAGGAGCTGATTTCACACGCATGGCTCTCAACCGGTGGGCGCCAAACTCGGGCGAGAGCAGGACGTCCTGAATCGTATTAGGAACGGGTCAGGGACCGCTTATAGCGTCACGGTCCCGGCCCTGGATCACACTTTGTTGAACAGGCCCAATTGAGCGATCTTGCTGAACGCCAACTGCGACGCTTGAAGCATAGTCTGCTGCAAGGTCAGGCGCGTCATCACCTCGGCCGCGTCGGAATCACGAATCGCCGACTGGGTCTGCGTGTTAGCCAGGACAAAGCTCTGATTGGTATCGCTCTGGGTATCGAGCGACTGGCCGCGACCGCCGACCGAACTCAGTGCACTGGTCAACTGGTCAGTGCCGCTGGCCAGGTTACCGATAGCCGAAGCCAGTGACGCATTCAGTTTCTGGATGGCGATGTTGTCGCCATTGGCCGGCGTATTCAAAGCGGTCCGCAACTGGTTCACGGTGTCCAGGACATTCTGCGTCTCGTGAGTATTGACCGCGACGCTGAACTGATCGTTGGCGGCCGGAGCACCATTGAGCGTGAAACTCACACCGGATGCGGTGGCGACGTTGCCCGCCAGGGTGCCGCTGGACACCGGTTTGCTGTCAGCGGTCAGTGGTGCGGCGTACAGGTCGAAGTCCGTAGCACTGGTAAACTTCAGCACCGCCGACCCCGTCGGGAAGCTGGCGTGGTAGGCCACTGGATCGGTGATCTGGCTACCGGTGATCTGAGTCGCGGTGGTGTTGCCCGGACTGCGGGCCGGAGTGAACGAGTCGGGTTTGGCAGCCAGGGTGAACGTGTGACCGGGCAGGATCGTGCCGGCAACGTCGCCCGCATGAAGATTGACGTTCAAGGTCAAGTCGACGCCACGAAAGCTCACGGTCTGACCGGTCTGGTTGTTGGGGTCGATGACCCCGCCCTTGCTGGCCTCGGCGGTCACATCGTTGCCACCCGAATCGGTGATTTTCAACTGGGTGCCGCTGGTGAACTCCACCGTGTACGGCTCGCCACTGCGGAACTGGCTGTTGTAGGTCACGCTGGACGACACTTGGCCGTTGGTCAACACCACGCGACCATCATCCACCGCCGGCGCGGTCATGGTGACCTGGCTGCGACTGGTATTGACGGCTTGCTGGAACACTTCCCAGCCAGTGCTGTTGGTGGCCATCGACATGGTGTCGCCGATCGGCAGGTCCAGGGTCACCTGGTCGCCGTTGTAGCTGTAGGTGCCGTCGTCGTTGCGGGTGAACGGTACGACATCGCCCTTGGAACCGGAAAAAATGTACTTGCCGTTTTCATCCTTGGTGTTCATCAGGCTCAGCAACTGATCTTCGATCGACCCCAATTCCGAGGCAACGGCTTTACGGTCCGAGTCGGTGTAAGCGGCGTTACCGGCGCTCACGGCCAGTTCCTTGGCGCGCTGCAACACGTTGCCAATGCTGGTCATCACCGCTTCAGTGGTGCCCAGGGTCGCCTTGATGGTGGTGACGTTGGCTTCGTACTGAGACAGCATCGACGCTTGCGTACCCAACTGCAGCAGACGCGAAGCGCCCACCGGATCATCGGCGGCGGTGTTCACACGTACCAGGCTGCTGGCTTCTTCGCTGGTCTTGACCACCTTGGCGAAATTTTTCTGGTAGTTCGCAGCCGTGCTTTCGTAAAACTGAGAAGTAGAAATGCGCATGGGCTACGGCTCCTTAAAGACTGTTGATCAAAGTGCTGAAAATTTGCTGCGCCGCCTTGATGATCTGCGAAGACGCGGTGTAGTACTGCTGGAACTTGACCAGGTTGCCGGTTTCTTCATCCAGGTCCACACCCGACAACGAATCGCGGGCGGTCTTGGCGTTGTCCAGGATCGCGCCAGTGGCGGCACTGTCGAGCTTGCCCTGGGCGGCCTTGGCGCCGACGCCCTCCACCAGCTTGCCGTAGGCATCGTTCAGGGAAATGCCCTTGCTGGAGGAACCGGTGTCCACGGTCTTGGCGGTCTGCAAGCCGGCCAGGACCGTACCGTTACGGTTGTCCAGGCTGCCGGGCTGGCTGAGGCTGACATTGATGGACGCTCCGTTGGACGGAGCACCGGCAATGGACATGTCGAACGTGACGGTGCGCTGTACCGGTGGCACGGAAGAATCCATGATCGGGTTACCACTGGCGTCCTTGAGCGGAACACTCAGGCTCAGGGTGTTGCTTTCGCCAGGTTTGATCGTGCCATTGCTGATCTGAGTGCCCTTGGCATCGAGCAACTGATAAGCCTGGCTGGTGCCATCGGCGGACGTCGCGCCGAACACCACCTTGACCGGCATGGAGTTCTTGATGCCGTTCTGGATGATGGTCGTGGTGGCGGCGTCGTAGATGTCCAGCTTGGTGGTCATGCTCGGCTGGCCGTTGGCCGGAATGGTCAGCGTACCGCTGCCCCCTGGCACGATGGCGGCGCCCAACGGCGCGGCAATCGCCAGCCGCTTGGAGTCGGTCATCTCGGTCTTGATGTTGGCCGCCTCGTTGCGGGTCGGCGTGAGCTTGAACGTGTCGCCGGCGGCAGCGGTGCCGTTGGCGAAGGTCATCGAGAAACCGTCGATCACCGGCGGCGGCGTGGTCGCGGTGTTGAACGCGCCCATCGAGGTGCCGTCGGGCAGGCGCTGGACGGTGTAGTCCGTGCCGGTGGTGAACGTCACCTTGTAGTCGTTGGTGGTCAGCTTGCCGGAGTCTTTGATGGCGATGTTGAAGTTGCCGGAGCCGGCGCTGTTGTTCAACGACGCAACGCTGCGCTGGCTGATCAGCGCGGCGCTGTTGATGTTAGTGAACAGGTTGGAGCCGAAGGCCCCGTTCATGTCGATGCCCGAGGCCTGGACGCTGTTCATCTGGTCGGCGACCACCAGAGCCACGCGACCCAGCTCGTTCATGGCCGGGTCGAGCACGGTGCTGCGGTAGCGCATCAGGCCACCGATCTCGCCGCCGGTGAGCACCGAGGTCAGGTCCATGGAACTGGAACCGCTGTTGAGCTGGATACCAATGCGCCCCGGATCGTTCTTGTCCGGCACCGCTTGCAAGGTATTGACGATATTACCCATCACCAACGGTTGGCCGGAGCCCAGGTAGATGTCCAGGCTGCTGCCGTTCTCGACGACCTGCGTGCCGGTGAACGTCGAGAGCTGGCGAATGGTTTCGCCGCGGGCGTCGAGCAGGTCGTTGGGCGCGCCGCCGGCATTGGAGACTTCGGCGATTTTCTTGTTCAACTGCGCCACGGTGGCCGCCAGGTTATTGACCTGGTCGACCATATTCGACAGGTTGCCATTGATGTTCTGGCTCTGCTCCGTCAACTGGTTGGCAACCGAATTGAAACGGTTGCTCAAGGCCTGGGCATCGCTGAGCAGCAGCTGACGGGATGCATCGTCACCCGGCTTGGCGTTGACGTTCTGCACCGAGGCGAAAAACTTGGTCAGCGCGCCGTTGAGACCGGTGCCGCTGTCCGACAACAGGGAGTCGAGCGGAGTAATCTGGCCCTGATAGGCCGCTGCGTCACTGTTGAGCGACGTGGTGGTTTTCAGTTGTGCTTCAAGGAAGGCGTTATACACCCGGCGCACATCGGCCAGGGTCGTGCCGGAACCGATGAACACGTTGCCGTACTGGTTCGACGCCTTGGTGGTCTGCACGGTCTGCTGACGCGAATACCCTGCGGTATCGACGTTGGCGATGTTGTTACCCGTGGTCACCAGTGCGGTCTGGCTTGCGGACAGACCCGACATCCCGATATTGAGCAAACTCATGGTTCAGACCTTATAAAGTCGTGGTGGCGCCAGCCGAAGCGTAGTTTTGGTAACTCGTCATCTGCCGGGCTATGTGCGAAATCTTGCTGGCGTAGTGCGGGTCGGTGGCGTAACCGGCCTTCTGCAACTCGCGTACAAACTGTTCGGGGTTATCGGCCGACTTCAGTACATCTTGATAGCGACTGTTGCTTTGCAGCAGGTTGACCAAGTCATGGAAACTGTCGCGGTACGAGGCATAGGAGCGGAACTCGGCCGTTTCCTTGACCATCGCGCCATTGCGGAATTCGCTGGTGATCGCCCGGGCCGAATCGCCCTTCCAATTGGCGCTGGCCTTGATGCCGAACAGGTTGTGACTGCTGGTGCCATCGGGCTGGCGCATGACCGATTTGCCCCAACCGGTTTCCAGGGCGGCCTGGGCCACCAGGTAACGCGGGTCGACACCGATGCGGTCGGCGGCTTCCTTGGCCATTGGCAGCATGGCGTTGACGAATTCGTCGGCATCGCGGAAGGCCTTGCGTGCCGGTGCCAGCGGTGGCTGGGCCACGGCGCGGCCATAGACCTGCATGTCGCCTTTCGGCTCGGCGGCCTTGAGTGCAGCCAACCAGTCACCATTGGCCAGTTCGCCAGTCGCCGGCTTGACGGCGGCGATGGCGCGATCCGTCAGGACGTTCTGTGCAGGCGCATCGGCGTTGGCGGCAGCCGAAGGCACCAGCCCGGCAAGCAGGCGGTCAGCCAGTTTCGGCGGCAAGGCCAGACGGCGCTGGTTGATCAGCTCCATGTCATTGCGGTGAGTACCCTCGCCCGCCCCTTGCGGCACGTTCACCGCCCGGGAAGCCCACAGCGGACGCTGGCCGTTGGAACGCGAAAGCGGGCCATCAGGCAGCGTGCCGGCGGCCACTGGCGTTGGCACCGCTGCCTTGGCAACCTTGTCCAGCGCCTCTTGCTGCTTGGCGGCCGACAAGCTTGCCGCCTCGCCTGGCGCCAGCGGTTTGTTCTTGGACATCTGGCGCAGCAGCACATCGGCCAGGCCGATACCACCGCCTTCGCGGGACATGGAAACGGCCAACTGCTGGTCGTACATTTCTTGGTACTGCTTGGCTTGCGGTGTGTTCATCGGATTGTCCTTGCCCAGCGCATCGGTGGCCGAACGCATGGACTTGAGCATTTCGCCAAGGAACAGCGACTCGAATTCCTGGGCCACTTTACGCAGGTTGCCGTCGCTGTTCTTGTCGCCGACCTTGAGCTGGTTCAGACGGTTCAGGTCCGAGTAGGAACCCGAATCCCCGCTGATCAAAGTGCCCTTGCGCATGTCCATGGACCGGTCCTCAAATCACGATCAGGTCGGCTTGCAACGCGCCGGCCTGCTTCAAGGCTTCGAGAATCGCCATCAAGTCGCCCGGCGCCGCGCCGACCTGGTTCACCGCCCGGACGATTTCATCCAGGGTAGTGCCCGGGCCGAACTTGAACATCGGCTTGGCTTCTTGCTCGGCATTGACCCGCGAACGGGGCACTACGGCCGTCTGGCCGTTGGACAACGGGCCAGGCTGGCTGACGATCGGGTCTTCGGTGATGGTCACGGTCAGGCTGCCGTGGGTCACGGCGGCCGGAGACACCTTGACGTTCTGACCGATCACGATGGTGCCGGTACGCGAGTTGATGATGACTTTCGCCACCGCCTGGCCCGGATCAACCTCGAGGTTTTCCAGGATCGACAGGTAGTCGACCCGCTGGCTTGGGTCGAGAGGCGCGGTGACGCGGATCGAGCCACCATCGAGGGCCTGGGCCACGCCTGGGCCGAGCATGTCGTTGATCTTGTCGACGATACGCTTGGCGGTGGTGAAGTCGGAACGGTTGAGGTTCAGCGTCAGGCTGTTGCCCTGGTTGAAACCGCTCGGTACCGCACGTTCCACCGACGCGCCGCCAGGGATTCGACCGGCCGACGGAACGTTGACGGTGATCTTCGAACCGTCGCGCCCCTCGGCATCGAAACCGCCCACCACCAGGTTGCCCTGGGCGATGGCGTAGACGTTGCCGTCGATACCCTTGAGCGGCGTCAGCAGCAGAGTGCCGCCACGCAGGCTCTTGGAGTTACCGATGGACGAGACGGTGATATCCACCTGTTGGCCAGGCTTGGCGAACGCCGGCAGATCAGCACTGATCGACACGGCCGCGACGTTTTTCAACTGGACGTTGCCGGAACCGGCCGGCACCTTGATGCCGAACTGCGACAACATGTTGTTGAAGGTCTGCAGGGTGAACGGGGTCTGGGTGGTCTGGTCACCGGTGCCGTTCAGCCCCACGACCAGGCCATAGCCGATCAACTGGTTGGAACGCACGCCGGAAATGCTGGCGATGTCCTTCAAACGCTCGGCTTGAGCGGTGAAGGCCGCGGACATCACCAGGGCACCGAGCAACAGCTGCTTAAGATTCAACTGGGCCACCTAGAAAGGGAACTTCGGGCTGAGGAAGAAACGGTCGAACCAACCTGGCTGGCTCGCATCGGCAAAGGCACCGGTGCCCGAGTAGGTGATGCGTGCATCGGCCACACGGGTCGAGGAAACCGTGTTGTCGGTGGCGATGTCATCGGCGCGAACCATGCCGGCGATGCGCACCAGTTCGTCACCCGTGTTAAGGGTCAGCCACTTCTCGCCGCGCACGACGATGATGCCGTTGGGCAGCACATCGGCGACGGTCACGGTAATCGAGCCGGTCAGGCTGTTGCTCTGGCCGGACTTGCTGTCGCCCTTGGTGGCACGGTCAGAGTTGTACCCGGCGTTGAGGCTCAGGTCGTTGCCCCCGATCGGGTTGTTGGCGGTCAAGCTGGAGCCGAACAGCGAGGTCAGGCCGACGCTGGTATTGCTGGTCTTGTCCATTTGCGAGTTGGCGTTCTTGCTGGCCTGGGTCCGCTCGTTCAGGGTGATGGTGATGATGTCACCGACCCGGAAGGCCTTGCGGTCGCTGTACAGATTCTGCTCGAAGCCGGCCTGGTAGATCGAACCATTGTTGGCCGCAGCCGGCAACGGCGTGCGCGGCAACACCGGGGCGTAATACGGGTCATTGGGCCTGGGTGTCGGCGCGACACAGCCCGCGAGTGCGGTGATCCCACTCAGTGCCAGAACAGATACGAAGCGTTTCATGACCCTACCTCTTGGTGTTGCAGGCGACCCTGGGGCCGCCCTGTCTATGCAATGACGGACGACGTGATTACAGATTCTGCGTAACGAACGAGAGCATCTGGTCGGCAGTGGAGATCACCTTGGAGTTCATCTCGTAGGCGCGCTGGGTGGTGATCATGTTGACCATCTCCTCCACGGTGCTCACGTTGGACGTTTCCAGGGTGTTCTGCAGCGTGGTGCCGAAACCGTTCAGGCCCGGGGTGCCGATTTGTGGCGCACCACTGGCGGCGGTTTCCAGGAACAGGTTGTTGCCCACCGCTTGCAGGCCGGCCGGGTTGATGAAGTCGGCGGTCTGCAGGTTGCCGATCACTTGGGAGGCCGGGTTGCCCGCCACCGTGATGGACACGGTGCCGTCACGGCCCACGGTAAAGGTCTGGGCATCGTTCGGGATGATGATCGCCGGCTCCAGGGCGAAACCGCTGGCATTGACGATCTGGCCGTTGGAATCGAGGTGGAACGTACCGTCACGGGTGTAGGACGTGGTGCCGTCCGGCTGCAGGATCTGGAAGAAACCGCGACCGTCGATGGCCATGTCCAGCGGCTGCTCGGTGGTTTGCAGGCTGCCGGCGGTGAAGTTTTTCTGGGTGCCGACAATGCGTACACCGGTACCCACTTGCAGGCCCGACGGCAGTTCGCTGTCCTGGGTCGACTGGGCGCCAGGCTGGCGTTTCACCTGATACAGCAGGTCCTGGAACTCGGCACGATCACGTTTGAAACCCGTGGTCGAAACGTTCGCCAGGTTGTTGGAAATGGTCGTCAGGTTGGTGTCCTGGGCGGACAGACCTGTTTTGGCAACCCATAGAGCCGGAAGCATTCGATTCTCCTCGTACGCCTGTTTTTCGGCGCGACGCTTTAGTTAATGGTTAGATCTGCAAGACCCGAGCCATGGCCTCGTCGCCTTCTTTGGCGGTGTTCATCATCTTGACGTGAAGCTCGAACTGCTTGGCCAGGGCCAGCACCGAGGTCATCTCATCCACGGCATTGACGTTGCTCGCTTCCTGGAAACCCGACACCAACTGCACGTTGGCATCGATGGGCGCCGGCTGGCCGTCCTTGGTCCGGATCGAACCATCCAGGCCCTTGGTCATGTTCTTGAGGTCCGGGTTGACCAGCTTGATGCGGTCCACTTCAGCCATTACCCGCGGGCCTTCGCCCATGGCGCGGATGCTGATGGTGCCGTCCTGGCCGATCTCGATTTTCTGCTCCGGCGGCACGGCGATCGGACCGCCGTTGCCCATCACCGGCATGCCGTTGCCGGCCCGCAGTACGCCCAGGGCGTCAACATTGAGGCTGCCGGTGCGCACGTAGCTTTCACCGCCGTCGGGGTTCTGCACGGCCATCCAGCCCGGCCCGCTGACCGCGACGTCGAGGTCGCGACCGGTTTCAATCAGCGCACCCGGGGTGAAATCAGTAGCAGGTCGTTCGGACAGGGCAAACGCCCGCGCCGGAAAGCTGTCGCCGAACACCGGCATCGAGCGCGCCTGCTCCAGGTCTTTCTGAAAACCATTGGTGGAGATGTTCGCCAGGTTGTTGGCATGGGCCCGCTGCGCCAGTGCGTTCTGGCTGGCGCCGGTCATTGCCACATAAAGGTACTTGTCCACTGTCGTTCCTCTGCATGCCGGACGTTTGCCGCCCACTGCTGTGTTGCACAGCCTTAAGCAATTTGCAGACCAACTTTTTTCTGGCGGGGCCAGGCCCATGAAACAAAGGGCTCTGGGGATTCGGAGGGCATTGCCGAGTTGTATCGAAGACGAAAAACCGGCGGTGTCATGCCGCTAAGTGGCAAGGGCTGCCAAAGCACCGCCGAGCACATCGACCACCCGGTCTTGTTGATCTGCGGATAGACCGAGCCATAGCGGCAAACGCAACAGTCGCTCGGAATAACCATCGGTAATATCCATTGCGCCATGCACACGCCCATAGCGCGTTCCACCAGGGGATGAATGCAGCGGCACGTAATGGAACACCGCATAGATTGCGTGGCTCTTGAGCGCCTCGAGAACGGCCTGGCGCTCCACGCCAGGGGCGAGGAGCACGTAGTACATGTGCGCATTGTGCTGGCAGTTTTCAGGAATGATCGGACGACGAAGCAACCCTTGCTGCTCAAGTCCCGCCAACGCAGCATGGTAATAGTCCCAGATCACCAGGCGGCGATGGGTGATGGCTTGCGCCTCTTCCAATTGGGCCCAGAGGAAGGCTGCTGTCATTTCTCCAGGCAGAAACGAGGAGCCCACCTCTTGCCAGGTGTATTTGTCCACCTCGCCCCTGAAGAATCGACTGCGATCGGTACCTTTTTCCCGGATGATCTCGGCTTGCAATGCCATTGCAGGATCATTGACCAGCAACGCCCCGCCCTCCCCCGAGATCACGTTCTTGGTCTCGTGAAAGCTGAATGCCCCAAGGTTTCCGATACTGCCCAAGGCTCGACCCTTGTAGGTTGACATCACACCTTGCGCGGCGTCTTCAACCACCGCCAGCCCATGCTTATGCGCAATAGCCAGGATAGTGTCCATCTCGCAGGCCACACCGGCGTAATGGACGGGCACGATGGCCTTGGTCCGTGACGTGATCGCCGCCTCGATCAGACGCTCGTCCAGGTTCAGGGTATCAGGACGAATATCGACGAAGACCGGCACCGCGCCACGCAACACAAAGGCATTGGCCGTGGAGACGAAGGTATAGGAAGGCAGGATGACTTCGTCGCCAGGCTGGATGTCCAGCAGCAACGCCGCCATTTCCAGCGCAGCCGTACATGAGTGGGTGAGCAATGCCGTGTTGCAACCCGTGTGCGACTCCAGCCAACGGTGACAACGCTTGGTGAATGGGCCATCACCGGCGAGCATGTTGCCGAATTTGGCCTGGGCAATGTAATCCAGCTCTTTGCCGGTCATGTACGGGCGGTTGAAGAGTATCGTTTCGTTGCTCATTGCAAACTTCCCTGGGTGGGCATAGTAAATAGTGGCGCACAGCATAGAACTTCAAACCGCACTAATCCGCCCACCGATCTGACTGCCTGTATCTAGATTTTCGTAGAAGTACGGAGTAAATCCGGCCCCCTTCATGGCCTGTTGGGTTTCACCAATATCGTACTCAATCCGATGCAGGGCGAAGGCTTGACCGTCCCAGGTCGCGAAAGCTGCCCGAGCATCGCCATCACGTGGCTGGCCAACTGAACCGGGGTTGCAATAGACCTTGCCCTCGCCACTCCACAAGTACTGGACATGGGTATGGCCTGATGCGAAATACTGGCCAGGCAAAGGCGCGAAATACGTTTGCGAGGGCCGGACATATTCGTCCAGAGGATCGTTCCAGCCGCCATGGACGATGCTTAATTGATGCTGGGTCGAGCGCTCCGGGAGCGCCCCCAGCCAGGCCAGATTCTGCGCAGTGATAATGCCCTGCTGATAGTCCAGGCAAGCATTGGCGCTATTGGAACGGGGGCAGCGCTCATTCTTCGCCAGGTACCAATCATGATTGCCCATCACAGAAAAGATGTTTCGCTCGCGCAGGGCCTCGCAACACTCATTGACCTGGCTGTAATAACCGGCCGTGTCGCCCAGGCAGATAATCTGCGACACACCCAGCTCATCAAGCTTGGCAAGCACTGTCCGCAGGGCGCTGTAATTGCCATGTACGTCAGAAATGATCCCGATCATAGACAATGAAATCCTCTATATAACGAACAGCGAAACCACTGCGAATGGTTGGCTGGGCCGGTGCCTTGCCGTCGAGGTAATGATCCAGACACATGGCGGCCTCGTTGTAGCCAAATGCGCGACGTATAGAACTGGTCGAGGATATTCGCGGATTGATCTCGAGCAGGCTCCAGGAGCCGTCGATGCCACGACGGAACTGCAGGTTGGTCGGCCCCACCGGCTTGAAGGCGCGGCACAGCCTGCCAACCACCTGATCCAGCGAATCATCCTGATACACCCAAGCCTTGGCGGTGGACCCGTCTGAGGCCAGCTTGCGCTGGAAGGCGATGATCGGACCAGTGTCGCCGCTACCATTGCCAAACGCCGCCACGGTGAATTCGTCGGCCGCGCTGCCAATGATAGGTTGCGCCATGAGGTAATCACCGAGCAGTGCCGCGTGAGGCGTAAAGTCGCGCTCCTCACGAACCCAGACCAGCCCTTTGGAGGCGTAGCTTCTACGCGGCTTGAGCAGGAACGGCAGGCCCAAGGCCGCCTTCAGGGAGTGAAAATTCCCCGACAGCAGGCTGGGAATACGGCTGGCATCCCCCAGCGCCACCAGCGCCTGGTCCATTGCCCACTTGTCCTTGGAAAGGTCGATCAATTCCTGGTTGTTGAGCACGACCTGACAATCAAATGTCGCCAACAACGCTCGGTTGTCCGACAACCAATGGACATCCTGTTCGATCCCGGGAATAAGCAGATCAACCTTGTTCCTGGCCAATGTGTCGCCCAGCCACTGGCCGTACGCCGGGTCTGCAGTCAGCGGGGCCTGCACGAATACATCGCTCCAGCCGCGACCGACAGCGTCGTCGTAGATATCCGTGCCGACCAAACGAACAGAGGGAGACGCATCATGCAGTGACTTGAGCAGGCCATAGCCCATGATGGCGCCTACGCCAGTCACCATGACGGTCTTCATGACAGACTCTCCCGTTGCGCTCTCATCAGCTCAAAACCCCGGCGAACATCTATTCGCGGAGTAAATCCTATTTGCTCGTACAGCTCATGCGCGCAGTCAAAGGGAGGCAAATCGGGAATATCGCTTTTTTCCGGCAGGAAGCGGATATCCGACGGCTTGCCAAACGCCTCGAATGCGGCCTGGGCAATTTCGGAAAGACGGGGAGATTCAGGATGGCCGCAGTTGTACAAGCCAGCAATACCCTGCTCTGCCAGCCGCGCGCAGACCTCGGCAAGGTCACTCAGGTGCAGGTAGTTGCGCCTGGCATCGTTGCTGCCATACAGCTCGACGGTTTGCCCCACCTGCGCCTTGTCGGCGATGGCGTAGAACAGTGGCTGGTGAGACCTGCACTGCTCGCCGCTATCGTAGACCTGACTGATGCGCAGGATGCTCAACGCCATGCCCCGCTCTTGGCAATACAGGCTGGCCACTTCCTCGGCATGGCGCTTGGACAGCGAGTAGATGCCGAAATAAGGATCCGCCGGCCGGTCGCAGGCCGAACGCGACGACAACAGAATGAAATGGCGCGCCCCGCATTGTTCGGCCAGGCGGCAGGCAGCCAATGTCCCGACGCTGTTGATCAGCTCGGCACGAACCAGATCGTCCGGCTGACGACCGCCGAAATCGGCAGCGGCCAGCACGACGACATCGAAGCGCTCATCGCACGCGCAAGGCGCCTGGCTAGCGAGGTCAAAAGTAATATCGGCATCCCGGCGCCCCGCCAACTTGACTTCGCCAAGGCGCGACAACGCGAGGGCGACCGCCTTGCCAATGACTGATGTACTGCCAATGACCAGGCTTTTCATGACTGGGGGACTGTCGCTTCAAGCATCAGCGCGCAACTGAGCTCTGGGTAATCGATGCCCACGGTGCACATGGCCTGGACGATGTCCGGCCCCAGGTTCAACTCTTTCAATTGTCCGGTGGTGAAGGGCTTGAGAAACACGCCTTCCTTGCGCACGACCTGGAGCCCGGCGGCTTCCAGTTCAGCGGTCAAGGTCTGGAGCGAGTAGCTGCGCACATGGCCCAGCTCCAGATCGCCACGCCCCAACGCCATCATGTCGCCAAGCAGTCCGGCAGCATGGCCGAACCGCCGATGCAGGGACTCACCATTGGGAACCAGCACGAAGCAACGACCACCCGGTGCAAGAAAGCGCTTGAACCTTTGCAGCACGGCCTGTGGGTCTTCGACATGTTCCAGGACAAATCCCATCACGATGAGATCGAAACGTTTGTCGGTGTCGAATGTCTCGAAATAACTTTCGACGATCTCGGCCGTATTGTCCGGGTACTGGGCCTTGAATTGGGCGATCACCGAGGCAGAGCCATCGATGACCGTGTGTCCACTGAAGAACTGCGAGAAGCGGTGGGTGCTGAAACCATGGCCCACACCGAGCTCCAGCAGGCTCTGCGCCTGGGTGCACAGCGCCATGATGCGCTGGGGATACCAATTGAGAATGATGTTGTTGTCATACGCGTAGCCAAAGCTGTCGCTGTAGGCTGCGATGAAGGTATCAAGATCGTTGCTCATGTCACATGCACTCCGCTGCGCGGCCAAGGTAGTCATTCGTACACATCAATCGGCCAACCAGGCCCGTCGCCAGGCGGCCAGGCGCTCGCCTTCAAGAAGCCACTGCGCTCGCACGGTGGACTGCAAGGTATCCCCCAGCGTCGCAGAGGCCTCACGGTCTTCCAGATGCAAGCGAATCGCCCGGATCCAGTCTTGCGCCTCGTTACTCACTCGCGACAGCGGCAACACCTCGCCGCCAATAAACCCCGGCATGCGGCTGCAAATGACCGGATGCCCGCAAGCGGCATGCTGCAGGACACGTAAATCACCAGAACAGGCATTACCCAGGGTTTCAGCCATGGGTACCAGCGCAAGATCCAGATTCAAGGCTCCCATGGCCCCAGCCAACTGCTGCTGCGCGACAGCTGGGTGCAGTTCCTTCAAAAAAGGCTGCAGTGCTGCGGGACAGTCGCCGAGCACCACCCACTCGACTTCGTCAGCCAACGCGGGCAGCACGTCGGCCAGCAGTTCAGCATCCTTCCCGCCCAGCCAGCCCAGGCGTGGCTTGGAGCCCATGCGGCGCTTGCTTTGTACGCGGCCCCATGCAGCCGGTAGCAGGGTCTCCAGCACGCGGATGTCGTCATGCTGACCCTGTAACAGTTCGGCCAGCGCTGGCGTGGGGACCAGCACCCGATCGACCTGCAACATCCCGAACCGCAGACGCTCCAGCAGCTCATCGGCAGAGTAATCGCCCTTCAATTCCATCTGCGGCAAGTAACCGTCCAGATCGTAGACGGTAAATGCCTTGGAAAACGCCCTCAGGCGGCTCAGGGTTAGCAGCCCGGCATCATCCAGAGGACGCTGTAACACGATGGTCGTCGGCGCCAGGCGCTCGATCTCCACCGGCGACAGCAAACTCGAAACAGCCGCGCCTTCGACCTGCCCCGCTTCAAGCAATGTGCTGAACGGCTGAACCAGTCGCGAATAGGCCCCCGCCCGTTGTTCGGTGACAAAGACCAGCACCCTCGGCACGCTGCCTTGCAGCGGATACCAGCACAGGTCCTTGTTTTCCCGGACAAAACCTTCGCCAGCGCGCAGCGAAAGGTTGGCGTTGTAGGCCGGGTCGCGGGCCAACTGCGGCAACCAGCGCGCGAACAAGGCATCCTCCTGTTCGCTACTTGCACGGGCATCTGCCGACGGGCTTACCAACAGCCGCGCGTAAGGGGTCCAGACGTTCAGGTAACCGGCTTGCTGCAGCTTCAGGCACAGGTCGACATCGGTCCAGGGCGCCAGCAGCGGATCGGTGTCGAAACCATCGGCTTCGAGAAACAGGTCCCGCCGCAGAATCAGGCATTCACCGCCCACTGCGGAGCAGTTCTGCTCAAGCCCAAGCCGCCCCATGTAACCCGCGGCCTGGGATGACAGGCCCTCGAACGCCCGACCGACAACTCCGCCCTGCCCCAACACAAGGCCCGCCTGGCGTATGTGGCCTTGGCTATCCTGCAACTTGCCTCCCACGGCGCCCACTTCCGGACGCTGGGCGTGATTGAGCAACGCCTGCAGCCACCCTGGCTCAAGCACAGCGCTTTGCGCATCGAGCCAGAGCAGGTACTCGCCGCGCGCCTCCTGAGCCGCCGCATTGCACATGGCCGCACGCGACTGCCCGGGCATGAAACGCAACACCTGGAAACGGCCCTCGCCCATCTCCTCGACCAGCCCTAACCACTCTAGCAATGCAGGCTCATCGTTGCCCGGTTCAACCAGCAAGACCTCGAAGTCCACCGCGCGGGTCTGCGTCAGCAGGCTTTCCAGGCAACGCTGGAAATTCGCCAACTGCCCTTCCAGGTAAATCACAATACTGACCGAGGCCTGCCGCTCGTGACCATAGTCGATACGATAGCGGCCCGGCTCCAGTGCAATCGCACGCGCCTGCCCATAACCACGCGCTTGCAGATGCGCATCGATGACCGCACGCTCGTCCGCGCACTCAGACTGTCGCACCTCGTTGGCGATCAACAAGGGTTCGCTGACATGACCGATGCTCGCCATGCCCTGCTCGATGATCAGGCGCAGTTGGCAGGCCAATTCAAAGGCGCCACCGCAGGCATTATCAAAACCGTTCAAGCGCATCAGCGCCTCACGACGGTACATCCAGTGACGGGAATGGCTGGCCGGAAACGCCAACAACAAATCCAGATTCAGGTCGGGTCGCAACGAGAGATCGATCACGCCGCCCGTACGCAGCGCCTCGTCGGCGTACACCGCCAGGCACCCGTCAGGCGCATCAAGCAGATTCAGAGCCGTCACCAGCAACCCTGCGGCGATGAACTCCTCCCCCGCCTCCACCAGCATGACCCAATCGCTCTGGACGCCCTCGAGCAAGCCATTGATCGCGGCTGCCGGTTGCTTGGGATCACACGCCAACCACTGAACATTGGCACGCCCCGGGTCAGCGCCCCCCATCACGCACACATGGATGCGCTGGTACAACTGTCGATCCAGGCTGTCCAGGGTGTGAGCCAGCGCCAACTGATTGCCGTTATCGCGGACCAGGACAGTGAAACTGGGTGCAGCCGAGTTGGCCAAGCACTCATTCATCAGACGCAATTGCTGCGCCGTCGGGTAACGTTGGCGCAGCCAGTCGAGCGCCCCCAGACGATTGCCAACCGCCTCTCGAGCGGCAGTCGCCTGGGTTTTTGCAATGAACACGTCCAACTGCTGCCAGAAAGACGCGGTGCGCTCGACGTAACGATGCAAGGCGTCACCGAGGCTTGCCCGCGCATGTTCCAACGGGTCCGGCTGATCGAGCATGGCAAAGCCGACACTGCCGAAGAAACTGGTGTCGAGCAGTGGCTGGTCGACGCCATGTCCCGGAATGAAGATCACCGGGCAGCCACACAGCACCGCCATGACGCAGGTCATTGACCACTCATAGCTGTACATCACCTCCGCACTGCGCAGCAGCTCGGCCAGCTCGGACAGGGACAAGGGGTTGGCCATGCTCAGCAGGCGGATATCCGCTGGCAGTAGCGAGTAGTCGATCTGGTCCAATGGGTGGCGGTTCTGGTAGAGATAGCTCCCTTTACGCACAGCTGCGGCGCCCACCGTCGAGAACATTTCGATATCGATCGCCGGCAAACACAACAGGTCACCATCAAGGTCACCACGGTGCTCGGCGAGCCGGGCGGCGTAATAGAAAAACAAGTCGGTGGGCGCGGCGTTCATGCCATTTCCCGTGAGGAACCCCTCGAAATTCAGCAGAAAACGCGCCACGACCGAACAGTTGAGCGGATTGCCTGGGAACACCTCGGGATAAACCGCAATCGGCACCTTGCCCGCCGCTATATGACGCTGTTTGATTGCGGAATCGATCACGGGTGTCTTGAGGTCTGGATTGACCACTTCGGTGCCGCAGATGTAGGCCTCACGCCCACTGAGATTGAGCATGTGGCAGAGGTAGTGCAGCGAGACGACGCCCGACGACGACTCACGGTAGGCAGGCGCCAGGAAGTAGTACGGATGCTCGGGTTTGGCATACATCAGCCGCAGACGCGCCAACGCCTGTTCAAGCGAATGAGCGTCCAGCTGCGCAAGGTTCGACATCGGGTGCAATCTCCAGAATCAAATCAAAGGGGTGTCACTGGCAAGGCCCGCTCAGGCAGCCCTTTTCTTCAGAAAATCCGATGCATCCGCGCCGGTATTGAACAACAGGTCAATAACACTGACCGCATGCTGGAAGTCGCCATACACCTGCGGATATTCGGGATAACCGGCATAGCTCATATACGACACCGCGATCCCATTGGCGGCGAACGCCGCTTCGTCGAGGTAATGACTGGCCGCGGGTCCAGAGAGGTATTCGTTGGCCCCGAGGGCCTGGCATAGATGGATCAGGCGTTCATTCTTGCCCTCTACACCACCCAGGTCTTCGGAACGGTAAAGCGGCGTGTGAATTCCCAGCAGGGGACACAAGCCGGCAATGAACAGGTGGTTGATACGGGTCAGGTGGGTGAGCTCGGCCGCCTGCTCGTAGAGCGCGCGAATCGGCGCCTCCATCTGGGCGAAGCAAGGTGCGCGGCGGTAGCTCTGCTCAATCGTCTTCCAGTGCGCAGCGGCCCAATCCGGACTGTTGATCTGGACTTCGTTGATCAACTGGCCGAGACGGCCTTTTTTCTTGACTGGAATACTCAGCCAATGCTCACCCTGGGCAGTCTTGATCTTGTTGCGGTTGCGCCAGTCACTCCGGGTGTACTGGACATCGTCATAGAGGATGAACGCATCGACGCTACGGATCAGATCGAAATACCCCTTCCAAGGGATGTAGTTCGACTGCACCACAGCTATTTTCTTTTGCATCCTGAGCCTCACGTACGCAGCCGAAACCGGGCCTCTGCCCTGTCAAAAAATCGCCACCCCCTATGAATAAGCGGGGGACAGGCCACGATCTAGCAAATCCCATACCAGGGAAAAAACGCCCCCCGCTACGGCTCAGTCTTGCCGACCTCATACTCCCGCAACTTATTGGCAATGGTCGTATGGGAAACCCCCAGCCGCTTGCCCAGTTGCCGGCTGCTGGGGTGCTCGGAGTACAAGCGCTCCAGCACCGCTTTCTCGAAGCGCCCGACAATGTCGTCCAGGCCACCCTCAAGGGAAAAATCGCCAAGGGGTTGGCGCACGCCGTAGTCCGGCAGGCGGATATGCTCGGCCTTCACCATCCCGCCATCGCACAGGGAAACCGCCTGGAACAGCACGTTTTCCAGTTGCCGGACATTGCCCGGCCAGTGGTAGTGACTGAGACGATCCATCGCCGCCGGGGCCAGCTTGGGCAAGGCGCAGCCGATCTGGCGGCTGGCCTGGTCGAGGAAATGCTCAACCAGCGGCGCCAGGCCATCGAGGCATTCGCGCAGCGGTGGGATGTGCAAGGAAAGCACGTTCAAGCGGTGGTACAGATCCTGGCGGAATTCGCCCCGGGCGCAGAGTTCGGACAAATCGACCTGGGTGGCGCAGATCACCCTGACGTCCAGGTACACCTCTTCATCGCTGCCGACACGCCGGAAGCAACCGTCCTGCAAAAAGCGCAGCAGTTTCACTTGCAGGCGCGGGCTCATTTCCCCGACCCCGTCGAGGAACAGCGTACCCCCGGCAGTCAGTTCCAGCAGGCCGAGCTTGCCTTCGGCCCGGGCGCCTTCGAAGGCTCCGGGGCCGTAGCCGAACAGCTCGGTCTCGGCCATGGACTCGGGCAGCCCGGCACAGTTGAGCGCCATCAATGGCGATTGCCCGCGCGGGCTCGCCAGGTGACAGGCGCGGGCCAGCAGCTCCTTGCCAGTGCCGGTTTCACCCTCTATCAATAGCGGCGCGTCCAGCGGTGCCATGCGCCGGGCCTCACGGACCACCGCCGCCATGACCTTCGAACTCTGGAAAATACTGTCGAAGCCACGCAGCTCCTGTTTGCGCACGTTATAGATACGTTCGCCCACCCGGTCGGCCCGGTGCAGCGTCAGCACCGCACCGGCCATGGCTTCGCTGTCGTCGTGCTCCGATTGCAGTGGCGCGATGTCGGCCAGGAACACATCGCCCTTGACCTTGACCCGCAGGCCGTTGATGCGCGACTGGTTGGCCCGCACCAGTTCCGGCAAGTCGAAATCCTCGGCATAGCGGGACAGGGGAATCCCCGGCACCTCGTCCACTCGCACCCCGAGCAACTGCGCCGCCGCCCGGTTGGCCGCAACGATGGAGCCGCCCATGTCGATGGACAGCACCGGGAATTCCAAGGCGCCGAGCAAGGCGTTGAGCTCCATGTGCCGACGCTCGCTGGGCATCAGCCCTACACGCTTGACGCCAAATACCCCGGCAATGCCTTCAAATTTCGGACGCAGCGCCTGGAACTGGATGTTGATCAGGTTTGGGCAGTGCAGGTAGATCGCATTGCCATGCTCGCCACCCACCTCCCCCCGGGCGACGTTGATGCCGTACTCCACCAACAGATTGAGGATGTCCCGCAGGATGCCGATGCGGTTCTGGCAATGGACTTTGATGCGCATGAAGAGGCCCGGGTGCGTATGAGATAGAAAGGCGCGCCATTCAAATCCCCCTGTGGCGAGGGAGCTTGCTCCCTCGCCACAAAGGTTTTCTGCGCGACAACGTAAATAGTCGTCAAGATTATGTGACAGATGTAGGCCGATTCCCACCTGAAAAACCCGACAACACCGCAGCGCCGACCAATTCGTAACGAAAACTTTACAAATTAACCCTTTCTTCACCCAAGCCCTCTTAGCCAGGCCGATGCGTATCCCCCTGCTTCGAGTTATCTCTAATACACCGCTGGACATAACAACAAACACATCTTCCCCCAGAGGGAAATCAGCAGGAGAGCAGCATGAAGCAGACGCAGTACGTGGCCCGCGAGCCCGATGCGCAAGGTTTTATCCACTACACCGCCGAAGAACATGCGGTGTGGAACACGCTGATCACCCGCCAGCTGAAAGTCATCGAAGGCCGTGCGTGCCAGGAATACCTGGACGGCATCGACAAGCTTGGCCTGCCCCACGACCGTATCCCGCAACTGGATGAAATCAACAAGGTGCTGGGCGCGACCACGGGCTGGCAAGTCGCCCGGGTGCCGGCACTGATCCCCTTCCAGACCTTCTTCGAATTGCTCGCCAGCAAGCAGTTTCCAGTGGCGACCTTCATTCGTACCCGCGAAGAGCTGGATTACCTGCAAGAGCCGGACATTTTCCACGAGATCTTCGGCCACTGCCCGCTGCTGACCAACCCCTGGTTTGCCGAATTCACCCACACCTACGGCAAGCTCGGCCTACAGGCGTCCAAGGAAGAACGCGTCTACCTGGCGCGCCTGTACTGGATGACCATTGAGTTCGGCCTGGTGCAGACCCCGCAGGGCCGGCGCATCTACGGTGGCGGCATCCTGTCCTCGCCCAAGGAAACCGTGTACTGCCTGTCCGACGAGCCTGAGCATCAGGCCTTCGATCCACTGGAAGCCATGCGCACGCCGTATCGCATCGACATTCTGCAACCGGTGTATTTCGTGTTGCCCGAGCTCAAGCGCCTGTTCGACCTGGCCCACGAAGACATCATGGGCATGGTCAAGCGCGGTCGGGAACTGGGCCTGCACACGCCGAAATTCCCACCGAAGGCTGCGTGAACCGCGTCTTTTAATCTCAATTGAGTCTGTTGCACAACACGGCTTTGCTTTAGCGTGGGTGCATCGACGTTTTCAAATATTCGATCCGGGAACACACCATGAACACTCTGAACCAAGCCCATTGCGAAGCCTGCCGCGCCGATGCCCCACAAGTCAGCGACGAAGAACTGCCGGTGCTGATCAAGCAGATCCCCGACTGGAACATCGAAGTGCGCGACGGCGTGATGCAACTGGAAAAAGTTTTCCTGTTCAAGAACTTCAAGCACGCCTTGGCATTCACCAACGCTGTCGGTGAAATTTCCGAGGCCGAAGGCCACCACCCTGGCTTGCTCACCGAATGGGGCAAAGTCACCGTGACCTGGTGGAGCCACTCCATCAAGGGCCTGCACCGCAACGATTTCATCATGGCCGCCCGCACCGATGACGTGGCCAAGACCGCCGAGGGCCGCAAGTAATGCATTTCGACGCCATCGGCCGGGTACCCGGCGACCCGATCCTGGGCCTGATGGAGGCCTACGGGGCGGACGCCAACCCGAGCAAGTTCGACCTGGGCGTGGGCGTCTACAAGGATGCCCAGGGCCTGACGCCGATTCTTCAGTCAGTGAAACAGGCTGAACAACGGCTAGTGGATCGCCAGACCACCAAGACCTACATCGGCGGCCATGGCGACGCTGCGTTCGGCCAATTGATCAACGAGCTGGTGCTGGGCGCCGACTCACCACTGATCAGCGCCAAACGTGCCGGCGCCACCCAGACACCAGGCGGCACCGGTGCGCTGCGCCTGAGTGCCGACTTCATCGCCCAATGTTTGCCGGGCCGTGGCGTGTGGCTGAGCAACCCGACCTGGCCGATCCACGAGACCATCTTCGCCGCGGCCGGGGTCAAGGTCAGTCACTACCCTTACGTGGGCGCCGATAACCGCCTGGATTTCGAAGCAATGCTGGCGGCCCTGAACCAGGCGCCCAAAGGTGATGTGGTGCTGCTGCACGCCTGTTGCCACAACCCCACCGGGTTCGACCTGTCCCATGAGCAATGGCACCAGGTGTTGGAGGTGGTGCGCGACCGCGACCTGCTGCCACTGATCGACTTCGCCTACCAGGGCTTCGGCGATGGGTTGGAACAGGACGCCTGGGCGGTCCGGCTGTTTGCCCAGGCCCTGCCGGAAGTGCTGGTCACCAGTTCCTGCTCGAAGAACTTCGGCCTCTACCGCGATCGTACGGGTGCGTTGATCGTCTGTGCCCGGGATGCCGAGAAGCTGGTGGACATCCGCAGCCAACTGGCAAACATCGCCCGCAACCTGTGGTCGACACCGCCGGACCATGGTGCGGCCGTGGTGGCGACCATTCTCGGCAACCCGGAACTCAAGAGCCTGTGGGCCGATGAAGTCCAGGCCATGCGCCTGCGCATCGCGCAATTGCGCAGCGGCTTGCTGGAGGCCCTCGAACCCCATGGCTTGCGCGAGCGCTTCGCCCATATCGGCGTGCAACGCGGGATGTTTTCCTACACCGGCCTGACGCCGGAACAGGTCAAGCACCTGCGCGAGCGCCACAGTGTCTACATGGTCGGCACCGGCCGGGCCAACGTGGCCGGCATCGACGCCACGCGCCTGGACCTGCTGGCCGAGGCTATTGCTGACGCGTGTAAATAACGCCACCGTCGGCCGTTGATTTTGTGGCGGGGGAGCTTGCTCCTACAGGCCTGTCCACTCGCTGACAAATTCGGCGGTTTCCACCTTCGGCGCCGTGCGCGCTTCTTTCTGCGGCGTGCCCAGGTAGAGGAAACCGATCACCTCTTCCCCGTCCTCAAGGCTAAGCCCCCTGGCCACATGCGGCGAGTACGCCAGTTCACCGGTGCGCCACACGCCGCCAACCCCTTGGGCATACGCCGCCAACAAGATGCCATGGGCCGCGCAGCCGGCCGCCAACAGTTGCTCGGATTTGGGGATTTTGAAATGGTCCTGCAGACGGGCGATCACCACCACGACCAGGGGCGCGCGCAATGGGCCGTTGAGGGCCTTTTCCACGACGGCTTCCGGTACCAGCGGGTCATTGAACCGCGCTGCTTCGGCCAGCAGTTCGCCCATGCGATTGCGCGCCTGCCCTTCGACCGTCAGAAAACGCCATGGCCGCAACTGGCCGTGATCCGGTGCCCGCATGGCCGCGGCGAACATGAGTTCGCGCTGTTCCGGCGTGGGGGCCGGCTCCACCAGGCGCGGGACGGAAACACGGTTGAGCAAAGCGTCGAGAGCCTGCATCGGCCACCTCCTGAAAAAATGTCCGGCTATTCTAGTGGCTGTGCGGCGAGTTCGTTAGCGCAAATTCCGCGGCCAGCTGCCCACTCCGCGCCGGGTGCCGGTTTACAGGGCGCTTGTCGCGGGTAGAATGGCGCCCTTCCTTTTTCAGCCTGAGCGGACTTCATGGCGTTGCCGACCCTGCGGATCATTGGTTTCATCATCGGCATCTTCCTGATCACCCTGGCGATCTTCATGGTCGTGCCCATGGCCACCCTGATGGTCTTCGAGCGCACCGGCGACCTGCCGTCGTTCCTCTGGTCGAGCATGATCACCTTCCTCGCCGGCCTGGCCCTGGTGCTGCCCGGGCGCCCGGAACACATCCACCTGCGCCCGCGCGACATGTACTTGCTGACCGTCAGCAGTTGGCTGGTGGTGTGTATCTTTGCCGCGCTGCCGTTCCTGCTGACCCAGAAGATCAGCTACACCGACTCGTTTTTCGAAAGCATGTCGGGCATCACCGCCACCGGCGCCACCGTCCTGAGCGGCCTGGACACCATGTCCCCGGGCATCCTGATGTGGCGCTCGCTGCTGCACTGGCTCGGCGGTATCGGCTTCATCGGCATGGCGGTGGCGATCCTGCCCTTGCTACGCATCGGTGGCATGCGGCTGTTCCAGACCGAATCGTCGGACCGCTCGGAAAAAGTCATGCCCCGCTCCCACATGGTGGCGCGGCTGATCGTGGCGTCCTACGTGGGCATCACCATTCTCGGCACCCTGGCGCTCTGGTGGGCCGGGATGAGCCTGTTCGATGCCATCAACCATGCGATGTCGGCGATCTCCACCGGCGGTTTTTCCACCTCGGACCTGTCCCTGGCCAAATGGACCCAGCCGGCGGTGCACTGGGTCGTCATTGTCATCATGATCCTCGGCAGCCTGCCGTTTGCCCTGTACGTCTCGATGTTGCGGGGCAATCGCCGGGCGCTGATCAAGGACCAGCAGGTCCAGGGGCTCATCGGCGTGTTGCTGGTGACCTGGCTGGTGCTCGGCACCTGGTATTGGGCGACCACCGACCTGCATTGGCTGGACGCGCTGCGGCACGTGGCGCTGAACGTGACGTCCATCGTCACCACCACCGGTTTCGCCCTCGGCGACTACAGCCTGTGGGGCAATTTTTCGCTGATGCTGTTTTTCTACCTGGGGTTCGTCGGCGGTTGTTCAGGCTCGACGGCCGGCGGGATCAAGATCTTCCGCTTCCAGGTCGCCTACATCCTGCTGCGGGCCAACCTTAATCAACTGATCCACCCCCGCGCGGTGATTAAGCAGAAATACAACGGTCATCGCCTCGACGAAGAAATCGTCCGCTCGATCCTTACGTTCTCGTTCTTCTTCGCCATCACCATCTGCGTGATCGCCCTGCTGCTGTCGTTGCTGGGCGTGGAATGGATGACGGCGCTGACCGGCGCGGCCAGCACCGTGTCCGGCGTCGGCCCGGGGCTGGGGGAAACCATCGGGCCGGCTGGCAACTTCGCACCGCTGCCGGACGCGGCCAAGTGGATTCTGTCAGGAGGCATGCTGCTGGGCCGACTGGAGATCATCACGGTGTTCGTGCTGTGTATCCCGGCGTTCTGGCGTCACTGACCGCTTCAGGCTGGCTCGCCAACCGTGCCCGGTATTCGCCAGGCGTGGTGTCGAACCAGCGACGGAAGGCCCGGAAAAAATTGCTCGGGTCGGCAAACCCCAGCAGATAGGCGATTTCCAGCAGCGTCATGCCCGGCTGCGCCAGGTACTGCTCGGCCAGTTCACGACGGGTGTCCTCAAGCAAACTCTGGAAACTGGTGCCCTCTTCCTGCAAGCGCCGCTGCAAGGTGCGCTGTGACAAGTGCAGCGTCTGCGCCACCACGTCACGCTTGGGCTCGCCCTGGGGCAACAGTCGGCACAACACTTGTCGTGCCTTGTGCGTCACACGGCTTTCCGAAAAACGCGCGAGGTATTCACCGGCAAACCGATCATGCAACTGCGCCATGGCTTCGTTGGCCGTAGGCAGCGGCGCCTCCATGTCAGCCCGTTCAAAAATCAGCGCGTCATAAGACGCGTCGAACACCAGCGGCGCGCAGAAGGCTCGCTGATAAGGCGCCAGGTCCAGGGGTTCGGTGCCTTGGAACAGCACTTTTACCGGGTGCAAGGTACGCCCGGTCAGCCAGTTGCACAGGGCCAACGCACAGGCCAGGGATGCTTCGGCACTTTGGCGAGTGGGGGGTAAGTGGTCGCCGTGCACCGTCAAAATCAGCCCGTAGCCTTCTTCCAGCCGACGAAAACTCAAGTCGGCGCTTTCGGCAATGATCCGCTGGTATCGCACCAGTCGCTGGAAACCCTCCGCCAGCGTGCGACTGGACATCAAGGCGTAGCCCGCCACATGGAACGAGGCCGGGCGCACCACTTTGCCCATGTTCAAGCCAATGGCCGGGTTACCAGACAATTCCACCGCCCGCTGCCAGAGCCGCGTCATCGAGTCCTGGGGGAAGCGTGCATCCGGATCGTCCAGCGCATCAAAGTCCAGCCCCAGTTGCTTGAACAGCACCCGACAATCCAGGCCGTCGATTTCCAACGCCTTGACAATCCCCATCGCCCAGCTTGAAGAAGTCGTTCGTTCGTTCATGACGTTTTACTTGCATGACGAGCCGCAGGGTACGGCTGGATTTGCGAAGGATACTAAAGTGGCGCCCATTGTCACTGGCTGTTGTAAATGATGGTTCTAGACTTCGAGTATCAGAACAATAACCACAGAGTCAGCCGTCGTGGAAAACGCTAAACGATTCAATACGTTCGCCGAGTTCTACCCGTATTACCTCGGCGAGCACAGCAACAGCACCTGCCGCCGATTGCATTTCATCGGCACCTCCCTGGTCATCCTGGTGTTCGTCATGGCCCTCGTCGTGGGTAGCGGGTGGCTGTGGCTCGCACTGCCCGTGGCCGGCTACGGCTTTGCCTGGGTCGGGCACTTCTTCTTCGAAAAAAACCGTCCCGCCACCTTCCAGCATCCGTTCTACAGCCTGCTCGGCGATTTCGTCATGTACCGCGACATGCTGCTGGGCAAGGTGGCGTTCTAGCCAAAGGATTGCCTATGAACACTCATGCACGCTTTACCCACATGCGGGACGGCACCCAGGAAGACTGGGCGATCATCGCAGCCGATTTCAGCGCCTATGCCCGGCAACTGCCGGGCCGGATCCTGGCCCATTTGAAACTGCTGGACGGCGACTTCGGCGGGTTCCCGGTGGACCGCCTGACCCACTCCCTGCAAACCGCCACCCGCGCCTACCGTGACGGACGGGACGACGAATACGTGGTCTGCGCCCTGCTCCACGACATCGGCGACACCCTCGGCTCGTATAACCACCCGGACATCGCCGCGGCGATCCTCAAGCCCTTCGTCAGCGCCGAAAACCTGTGGATGGTGGAAAAACACGGGATTTTCCAGGGCTATTACTTCTTCCATCACCTGGGCATGGACCGGCACCTGCGCGAGCAGTTTTTCGAACATCCGCAGTACCAGGCGACGGTCGACTTTTGTGCGAAATATGACGCGGCGGCGTTCGACCCCGAGTACGACACGCTGCCGTTGAGTTTCTTCGAGCCGATGCTGGAAAGGGTGTTTGCTGCGCCGAAGCAGTCGATCTACAAGGCGGCGATGGCTGACGCACCGGCCTTGTAGGAGCTGACGAGTGCAACGAGGCTGCGATCTTTTGATCTTTCGCTTGAGACTCAAGCGTCAGGGGAAAGATCGCAGCCTCGTTGCACTCGTCAGCTCCTACGGGCTCAAGCAGGTTCGGCGACTTTCAGTGCTTTCAACTGCGCCTCCCGCGCCTGGGCCTCCGCCAACCGATACAACTCGATCGACCCGTCCCAGTGCTCGATCAGCGCCGTGCAGGATTCGACCCAATCGCCACAATTGAGGTATTCCACCTCGCCCACCATGCGCATCTCGGCATGGTGGATATGCCCACAGACCACACCATGCAGTTCGCGCTTCACACACTCGTGGGCGATGGCTTCTTCGAAATCGCTGATGAAGCTGACGGCGGTCTTGACCTTGTGCTTGAGGTACGCCGACAACGACCAGTAGCCGTAGCCGTAACGGGCTCGCCAATGGTTGAGCCAGCGGTTCAGCGTGAGGGTGAACTCGTAGGCCGAATCCCCAAGGAACGCCAGCCAACGGTGGTACCGGGTGATGACATCGAACTGGTCGCCATGGATCACCAACAGATGCCGCCCATCGGCCGTGACGTGTACCGCTTCGTCCACCAACTGGATATTGCCCAGGATCAGCTTCGAATAACGCCGCAGGAATTCGTCATGATTGCCGGTGACGTAGATCACTTCGGTGCCGCGCTTGCTCATCGTCAGCAAGCGGCGAATGACGTTGGTGTGGGCCTGGGGCCAATACATGCCACCGCGCAGTTTCCAACCGTCGATGATGTCCCCCACCAGGTAGACCTTGTCGGCGTGGTAGCCCTTGAGGAACTGCGACAGGTGCTCGGCCTGGCAATCCCGGGTCCCCAGATGCACATCGGAAATCCACAGGGTGCGAACACGCTGTTTGCGGCTGGGTTTGGCGAGCTCGGCGCTGGTCATTGGGCAACCCTCTGATCGTTTTTGCCACTGTGCACGCCAGCGGTTAATGGCCCATGACAAACACAAGTCCATTGCGTGACAGCGCCGGGCGTTGCGCCCTCGGTGTATGCTGGCGGCCAGACACGGGAGACCGCGATGAGACCGATCCTCACGCTACGCCACTACAGCCACGACTTGATCGCCCACAGCCATGACCATGCCCAACTGGTGTTCGGGCTGTCTGGCGCGCTGGATTTCGAGGTCGAAGGGCATGGCAGCCAGGTGGTGCAACAAAGCTTCGTGGTGGTACCGGCCGGCGCGCATCACGGCTGCGGCAGCCCCCACGGCAGCCGTTGCCTGGTGTTGGATGTGCCCAGTGATGACTGGCTCGGGCAATGCCTGGGGGATCACGCCGACGCCAGCCGCCGCTTGCTCGACGATACCGCTCGCCTGCCCCTGGATGCGGGGCAAAGCCAGTTGGTCAGTTGGCTGGCGGGCAGCCCGGTGGACGATCCGGTGATCGCCCAGCAAGGCGCGGTGCTGCTGCTGGCGAGTCTCAATAACGCTCGCCAGGCAACCCTCGGCGGCCGGCGCCTGCCCTACGCCGCACTCAACGCCCACATCGACCAGAACGCCGCCTATCCGCTGCAAGTGGCGGACCTGGCGCGAGTCGCCGGCCTCTCCAGCGCCCGCCTGCACGCGCGCTTCGTCGCCGAGTGCGGGCAAACCCCGATGGATTACATCCGCAGTCGCCGCCTGCACAAGGCCGTGGCGTTGTTGCGTGAGTCGCAGCTGCCCATCGGTGAGATCGCCCACCGCATCGGCTACAGCTCCCAAAGTGCCTTCGCCGCAGCGGTGCTGCGCGAATTCGGCGTCTCTCCGGGCACGCTGCGGCGTCAACGCTAGATTCGCGCTAAAAATCGCTAGGATCGCGACAGACGCCAGCACCTCTCCAACGCTTAAATGCCCTGTAGGAGCAGTAGGAGCTGTGTAGGAGCTGACGAGTGAAACGAGGCTGCGATCTTTTGATCTTTTGATCTTTTGATCTTTCGCTTGCGATTCAAGTGTCTGGGGAAAGATCGCAGCCTCGTTTCACTCGTCAGCTCCTACAGTCAGCTCCTACAGTCAGCTCCTACAGGGGATTGATGTTTGTCCGTCGGTTTTGGCTTATCTGTTAAAAGGATTGAAATGACACCTCGTACCGCCCTCGGCGCCCTGCACATCGGCGCCCTCATGTTTGGCCTGACCGGTGTATTCGGCAAACTCGCCACAGCCTCGCCAACGGTCATTGTGTTTGGTCGCGCCGTCTTCGCCGTGCTCGCCCTGGCCATGTTTGCCCGGTTCGCCAGCAACAGTCGCTGGCAGAAGCTGCGGGCCCAGGATGGCCGGCGATTGCTGCTCGGGGGGTTGTTGCTGACCGGACACTGGGTGAGTTTTTTCATCGCCGTGAAGGTTGCCGGCGTGGCGGTCGCCACGCTGGGGTTCACCAGTTTTCCGGCCTTCACGGTGTTGCTTGAAGGGCTGATCTTCCGCGAACGGATTCGCGCCAATGAAATCTGGTTGGTGGTGTTGGTGAGCGTCGGCCTGGTGTTGGTCACGCCGAACTTCGACTTGGCCAGCGGTGCCACCACTGGCCTGCTGTGGGCCGTGGCCTCGGGGTTGCTCTTCTCCCTGCTGTCCTTGACCAATCGTGCCGGTTCGGCGCACGTCCCGCCGGTGCAGGCCGCGCTGTGCCAGAACGTGGTGGTCGGGTTGTGCCTGCTGCCGATGGCCGCGCCACAATTGAGCGACGTTCGCCCCATCGACTGGTTGTGGATCGGCTTGCTCGGCGTGTTCTGCACCGGCCTGGCCCACAGCCTGTTCGTCGCCAGCCTGGCGGTGATCAAGGCCCGCACGGCGGCGGTGGTGTTCGCCATGGAGCCGGTCTATGGCATCGCCATGGCCTGGTGGCTGTTCGATGAGAACCCGACCCTGCGCATGCTGTTGGGCGGTGTGGTGATCATCGCGGCCATCGTGATCTCAAGCCAACTGGGCGGTTCGAAGAAACCGGAGGTTGGCGCCCAAGCGGCGTCTCACTGAACCCGATCGTTGTGGCCCAGGTCCCGCTCCGGATCGATCCGGTCGCGGACCCGCTGCTTGAGAACCTTGGCTTCGGGAAAACCGCCATCGGCCTTGCGCTCCCAGATCTGCACATCGTCGCAAGTGATGTGGAACACACCCCCGGTGCCCGGCACCAGGGACACTTTGCCCAAGTCGTCGCCGAAGGTGCTGAGCAGTTCCTGGGCCAGCCAGGCAGCGCGCAACAACCATTGGCACTGGGTGCAATACGTGATGACGACTTCCGGTTTACGTTCGGTCATTGCGGGTGGACTCCTGGGTTCGAAGGCGTCGTTATAATACCCGCCTTTGACGCCCGCCCCGAGATTGACGATGCGCCGCCTCCTGCCCCTCCTGCTTCTGTTGCTGTTGCCCCTGCTCGGCCATGCCAACGAGCCCGCCGTCGAATCGCCACGCCCGAAAATCGGCCTGGTGCTGTCCGGCGGTGCCGCACGGGGGCTGGCCCACATCGGCGTGCTCAAGGCCCTGGAAGAGCAAGGCATCAAGATCGATGCCATCGCCGGTACCAGCATGGGCGCGGTGATCGGCGGGCTGTATGCCTCGGGCTACAAGATCGACGAACTGGAAAAACTCGCCCTGGGCATCGACTGGCAACAGGCTCTGTCCGATGCGCCGCCGCGCAAGGACGTACCATTCCGGCGCAAGCAGGATGACCGGGACTTCCTGGTCAAACAGAAACTGAGCTTTCGTGACGATGGCAGTCTCGGCCTGCCCTTGGGGGTCATCCAGGGCCAGAACCTGGCCCTGCTGCTCGAAAGCCTGCTGGCCCACGCCAGCGATACACGGGACTTCGACAAACTGCCGATCCCGTTTCGCGCAGTCGCCACTGACATCGCCACGGGCGAAAAAGTCGTGTTCCGCAAAGGTCATCTGCCCAAGGTCATTCGCGCCAGCATGTCGATCCCGGCGGTATTCGCCCCGGTGGAACTGGACGGCCGGCTGCTGGTGGACGGCGGCATGTCCGACAACATCCCGCTGGATGTGGCCCGGGAAATGGGCGTGGACGTGGCCATCGTGGTCGACATCGGCACGCCCCTGCGCAACCGCAAGCAACTGGTCACGGTGGTCGACGTGCTGAACCAATCGACCACCCTGATGACCCGGCGCAACTCTGAAGAGCAACTGGCAACGCTGAAGAAAGACGACGTGCTGATCCAGCCAGCGCTGGCGAGCTTCGGCTCCACCGATTTCGGCCGGGCCCAGGAGATAATCGACGCCGGTTACCGTGCCACGCGGATACTCGAGGCACGCTTGGCTCCTCTACGCCCGTCCGAGGCGCCCGACGCCGAGCTCATGGCCGCGCGCACCCCAAGCGAGCGCACGCCGGTCATCACCGCCATTCGTGTGGAGAACGACTCGAAAGTCGGCGATGACGTGATCCGCTATTACGTTCGCCAGAAGATCGGTGAGCCGCTGGACCTGGGTCGCCTGCAGACCGACATGGGCACGCTGTACGGCCTGGATTACTTCGAACAGGTGCAATACCGCGTAGTCCGCAAGGGCCCGGATCACACGCTGGTGATCAGCGCCCGGGGAAGACGCACCGGCACCGACTACCTGCGGCTGGGGTTGAGCCTGTCGGACGACATGCGCGGCGACAGCGCTTTCAACCTGGGGGCCAGCTACCGGGTCAACGGTATCAATCGCCTCGGTGCCGAATGGCTGACCCGGGCGCAGATCGGCGACAAGCAGGAGCTGTACAGCGAGTTCTACCAGCCATTGGATGTCGGTTCACGCTACTTCATCGCCCCCTACGGGCAATTCGAATCCCGCAACGTGGAGTCCATCCTGGACAACGATCCGGTGGCCCAGTATCGCGTCGAGCGCTATGGCTTCGGGCTGAACGTGGGCCGCCAGATCGGCAACAACGGCGAAATCCGCTTCGGTGTCGGCCAGGCCTGGGGCAAGGCGGATGTGCGCATCGGCGATCACGACCAGCCCAGCGAAAACTTCAATGAAGGTTTCTATGAGCTGAAGTACTCCTTCGATTCCTTCGACAACGTGTATTTCCCCCACGAAGGTGAAGACATCGGCCTGACCTGGCGCCAATACGAACCAGGGCTGGGTTCCGACCAGCGTTACCGCCAGTGGGAGTTCAAGCTGGACAAAGCCCTGAGCAGCGGCCCGGACACCTTCATTCTGGGTGGGCGCTACGGTCGAACACTGGACACGGCTGAAGTCGTGACGTCCAGCTTTGTGCTCGGTGGCGCGCGGCAACTGTCGGGCTTTCGCGAAGACGGGGTCTCCGGGCAGAACATCAGCCTGATGCGCGCTGTGTATTACCGCCGCCTCACACCGCGAACCTACCTGCCGTTGGACTTCCCGCTGTACATCGGCGGCTCACTGGAACGCGGCCGGGCCTGGAACAACGACAACGAATTCGACAGCGGCTACATCAACGCCGCCAGTATCTTCCTCGGCTTCGATACACCGCTGGGGCCACTGAATTTCAGCTATGGCTTTAACGACGATGATGAACAGGCGGTGTATCTGAACCTGGGGCAGACGTTTTGATGGGCTGGGTGTTGCCTGGGCTGGATTGATGGCCTGACAGACCGTCATCGCGAGCAAGCTCGCTCCCACAGGGGTGCCGGGGTGTTCGCGGGATGATTGTTCACCGAAGATCCCTGTGGGAGCGAGCTTGCTCGCGAAGAGGCCAGTGGACTCAACATCCATTTATAGCTTCAGCGAATCCCTGCCAGCAGCACCCGGGCGGTCTGCTTGAGCGGCTCGTCGCCCTCCTCGAGCAGTTCTTCAAGCAGGGAGACGGCGGTTTTCAGGTCTCCATCGTCGATGCAATTCTGTGCCTGTTCCAGCTTGACCGAGTGTTCCGGGGCCTGGGGCTCGAGGGACAGGGTGTCCAGGGAAACAGGTTCAAGGGCCAGTGGCTCAAGTTCCAGCGACTGTTCTTCGTCGGCAAAGCTATCGAGGAAGGCATCGTCCAGCGACTCGGTTTCCAGTGGCGCTTCCCATCGCAGGTCCGGTTCGTCAAAACCTGAGAGCGAAAAACTCTCGGCGGCATAGGGTGAAACAGCCTCTTTATCAGCAGTGTTGTCCTGGGCATCGGCGAGGTCCCAGCTGGTGTCCATGGACAGTGCATCCAGGTCCAACTCGAACTCGTCACCGGACACCGGCTCACGTTCAGGAGCAGGTGTCGGTGCCGGAGTAGATGCAAGAACCGGTACCTGAGGTTGTACCGACGCCACTGTCGGCGCGGCGATCATGGAAACCTTGGGGTAGCGCCCGCGGATCTCCTCCAACGTCCCGGCATCGATACCCTGTGCCAGTAGATGATGTTCCTGGGCCTGGAAACCGATGACATCGCCCTGCTTGCCCAGTACTTCCAGCAACTTGAGGCCCAGGTCGGTGCGTTCCGGCTCCGCCAGCAACGCGGCGCGCAACAGCCCTGCGGCCTCGGTGAATCGACCGTAGGTCAGGTAGATCCCGACGCCCTCCAGCACATCACCCAGGGGCGTGTCACCGTTATTGAACGATGCCGCGGTCTCGGACGGCTCCGTATCGGGGATTGCTGCAAAGGTTTCGTCGCCCTCCTCCAGCATCGGCTCGGGACGCCCGGTCATCGGTTCCAACTCGGCCTGCTGCTGCCGACGCCGAACGAACAGTAACAGCGCCAGCAACCCCAACAGGCCCACCAGCCCCGCCACCCATGTCCAATTGATGCCCTCTGGCTCTGCTACCGGTTCTGTAGCGGGTTGCGCGTCCGACGCCGGTTCCGCTGCAGGAAGCGCCGGTTGCGGTTGCGTCGATGCCACAGGGGCTGGCGCTACCTCGGCCAGCCGGGCCTGCAATTCGCTGATCTGCTTGCGTTGGCCCGCGATTTCCTCGTCCTGGGCCTGGAGCCGGGCCTGCAGTTGCTCGATAGTCTTCTGTTGCTGCTGGTTTTGCAGCACGCTGGCGGCCAATTGCTCATCGGACGCGGCGGGGGCCTGGCCGGCCGGCGTTGCAGCCGACGTCGGCAGCACGGCCGAATCGGGCAACAACAAGCGCTGGCCGATGGAAAGCCGGTCGCTGCCGGGGTTCAAGGCCTGGATTCCTTGCATCAACTCATTGACCGACGCGTTGCTGCCGGCGTCATGCAGGCGCTTGGCGATGATCCAGGGGTTGTCTCCCGGCACCACGGTGTAACGCTTGCCCTGTACCGCCGGGGGCGGCTTGATGGACTGCGGGGCCTCGGAAGGTTCTTCACGGACCGGCACGATACCCGGTGTGCCCGGCGGGTCGATCAGTACGGTGTATTCGCGCAGCAAGCGCCCGTTGGGCTGATTGAGTTGCACCAGGAAGTTGAGAAAGGGTTCCTCCACCGGTTTGCTGGAGGTCACCCGAATGAAGCTGCGCTCCCCGCGCAAGACCGGCGTGAAGCGCAGGTTGTTGAGAAAGAATGCCCGTTCCACACCCGCACGACTGAAATCGTCCGGGCTCGCCAGGCTGGCCGACAGATCGCCCTCGCCGATCCCGGCCACATCGACCAGGGCGATATCGGCGCGCAACGGCTGGTTCAGGGCGGAATGGAGCGTTATGTCCCCCAGCCCCAGCGCCGACGCCAAGGCCGAATACCCCAGGGCACCCACGACGACCGACACGTTGACCCAACTGCGCAACGTGGACTGCAAACTTTCAAGCATGGGTATCCCTTTCGACTACCGACTGAGCGTAAACGCATCCAATACGATCACTTAGTACTGGTTATAGTTCGCTAATCGCCGAATCTCAAAAGTCTGGCGCCAGGGATATGCCTCAGGATCTTTCCAGGTTGGCCAGGATCGTACCGTGAACCCGCATGCACACGCGCATGTCCGCTTCGTCGACACCTTCGAACAGCTCACGACGCAGTTGCGTGGCAATGGTTTCGATTTGTTCAATCAACGGTAGGGCCGGTGCGCAGAGCACGATTTTCTTGGCCCGGCGGTCCTCGGCCACGGCCTGGCGCTGCACCAGCCCCTGGGTTTCCAGGCTGTCGAGCAACCGGGCCAGCGTCGGTCCTTCGACGGCGACGCTCTGGGCCAGTTCACGCTGGGTCGGCGCCTGTTCGAAACGGGCCAGGTGCAACAGCACCAGCCAACGCGCCTGGGACAGGCCCAGCCCGGCCAGGCGACGGTCCAGTTCGGCACGCCAGCCACGAGACATTTGCGCCAACTGCATGCCAAAACGGTGTTGATCGGTTAACGGCATAAAAAAACTCATCAGATCTGAAATAGAGAAAAACTAATTATTAGTCAGCTAAGCATGAGCTTTGGATTCAAGCAAGGCTCGCCTTGTACTGAATCGTTAAAGTAACGTAACTCACTGATCAGACTTCAAATTCCGACTGCAATGCAGCCCTGACGCAATACAGCACGCCTTCGGGAACCCGTCCGACAAACAGTGCGGCAACTTCAGATACTGGGGGTAACTCGCCTTCGCCATCCAGGAAGGCATCCTGCACTTCACCCATCAGTTCCTCGGGCAGATCCAGTGCCTGTTCCAGGGATAACTGCTGTTTGCCGATGGCCTCGGCCAGCATCGTGTAGACGTTCTTTTCCGAGCACTGCAGTTGCCCGGCGATCTGCAACGGCGTCATGCCGGCCCGGGCCAGCGTAATGAGTTCGTGGCGTACATCGGCCACCGCTTTCGGTGCTTCGGCCTCGCCGCCCAGGACCTGGAGGAAGGCCTCGCCATACCGCTCCAGCTTGCGCGCGCCCACGCCACTGACCCGGGCCATTTCCGCCAGGGAGGTGGGCTGGCTGCGAAGCATTTCCAGCAGCGTCGAGTCGGGGAAGATGACGTACGGCGGCACGCCGTGCTCCTCGGCCAGCTTACGCCGCAAGGCCCGCAAGGCTTCCCATTGATCGCGCTCTTCGCCCCGCACCAGTTGGCTGGCCTGGCTCTTGCTGCTCTTGACCGCCGTTGCCGGCTTGAGGTCGCGGCGCAGTTCGAGGGTGACTTCACCTTTGAGCAACGGCCGGCAAGTCGCACTCAGGCGCAGGCCGCCGTAGCCTTCCAGGTCGATGTCGGCCAGGCCGCGGGCCACCAGTTGTCGGAATAATGAACGCCACTCACTCTCGGTACGGGCCTTGCCCACGCCGAACACCGACAGGTGCTGGTGGCCGAAGTTGCGGATCTTCTCGTTGTCCTTGCCCAGCAACACGTCCACCAGATGCCCGACACCGTAGCGCTGGCCGGTGCGGAAAATCGCCGACAAGGCCTGGCGGGCCGGCTCGGTGGCGTCCCAGGTTTCCACGCCATCGACGCAGTTGTCGCAATGCCCGCAAGGCTGGGGCATGTCTTCGTCAAAATAGGCCAGCAGGGTCTGGCGACGGCAGCGGGTTTCTTCGCACAGCGAGAGCATCGCGTCGAGCTTGTGCTGCTCCAGGCGCTTGTGGCGCTCATCGCCTTCGGAGTTCTGCAGCATCTGCTTGAGCATCACCACGTCTTGCAGGCCGTAGGCCATCCAGGCATCGGCCGGCAAGCCGTCACGGCCGGCACGCCCGGTTTCCTGGTAGTACGCCTCGAGGGACTTGGGCAGGTCCAGGTGCGCGACAAAACGCACGTTGGGCTTGTCGATGCCCATGCCGAACGCAATGGTGGCCACCATGATCAGGCCTTCCTCGTTGAGGAAGCGCTTCTGGTGATAGGCCCGCAGGTCGTTGGGCAGGCCGGCGTGATACGGCAACGCCGGGAACCCCTGCTCACAAAGAAACGCCGCCACTTCATCGACCTTCTTGCGCGACAGGCAGTAGACGATGCCGGCATCACTGCGACGTTCGGCAAGGAACGCCAGCAACTGCTTGCGCGGCTGCTCCTTGGGTACGATGCGGTAGAAAATATTCGGACGGTCGAAACTGGACAGGAAGCGCTCGGCATCCTGCAAGTGCAGGCGCTCGACAATTTCCTCGCGGGTGCGCTTGTCGGCGGTGGCGGTCAGGGCGATGCGCGGCACGTCGGGGAACAGTTCCGCCAATTGTCCCAGTTGCAGGTATTCGCGACGGAAATCATGACCCCATTGGGACACGCAGTGGGCTTCGTCGATGGCGAACAGGGCAATTTCCAGGCTCTGCAGGAACGCCAGCATACGCGGCTGCACCAGGCGTTCCGGGGCCAGGTACAACATCTTCACTTCGCCGCGCTTGATGCGGGTCGCCAGGTCCCGCTGTTGCTCGGCGCTGAGGGTGGAGTTCAGCGAAGCGGCGGCAACCCCCAGCTCCTCGAGGGTCGCGACCTGGTCGTCCATCAATGCGATCAGTGGCGAGACCACCACGGCCAGGCCGTTGCGCAACAGCGCCGGGACCTGGAAGCACAAGGATTTGCCGCCGCCGGTGGGCATGAGCACCAGGGCATCGCCACCGCTGGCCACGCGCTCAATAATGGCACCCTGGCGGCCACGGAAACTGTCGTAGCCGAAGATGTCCTTGAGGACGCGTTGAGCCTGTTCGAGCATAGAAACTCCAAAAATCACCGAAACATCCCTGCAAGGCTGGTTCAGAATCACAAACGCTGCACCGGCAAATCGTAAGTGTGCATTTCGAACCAGCGGGACGCCGCAGGGCATCACAAAACGCGGCAGTATACCCGAGGCCTTCGTTACAAAGGGGGCTGCTGACAGGAGGTGCTCAAGTAGGCGATTGCATGCCATGCGCCCTGTAGGAGCTGCCGAGTGCAACGAGGCTGCGATCTTTCCCCTGCCAATTGTGTCTAAAGCGAACGACCAACAGAGCAAGGTCAAGATCAAAAGATCGCAGCCTTCGGCAGCTCCTACAGGTATCACGGCCCGCCCGTGCGCCCAAGTCGAGGCAAATACGCCACGCGGCTGGCCTGGGCGCTCAAGAAGGCCTAGAATTCCCGCATTGTTTATTCCCCAAGGTAGCCCGTAATGTCCTTCGCTGAGCAACTGACCCGCCTGCAAGTCTTCCTCGACGCCGATGAGCTGCACGAAGAGGCGCTGGACTACGTGGCCGCTCACGGCTATCTGACCGCCCTGTCCATCTGCGCAGAAACGGTGCCGGACCGTGAGTGGATCGACGCCCTGTTCGCCGAAGAGCCGCATTACAGCGACGAAGCCCAGCGTGCCGAAATCGAAGCCACGCTGGTCGGCCTCAAGGCCCACATCGCCCGCCAACTGGCTTCCGACGAAGAATTCGAACTGCCGTGCGACCTGGACCTGGGCGATGACCCGGACGATTCGGAATTGCGTGGCTGGTGCATCGGCTTCATGGAAGGCGTATTCCTGCGCGAAGCCGCCTGGTTCGAAACCGCCGAAGAGGAAGTCAGCGAAATGCTGCTGCCGATCATGGTCGGTTCCGGCCTGTTCGACGAGCAACCGGAATTTTCCGACATCGCCGCCGACGCCAACCTGATGGACGACATGATCGTCCAGATCCCCGAAGCCCTCACGGCCCTGTACCTGCTGTGCAACGCACCGGACGAGAAACCGGCGATCCTCAAGCCTCGCCACCACTGAGTGACCGGGTGCCCTCGCCAGTCGGCAATCGCTCGCTGATCCTGCGTTACGTTCTGTTGGCCATTGGCTGGCTGAGCGTAGCGCTGGGGGTCATCGGCATCTTCGTCCCCGTACTGCCCACCACCCCTTTCCTGCTCCTGGCGGCGGCCTGTTTCGCCCGCAGCTCGCCGCGCTTCTACCAATGGCTGGTAGAACATCCCCGCCTCGGCCCGTGGATTCGCGACTACCTCAGTGGCAACGGCATCCCGCTCAAAGGTAAGGTCTATGCCATCGGGCTGATGTGGGCGAGCATCCTCTTTTCCTGCTACCTGGTGCCCCTGCCGTGGGCCCGGGGATTCATGCTCACCAGTGCGGTGCTGGTGACGGTGTATATTCTCAGGCAAAAGACGTTGCCCAAGCCGTGAGCGGTGCGAGTGCTTTCAAACGCAAAGGGGCTTGCCCCACTGGGCTGTTAACGCCGCTTCCCCGGACACGCATCCGCCATTTCCTGATTGAACCGGATAATTGTAATAATCAATCAGCCATTCGAACCGATCATCCGAATTCACCCATACCTGTCAACTTTGACAGTATCCAGCCCTGCACGTCGGTGGTTTGCTACAGGCCCACCCTTCACTCACATCGTAATAGACGCTCATACCCATTCTTCAAAGTACTCGGTACGAAGGGGCGTCCTTTGCCAGAGTGACATTTGCAAGGAGTCATACCATGGCATTGCCTAAACCCAGCAATGGTGAAAACCTGATCAGGAACGGAACGTTTGATCAGGATCTTGGTTCATGGAACGCAAATCGTGTAACACCAGCAGAGGGGCGTGCGAGATTCGAAAGTTCAGGCCGTCTCAGTCAGGCCGTCGAACTGTCGGGAGCCGGCTCAGTCAAGGTCACATTTAATATCCAGAGCTATTACGGCGCCGGCGGAATGGTCAAACTATCGTCAAGCGCCAGCAGCTACGCCATCGACCACCAAGGCCCTTACGAGGTTAGCTTCATCGTTGACGGGGGCGGGAATGCGGATTTGATATTTATTTCGGCTTCGAATTCATACGACGTCGATGATGTCGAATTATATTTTGAGGCGGCTGCTGAGTGCACACCTATTCAACTGATTAAGAATGGTGGTTTCGACAACTCCTCACTCCTCGAATGGGAGCAAAACGGCAGGGTCAAAGGTGTTGACGGTCGAGCTCAATTCGACAACTCGGGTTCGCTGTTTCAACACGTTGCGGTCAAGGCCGGTGCATCGGCCAATGTAAAGTTCAAAATAACCAACTATTACGGTCAAGGCAAAGTTTCCATTCCAGAACTTAATCAGCATGTCACTTTTTCTCAGGCGGGAAACTACGAGGCAGCTTTCATTCCTGAACAAGACTCCACGGTAACCAACCTCACTCTAAACTTTGCCTCGATCGGCGGCGCCTTCGATCTGGATGACGTCGAATTGATGGCGTGCCCGGCGGAAGCCAGCAGCGGTGGACGAAAAATCAAGGCCATCAGTGTCGTGGAGCTCCTGCCAATTGGACAGTCCTCACCCTGATGTCCTGGAAGAAAAGGAAGAGAAGAGGACTAAGTGAAAAATGGTAGAACAACGGGACGCATTTATTTCTTCTGGCTATCGGCTGGTCAAGCGTGGTGCCCCTGCCGTGGGCCCGGGGGTTCATGCTCACCAGTGCGGTGCTGGTGACGGTTCATATCCTCAAGCAGAAGACATTGCGCAAGCCCTGAGCCTCCACTGTGGCGAGGGAGCTTGCTCGCGCTGGGCCTGTAGGAGCTGGCGAAGCCTGCGATCCTTTGATCTTGATCTTGATCTTTCACTCTCGACCCAATGGGTGCTGGAAAGATCGCAGCCTCGTTGTACTCGACAGCTCCTACACAGCGCCTACAGCGCAGCCGAGCGGGAGCAAGCTCCCTCGCCACAAAGGCATGCGTGCGTCCAGTAAATCCGAGGATCCACCAACAAGTTTCAGAAAAACAAAACCCGTCATTTCCTTAGCGAAAATGGCGGGTTTTGTTGTTTCAGCTCACCTCACACCGTGTCCACCTTCAACGAATGGTCATTCAACATGCCGTTGATGATGGTCGCCGTATCCGCCCCGCCCGCGATCATCCCGTCTGCGCCGGGTGTGACGCCGTAATGACTGGCCAGATTGACGCCGGCCAGGTCGATGGTCTGGTTCGGCGTGGCACCGGCAATGGCACTGACGTCGATGCTGGTGATGACCGCCCCACCGCTGCCGCTCACGCTGAAATGCAGGTAATCATCCAGTGACGCGGTGCTGCCGTTCTCCCCTTGCAACAGCTGGGACAGGTCGAGTTTGTCGACGCCGGGCGCGAAGTCCGTGATCACGTCGTGGCCGCTGTTGCCTGCCTGCCATTGGAAGGTATCGGCGCCGCTACCGCCGGTCAGGGTGTTGTTGCCCAGGCCGCCGATCAGCAGGTCATCGCCGCCACCGCCATTGAGCACGTCATGGCCCAATCCACCGTTGATGCGGTTGCTGGCGCCGTCACCGGTAAGCGTATCGTTGAAGTTCGAACCGACCAGGTTTTCGATGCCTGTCAGGGTATCGGTGCCGGCGCCTACGGTGTTCTGCGCCGCCAACAATCCCAGGTTCACCGTGACCCCGGCGGTGGCGTGGGCATAGCTCGCAGTGTCGTTGCCCGTACCACCGTCGAGCAGGTCGTTGCCCGTGCCGCTGTAGAGCAGGTCATTGCCAGCCCCACCGTGCAGGGTATTGTTGCCCGAGCCTGCGCTGAGGATGTCGTTGCCGTCGCCCGCATTGAGGGTGTTGTCACCGTTGCCGGCAATCAGCACATCATCCCCGGTGGTGCCCGTCAGGGTATGGCCCGCCTGGTAGCTGATGTCCACCGCCGCGCTGTCGCTACCGCCATGGTTGTCGCTGGCGGTGTAGCTGCCGTGGTAATCCGGTGTGCTGTCCTGGGCGCCGGCGTAGTTGACGGTCATGGTCAGTTGATAGTTTTCCGCAGCGTTGGAATTACCGCCGCCGGGATTGGGGATGTTGGTGACGTGGATCTGGTAGTTGCCATCCGCTGCCGCAGTGAACGAGGCGCCGTCGCTGATCGCAATGAAAGGCCCACCGTTGAGAGAGTACTCGAGGTTGATATGCCCACCCGCCAGGTTATGGTCCAGAGTCAGCGTTTCACCCTGCTTGAGGCTGATGTTGAGGCGGTCTTCATCGTTGGCATTATTGTTGGAAACCGCACCCAGCGCGCCACTGACCACCAGTACCGCCGTCATGGTCGCGGCATTGGCGACGAAGGCGCTGCGGCTGAGGTTGATCGACTGCACGTTGTTGCCGGTGAAGCTGGCCGTGCCGCTGCTACCGGTGAAATCCGCGCCTTTGGCGACCCAACCGGTATTGAAACTGGTGGGCGATGCGGTGAGCGGATCGCCGTTGGCGTCGCTGTCGTTACCCAGCAACAACTCACCCGGGATCACGATATTGCCTGACAGCACGTTGGTGATGATGTTGTCGTCGACAGCGATCGGCGGGCTGTTGGGCACGACGTTGATCACCAGGTTGGAACTGGCCAGATCGCCATCGTTGTCACTGACGGTGTAGCCGACGTGCTCGGTGATCAAGGTGCTGGTGGCGGTCTGGGAGGTGTAGCTGAACGCGCCGGTATCCAGGTTGACCACCAGGGTGCCGTCGTGGTCGGTGGCGATGCTCAGTGTGTTGGTGGCGGTATTGAAGGAGCCATGGTTGAGCCCGCCGCTGGCGGTCAGTGCACCCTGGCCACCGTTGGCCGCCGGATCGTAGCTGTACGTGGTGCCATCGACCACCAGGCTTTTGATAAACCCGCCATCGGCGCCGAAGGCCCCCCCCTCGCCCAGCAGGTTGCCGGTGACCGGCGCACCTTGCACGGTGTCGGAGAGCACCGAGTTGAGTTGGTTCAGGTCGGTGACCACCACCGCATTGGTGTTGGTGTGGGCGCTGCCGTCGTAGGCCAGCGGGTCGAGGTGGGTGTTGCTGACGCCGCTGCCCAAGCCAATGGCGTAGTTCTTGATGCCGTTGGCGTCGAGGAAGGCTTTCCAGGCGGCTTCGTCTGCCGAGCCGATTTCACCCAGGGTCGGCTTGCCGTCGGAGAAGAAATAGCCAACGTTCTGTGCGCCGGTCAGTTGGCCGGGATTTGCGAACGCAGTCTTGGCCATCGCCACGGCAGCATCATAATTGGTGTCACCGTGGGCGCTCAGCGCGGAGATCAGCGTCTTGGCAGTTGCCACATCCACCCACACGGTGCTCTGTTCGGTGGCGCTGCCGCTGAAGGTCACGAGCTGGACTTTCACATCGCCCAGGTCGTCGTATTTGTCGAGCAAGGCGCTGATCGCCTGCTTGGCCAGATCCATCCGCGAGAGCCCCGGCACGCCGGAGTCGTCTTTCATGCTGCCGGACACGTCGAGCACGATCAGCAGGTTCGTATCGATCTCCACCGCTGTGACCGAACGTTCGGACGCAACGGCCTTTGGCACGTCATCGACGATGCTGACCACCAGGCTGCCGGTGGTGCTGTTGCCCAGGGAATCCGTGGCCTGGTAGGTGAAGCTTTCGCTCAGCGCATTCGGGCCATCGTTGGCATGGGGCGTGGTGTTGGCTGGCGAGGTCAGGGTGTAGGTGTAGGAACCGTCCGGGTGGAGCAGCAACTGGCCGTAGGCGCCGGTGGCGTTGCCCACCAGGGTGAAGGTGACGGCGCCCGTGGCCCCGCTGACCGCCCCGACCAAGCTGCCGCTGGCGGTTTCACCGGTGGCGCTCGGGTCGCTGCCGGTGACGGTGCCAGGGGCAAGGTCCTGGCCATCCTGATTCAGATCGAGGGCTTTTTCATAGACAGTAACGTCATGGTCGGTTTCTGCGACGAGGCAGCTGTTGTGCACGTCAATGGTGATGGTAGTCGTGCTTTCATCGCCATCGGCGTCGCGCACGGTGTAGGTGAAGACATCGGTCGCGCCTGGCGCGCCGACAGCGTCGGGGTTGCTGTGGTAGACGGCGTTGCCGTTGGCGTCCAGGGTCAGGTAACCGTAGGTGCCGTTGATCTGGTTGTTCAGACCACCGACAGCGGAGGTTGAGGTGTCATTGCCGGCGCGTACGCCGATTACCATGCCGCCGTCCGCGCCAAGCACGTCATTGTCCAGCACGTTGCCGTTGACCGTGCCGCCCTCCACCACCGAAGCGAAATCGGCATGGGCGTTGGGCACGTCGTCGACGATGTCGATGACGATGGTGCTGGTGACCGTGTTGCCCAACGAGTCCGTGGCCTGGTAGGTGAAGCTTTCACTCAAGACGTTGGGGCCATCGTTGGCGTGGGGCGTGGTGGTGGCTGGCGAGGTCAGGGTGTAGGTGTAGGAGCCGTCGGGGTGAAGCGACAGTTGACCGTAGGCACCGTTGGCGTTGCCCACCAGCGCGAAGGTCACTGCGCCAACGGCACCGCTGACCGAACTGATGAGGCTGCCACTGGCGGTTTCGCTGGTGGCGCTCGGGGCGCTGCCGGTGACAGTGCCGGGGGCCAGGTCCTGGCCGTCCTGGTTCAGGTCAAGGGCTTTTTCGTAGACGCTGACTTCGTGGTCGGGTGTGGCGACGAGGCAGATATCGTGGACATCGATGGTGATGGTGGTAGTGCTTTCGTCGCCGTCGGCATCACGCACGGTGTAGGTGAAGACATCGGTCGCGCCCGGGGCGCTGACGGTGTTCGGGTTGCTGTGGTAGACGGCGTTGCCATTGGCATCCAGGGTCAGGTAGCCGTAGGTGCCATTGATTTGGGTGTTCAGGCCGCCAATCGCCGGGGTCGAGGTGTCGTTGCCAGCACGCACGCCGATCACAGCACCGCTCGCGGCCGGCCCATCGGCGCCGCCTTCGTCGTTGTTCAGGACGTTGCCACTGACCGTCCCGCCCTCATCCACCGAGGCGGAATCCGCGTGAGCGGTCGGCAAGTCATCAACGATGTTCACGTCCAGGTTGCCGTTGGCGGTGGTGCCGTTGTCGTCGGTGGCGACTACGGCGAATTGCTCGCTGAGGCTGTTGGCGCCGCTGGCGTTTGGATGAGCTTCGTTATCCAGCAAGGTGTAGCTGTAGCTGACCACGCCGGTGGTGGCGTTGTAGCCGGTGATGGTCAGGGTGTTGCCCAGCGCGGTAGTAATCGACTGAGGGAAACCCGCTGCCACGCCACCCGTGACGACGTTGATGCCGCCCACGCTCAAGGTCTGCACACCGTCCAATGCCGTCACGGTAAAGGTGCCGCTTTGAGTCAGCGCCGATGCATCCGGGCTGCTGCCGTCGCTGAGGTTTTTCTCCTGGACCGTGAGCTCACCGCCGTCAGTGTCGAGGCCGGTGATGATCACTGGGTCGTCGTTGTTATGGACTTGCAGCACCAGGTTCGCGGTGCTGGTG